>JANOKJ010000144.1:0-16345 GCA_031419275.1 Akkermansiaceae bacterium | reverse complement strand
GGAGTAAACTCTAAATTTTAAACTCTAAACTTCAAAACAAAAAGCCCACCTCGATCACTCGGGGTGGGCTTTTTAATTTTAAAAAACCAAGAACTATGAACCAAGAACCAAGAACCTTCCCATTACTTCTGCTTGGTAGGTGGCGGTGGATTGGTTCCTGGCATTGGCATATTCAAGAGGAATGCGGGTCCTCCGGATGAGGAATTGGAATCACCACCCATCATAAAATTAGGATACTGACCGTTCCATTTATTGACCATGTCAGATACTGCTTCGAGTTGCTTGAGTTGTAAGAAAAGAGGTTCTTCACCTGCCTTTTGCGCCGCTTCCGCGACTAAGGCAATCGCTTTAGCCCGTCCCTCCGCTTCAATAACAGCTGCATCACGCTGACCTTCAGCCGTCTTACGAACTTTAGCCGCCATACCTTCGCCCTCCATTTCAAGACGCTTGTTCTTATCATTTTGGGCAGACAATTGCGCACCCGCTACCTGCTTTTCCTGCTGGGCAATGAACACCTCATCGATCGCATCTTGGATCTTCTTATTCTCATAAGTGAATCCTCCAAATTGACCGATTGTGGTGATCGTAATTCCTTTGGCAGCGAAAAATGGAATCACGTCGGCTCGAATCGCTGCGATCATGTCACCTTTCTTATCCCGCAGTAGATCCATGGAATACTTACCCGCAAATTCAGCCGTACCAGCTTGAATGCGTGCGCGGATTTCCGAATCCATCATTTCAGCCAAAGATTGCCCACTGTAAGAGTAGAGAAACAAGGCCGTGTCTTTTTCATTAACCAAGGCGGTGCATGAAAATCCGGTGGAAAATCCAACACTATCACTGCTCTCCGCCCAAATCGCTTGGTCTTTATTAGATGTCCCACGATTTGCCTCAGCCGCCCACTCCCTTGTAACTGGAGTTCGACTCACCTTAATCACACGAATATTTTTAATCCAATGCCCTTGATGATCTCTCCGACCCGTCTGGCTCCAGCGATGCGTGATTTGTATCCGTTTGGACGCAACCTTGCTCTTGGCGAGTGCTTCTGCGGATTCGAACTGAACTTGCTTGTCCGCTGAACCCTCAAGCGGAATCACGAACGCCGTTTCATTGGTATCGACCTCAACGTATTCAGGTGCGTCATAAGGGCGTCGGCAGCTGCTCATTGTAATCACAAGCAAGCAGCCCAGAACAACCGGAGCAGATTTCATCGCTTTTCTTACGAGGAATTTAATCTCAGCCCAGAAAGTTACAACGATCACCACGAGGCAAATAACCATCACAGCGAACTCAAAAAGACCTTTTTGACTCTGCCATCCCCTCAGCTTGGCCGCGGCGACATCATCTCCGTTCACTTGCTCCAACGCCAGATCCGTGCTGACTTCTGTAAAAATCGACTGTGAGACGAGGCTGGCGGCATAACCTATCACTGTGCATACAACAACGGTTACCAGTAATTTAAGCGCAATCTTTTTCATTATATATGGGTGTTATACCTTATTGAAATCCTGATGGATATACTCTCTAAGGCAGTGGTCTAAAATAGACAGGTTTCTAACCCGTTAGAAAGGACTAATCCTCTACCAAAATTCCCAGCAATCTCAGGCTTTAATCGACTAATTAAGGATAAAACTCTAAATTTTAAACTTTAATTCTCAAAATTGGTAGGGCGCCATCGCCGAGGGCGCCGCATGGAATGATGAAGAATATGATGTTTTAAGGGAGCATCGAATACGTTTCGCTTCGCGCGGTGCCCTCGGCGATGGCACCCTACCTTTCCCGCACTTCTCTACCTTCAAAACAAAAAGCCCACCTCGATCACTCGGGGTGGGCTTTTAAAATGACTAAGAACTAAGAACTAAGAACTACAAAGCCGAGTGAGCGCTAGCGAGCCTTCACCCTAGGACAAAGTCCAGACCGCTTGGACGGAGCGAAGCGGAGTCAAACCAAGAACGAATCAAAACACCTTAGTCACTCCCGGAATCGGAGCCGGATAAAGGCCATCCGCGCCCATCTTCGGACCTGGATCGGCGTCCCACGCGAGGACTTTCGGCATGGTGTCCAAATCAGAATTCAATGCCTGTTCCCAAGTGACTTCCTGACCCGAATACGACGCCATCCGTCCCATGATAGATGATAGAGTTGCCTCCGCCGTGTAGTGAGCGTTGTTGATCGGTTTATTCTCGATGATGTGCTGCACCAAGACATCATGCTCAGTCTGATACGGATTGTTATTCTTCCCACTGAAACGCCAGATAATTTTCCCGGTAAGATCTTTGATCAAGCCTGCTGTGGCCGTGCCTTTGGTGCCGATAATAGTCTCTGAAACTTTCGACCATGTGCCATTCCAATGCTTGCACTGGCTGTTCATGATCGCGCCGTTCGCGTAGGTATACTCGACGTAGTGGTGATCATAAATTTCACCCCAGTCTTTACCGACGCGCTTGGTGCGACCTCCCATACCCACCGCTTTCACCGGATGCTGGCCCATGAACCAGTTACTGACGTCGATGTTGTGAATGTGTTGCTCGCAAATATGATCGCCGCAAAGCCAGTTGAAATAATACCAGTTGCGCATCTGATACTGCATTTCGGTCATCCCCTCCTTACGTTCACGCGTCCAAACGCCGCCGCCTGACCAGTAAACCTGCGAATTAACGATCTCGCCAATCATGCCTTCTTTGATTTTCTCAAGTGTCTCAAGGTAGGTGTTTTGATAATGGCGCTGAAGTCCGCAAACCACTTTGAGATTTTTCTGATCCGCAGCCTTCGCTGCCTCAATCACCTTGCGAATCCCTGGTCCATCGACGGCAACAGGTTTTTCCATGAACACGTGCTTTCCTTGCTGCACCGCATATTCAAAATGCATCGGGCGGAAACCCGGTGAAGAACACAACAATACCAAGTCCGCTGCATCGATCGCTTTTTTATAAGCATCAAATCCCACAAAGCGACGCTCAGCCGGCACATCCACCCGCTCTTTAAACTGCTTCTGCAAAGCATCGTGCGCTTTGTTGAGATTATCCTCAAACGCATCCGCCATCGCAACCAACTTGGTTCCTGGGACGTTCAGCGATTGACTCGCCGCACCCGTTCCACGTCCGCCACAGCCAATCAAAGCCACTTTGATTTCTTTACCCGCCGCATCCTGCGCACTGGCGATTCCTGGCAGCAGGGTCGCCGCAGTGACCAGAGCTCCAGCTTTCATAAAATCACGACGGTCAGATTGGGGTATATTTGGATTTTGCATTGCGGACTCTACGTAATCCTATCCAACCGTCTTTCGTAAATGGATTTTTTCTTAATTTCACTCAAAATGGAACAGAGATCTTCAATCTCGACTGCTATAACTGAGGAATTCCAAAGAAAATGGGGTTATTTCAAAAGCAGTGAGGCGGCAGAACTTGCGGATGCGTGTCGTGGGTCTTGATGACTAAAGGGCTTGATTCATTTGTAATTGACGACATTTTGAGGTGCGCATTTAAAGCACAATTTAATGAAGGGAATCATCTTAGCAGGCGGAACGGGGTCACGGCTTTATCCGCTGACCCTCGTATCCAGCAAGCAACTCCAGCCGGTTTACGACAAACCGATGGTTTACTATCCATTGACCACCTTGATCGAGGCGGGTATCAAGGAATTGTGCCTCATTTCCACTCCACACGATCTGCCTCGCTACAAGCAATTGCTCGGCGATGGCTCACGCTTCGGTTTGACGATTGATTATCGTGAACAAGCCAAACCAGCGGGCATTGCTCAGGCGTTTTTAATCGCGGAATCATTTATCGGCACTGACAGTGTCGCGCTTATACTGGGCGACAACATATTTTATGGCGGCGACGCGTTCGGGAAAGCGTTCACAGAATTCAAAAGTGGTGCGACGATTTTCGGCTATCACGTCAACGATCCCGAGCGTTACGGCGTCGTCGAGTTTGATGTGAATGGCCAGGCGATCTCCATCGAGGAAAAACCAAAGCATCCGAAGAGTCATTACGCTATACCAGGATTATACATCTATGACAACGAGGTGTTAAACATCGTAAAAAAACAAAAACCTTCCGCGCGCGGAGAACTGGAAATTACCGACGTAAATACCACCTATCTCAAGCGCGGCACCTTGCAAGTGACGCGCTTGACCCGCGGCTTTGCATGGCTGGATGCAGGAACAAGCAGCAGTCTACACGAAGCCAGCGCATATGTGCAAACCATCGAAAAGCGCGCCGGCATCAAAATCGGCTGCCCAGAAGAAGCCGCGTTTCGCGCAGGTATTTTAAATCTCGAACAATTTACCGAGCTTGCGGCCCTCATGCCCAACTGTGAATATCGCGAATACCTTAGCTTGATCATCGCTGAGGCCAACCGACTAAAAAACGAAAAATGATTCTACTTCTTGGCGGCTCTGGTTACATCGGACAAGCATTTGCAGCAGAACTTGAACGACGGAAACATCCGTTTGTCTCGCTCTCGCGGCGGGAGTTGAATTATAATCGGTTTGATTTGTTGCTCGATTACCTCAAATCGAAGCGACCGGAATTTGTCATCAACGCAGCGGGTTACACGGGCATACCAAACGTGGATGCGTGTGAGGCAGCCAAAGCCGACACGCTAGTAGGAAATACGCTTCTACCACAAACCATCGCGCTAGCTTGCACCGCAGCAGGCATTCCATGGGGACATGTCTCCTCCGGCTGCATTTATTCTGGGGCGAAAATCAAAACCGAAAATCAGGTCATTACTGAAAAAGACATGAACAAGCCCGAGATGCGCAAACTGATCTCCACGGCGCCGGAAAATATTTCAGGCTTCACTGAAACGGATACGCCGAATTTCTCGTTTCGCGACGGACCTTGCAGTTTTTACAGCGGCACCAAAGCGCTAGGCGAAGAAGCGATCGCTGGCATCGGCCAAAACTACATCTGGAGATTGCGGATTCCGTTTGATGAAGTGGAAAGCACGCGCAATTATCTCAGCAAGTTGCAGCGCTATGCCAAGGCTTATGACAACGTGAATTCGATTTCGCATCGCGGTGATTACGCCGCAGCCTGTCTGGATCTATGGGAAAAACGCGCCCCTTTCGGCATATACAATGTGACCAATCCTGATTTCATCACCACACGAGAAGTGATTGAGCTGATGCAGAAAATTCTCAAACCGAACCGCACCTTCGAGTTCTGGGCCAACGACGAGGAATTTTACAATGTTGCGGCCAAGACACCACGCTCCAATTGCGTCTTGGACGTGACAAAATTACTGGCGACGGGCGTGAAAATCCGCCCCGTGAGGGAAGCACTAGAACACTCCTTGCGCAATTGGAAACTCGAAACAATTTAATCTAACCACATGAACTTGCTTATTACCGGCGGTGCTGGATTCATCGGCTCAAATCTGATCCAGCACATCATTGCTAAGCCTGAGATCCATAAACTCATCAATCTGGATTGCCTCAGTTACGCCGGGCATCTGGCCAATCTAGAAACCGTTTCGGCCCATCCGAAATACGTTTTCGAGAAAGTAGATATTAGAGACAAAGCAGGAGTGGTACGAGTCGTCGAACAGCATGAGGTTACGCATGTGATGCATCTAGCGGCCGAATCGCATGTAGACCGCTCCATAACAGGACCGGACGATTTCATCAGCACGAATATCACAGGTACATATAATTTACTCGAAGCCTGCCGCAACTTTTGGAACGGAAATTTTGATGATAAAAGGTTTCATCATATTTCAACAGATGAGGTTTACGGTTCGCTCGGCCCTACAGGTTATTTCACCGAGACCACACCCTATGCACCGAACTCTCCCTATTCAGCCAGCAAAGCCTCAAGCGACATGATCGTGCGTGCCTATCATCATACATATGGCCTGAACACAGTGATTACCAACTGCTCGAATAACTATGGGCCGTTCCAGTTTCCCGAGAAACTTATTCCGATGGTAATTCAAAACTGTCTTACGAGAAAAAGCATACCCGTTTATGGTGATGGTATGCATGTGCGCGACTGGTTATACGTGCGCGACCATACCGAGGCATTATGGCAAGTGTTGAATCGGGGCAAAACAGCCGAGACCTACAATATCGGTGGGAATAATGAATGGGCGAACATCGATACCGTGAAATTGATTTGCGATTTAATTGACGAAATGGCGCCGCAACTCGGTGGCAACACACAAAAGCTGATCACTTATGTCAAGGATCGTGCCGGGCACGACCGCCGCTATGCGATTGACGCCAGCAAGCTACAACAGGAACTCGGTTGGGTGCCTACTTACACTTTTGAAGACGGCATACGCGAAACCGTTCGTTGGTATCTTGACCAGCAAACCTGGGTGCAAACTCTAATGAAGAAAAGCTAACCGCATTCCTAGCTCTTCCTTTTTATCAATCGTTTTAACTTTCGAAAGAGACACACCAACCAATGACTCTTTCAAGCGCTCATCGTTATGATGAACGTTATAAATCTAATTAAATATGTCACTCGTAGCTTCCGAAAAGTAAGTAATGCTTTCAGGTAGTTCAAGCTAGCCCTACTTCGCTACCACCGTCGCCAAGGCTATGGTGGTCAAGAAAGCTACGAAGGGCATTGCCTGCTTTACTCTCCGGCCATGCAAACTGCCCGTTTCACGGGGATCAAATGAAGTGACTACCAGTCGCAGAGGCATTCTTCGCTTACCATCGCTTTTAAGATGACTAGCCATTCGTCTTGTCCGCCAAAGCTCGCAGAGCGACGGCGGGAGCTTCCGGTACGGAATTCGTGCATATAGATGGGGTCAATCTGCCCTACTTCGCCAAGGCTACGAAGGGCATTCTTCGCTTCCTTCGACATTTTATATGGCTTGCCATTCGTAGCTTTCGGCACGGAAGCGAAGAATGGTGGGCAGGGCTGGATTCGAACCAGCGTACTCAATGAGAGCAGATTTACAGTCTGCCGCCTTTAACCACTCGGCCACCTACCCGGTGCCGCTTGTGCGGGGCGGGATGTTTGGTTTCGATACGGGGTACTGACAAGCAAAAAGAGGGAAAAAAATTGAATTTCTTATTTCTCCAACGCCTCAGCCCGAGAAATCAACGCCTTTGCGGCATCCGCATTACGCCCCTCGGCGTTCCATATCCCTGCCAGCGCGCGTAAAGCGGCGGCGGTTTCTTTGGTCGCTGTTTTGGGAAAAGTCTTGATCGCATTTCTCAGCCGCTCCTCGGCAGCTTTATTCTGACCCTGAACCACCAGCTCCTGAGAAAATTCCAACAAGAAATTGGGATCCATTTGCGATGGCTGACTCATCATGTTTTCCGCTTCACGAAACAATCGAAGCGCTGAGCTCTTCGATTCCGGATCACGCACCGCCGCCACCGCCAACTGCGTCATCAAGCGCGCGTTCTCCGGATGATTAAACACCGCACGTTCTAACAACAAACGCGCTTCACGGTTTTTTCCAGCAGTAAGTAACTCAGCCGCAAGTTGCTCAAACTCCTCAGGCGAACCGCCACGAATTTTCAACAACTCCGCAGAATGAAATAACGCTTCATCGATTTTCTCGTTCTTCCGGTAAAATTTCGCCAACGACTCATGTGCCAGAACTTTACGTGAATGGATTGCCAAGACCTCTTTCAACGCCTTCACCCCAGCCTCATCTTCTCCTGCCGTAAAATGCAATATTCCTTTGCGTATTCTCATGTCTAAAGAGGACGGAACCGCTGTCGTATGAAGTTCTAACATTCGGATCGCCTCTTTTATATTTGCTGCCTCACGGAAATAATCACTCGCAGATCTCGCGATACCCGCCCATTCCGGATGATTCTCCATCGCTTTCTGATACCTATCCTCCACCCGCTTCTTCGCCTCTTCATCCTTTTCATCGTAGAGGCTTTTCGTAGTCGCGATGTAATAATTCACAGCCTCCTGAGAATTCATATCAAGCTTTTCCAACAACTCCCGTGCCCGGGTGTCATCACCCTTATCGCGTGCGAAACGAATCAACCGCTCAATCGGTAAAACCTTTCCCGGCATAACTTCGAGCACTTTGAGATACGCTTCCTCGCGCTTACGATCCGCAAAACCATCTCCTCTACCAATCTGTTCGAGAAAATCGCCGTATTCGATCCGCACCTCGATTTCATCAGGGCGAGCCGCTATGACTTTTTCATAGATCCCCAATGCTGCCAACTTGTCTCCGGATTCCATCTTGATATCCACCATTCTCCTAACAAGCGGCATCGCCAATGGATCCGCAGTATAGGCCGATTCGATCAACTCGTTCGCGCGCTTTTGATTGCCATGCGTTTCCTCCAGAATTCCGTATGAAAAATCCAGCAAGCTACCCGCGTTTAATAAGCCACACGAAGCCAAGATCATTCCCACAATTAAGCGCATTCCATTTCTCTACCTGCAAATCTTCACCATGAAAAGCCTCTATCTTCTCACTTTCACAATAGTTTGGCTCATCCTGCCATCCGCCCTGCTCGCCGCCCCCGAATACCCGCGCCTGCTTGTCACAGCGGCCGATTGGAAAAAACTGCCCGCCCGCATGGAGGCCGATCCCCGGGTCAAAAAAATCATTTCCGCCACGATCGCGCGCGCCGACCTCACTCTTGAGAAACCCCTACTAACCTACCAACGCGAAGGCCGACGCATCCTTGCCGTTTCGCGAGACGCTATCGAGCGCGTGTTCGATCTATCCACCGCATGGAAAGTCACCGGAGAAAAGAAATACCTCGATCGCTGCCGCGATGAAATGCTCGCGATATCGAACTTCAAAGATTGGAACCCCGACCACCACCTCGACACCGCGGAAATGCAAACCGCCCTTGCCATCGGCTATGACTGGTTGTTTCAGGATCTAACAGAAGCTGATAAAAGAATCATCACCACCGCTCTCCGCGAAAAAGGCCTTAAATCCACGCTGGCTCAGAAAAAAATCATGAGTTGGCATAACAACTGGAACCAAGTCTGCATGGGCGGATTGGTTTTATCCGCAATCGCTCTCAGTGATCTTGAACCCGAGCTTTCCAGCAAAGCGATAGAAGCCGCAACCCAAGCCATACCCAAAGGCCTCAGTGTGGGTTATCCAGCCGATGGCGCTTACTCGGAAGGCGGTGGCTATTGGTCTTACGGAACCAGTTACACCATCCTCACCATCGAGGCGCTGCGCACCGCCAAGCTTCCGTTTGATAAAATTCTCACACATCCCGGTTTTCTCCAAAGCGGCAACTACGTCCGCCAAGTCCATGGCACCAGCGACCTACTTTTCAGCTATGGCGACAATAAGCCCGGAAAATTCGAGTTCAGCGCAGCGATGACTTGGATGGCGAAGCAAAACCAAAGCCAAGCACTCAGCGATTTCATCGCGCCCACCTTGGATCGAATTAATTCCAAAACTTATGATCGCTTTCTCGCCCTCGCCGCGTTTTGGATTCCTGAAAAAACCGATCCGAATGAGAAACCCTTGCCTAACCATTTCCTCGGAGCCGGCCTGAGTCCCATCGCCATCCACCGCACTGGCTTCGAAGCCAATGACCTCTACCTAGGCATCAAAGCCGGACACGCCAACGTCAGTCACGGCCACATGGACGCAGGCTCTTTTGTCATCGATTGGGCGGGCAAACGCTGGGCCAGCGATCTCGGGGTGCAAACTTATCACGGCCTCGAATCCGGTGGTATCAACCTCTTCGAAATGACCCAAGACAGCGATCGTTGGACGGTGTTCCGACTCAACAACTTTTCCCACAACACCCTGACCTACAACGGTAAACTCCATCAAATGGATGGAAAATCAAAAATCCTCTCATCCACAGGCGCGCCGAAACACGAAACTCTCGTGGATCTCGCAAAACCTCTCGGCCTTCCCAAAAACGCCACCGCCACCCGTGAGTTCACAATGGATGAAAAAAGCAAAATCATCACCATCACCGACAATCTAACAGGTCTGAAACCCAACGACAAAATAACTTGGAACCTGTTCACCTCCGCTACCTCCACCGCCACCGCTACCGGCTTCGTCCTCACCCAAGACAAAGCCACCATGCAGCTTGATCTATCTTCCCCTCAATCCACCAAACCCACCGCCTCCCCCGCCGATCCCCCACCCAAACCCCACGACGAACTCAACCCCGGCATCACGCGCGTTCAACTCAACGCCACAGCTGATAAAGAAGGAAAAGTAGAGATCAATGCGTCTTTCAAAGTTCTTCAGCCCTAAGGAGAGAAGGGACATTTCTACCTGTGACTCTTCACTCAAAAATCAAACATCAATCAACCGGAGTAATCACAATCTCATGCTCCACAGGTTGCAGTGAAGATTTCACTTTTTCAGCAAGTGGTGCTCGTATCGGTTCTGTTTCAGCGAAGGCTACATCCGGATTATCTTTACCTTGCTTACCGTGGACGATGGATTTGATTTGTTTGGTTTCGTAGCTTTGTTTTTCCAGAACGGCTTTCCACACATTTTGGAAGGCTGGAAGCAACGGATGTTTGATGAAATCGGTCGCCAGTGGCACGCCTGCTGCGAGTTGTTCAGCGGTGTATTGTTTCGATTCAGTTCCCCAAGTGACTTTGTAGGCTTTGGCTTTCGGTGATGTCACGCGGAGTGTAAATCGATTGAGTTCTTGATCAAAGGGTACGAGCGCCATTCCAGCTCGCATGGAGTTGTCATTCTTGGCGTCTCCTTCGTCGACACTGAAGGGCAATTTCGAACTGCGAATATTCAACTTACCCCCAGCTGATGAAATGATCTCGTGACCCCCTGAGGCAGTAGATTTATCCGAACTAGCGTCCCATGAAATTTCACCAAGGTTACCATCGAGTCCCATCGCTTTGAGAAAAGCTCTTGCCATGATAACTTGCCCCGCCCAACCGGGATGCACGCCGTCTTTACCTGCGATTTTGAAATCCGGTCCAATGGCCTTCTTTGCAGTAAAATCAGCAAGAAGCATCGGCTGGTATATATCAGCAAAACCCGCTTTATCTGCTATCGCCACTTCCAGTGCGATATTGCGGAACTTGGATAACGAGAGATTGAGATCTTGCTGATTGCCACGGGCCGATTTCACCCAATGCGGGACTGAATCAATAATACCCGATGAACCAACGATCAACCGACAATCCGCATCGCGAAATTGTTTGGATATCTCGATCAAATTTTTTCGGTATTCCCCTGCAATCGCTTCGTCGTAAGGAACGTATCGAAAATCATTCATTCCATAACAAGTGGTGGCGATGGTTGGATTGAATCGTAGAACATCGCTTTTCATGCGTTTGAGAAAACCCGATGCTTGCTCACCACTCCAACCATACTGGCGAGCGGTGATTTCTAACTCTGGAACGCAGGCAGTCAGATAAGTTTCGATCATGACGGAATACATCTTTTGCTCGGTGATGGAATCTCCACAGATCGCGAGGCGGTCGCCTTTGCGGAGTTGTAGGCTCGTGACCTGCGGTGCGGGCTCGAGTTGATAAGCAGAAAGCTCGGCAGGCAGAGCAACGGGTTCAGCACGCGCAAATGATGAAATGGCGATGATGCACAGCAGGAGAAATGGTCGGAACATGCCAAATTCAAATCCCTGAGAGAAACGAATGCAAGAACGAGAAATTCCTCAATCGTTTCAACCTCTTCATTTGCGTCCATTGGCGTTCATTCGCGGTTAACTTCTTCATATTCTATCCCATCAACACTTCGCTTTCGCGCGGCTGTTTAACTACACTTTGTTCCGTCCAAGCCATCTCGGCTTCGCCTGAATGGATAGCTCGCTAGTGCTCGTCCTGCTTTCGGCGATGCAGCCCTACCCATACCCCTGAATAAATCCGCCCTTGCATCTTGACGAATCCCACCCGCCCACAACACGATCTGATTATGTCAAAAGCCAAGCATTTCGCCGGATTGGATATCGGGGGTTCCACCATCAAATCCGTCATCATCAATTCATCCGGAGATCAGGTCGGTCCCATCGTCGAAGTGAAAAGTCATGTCAAAGACGGCTACCAGGCCACTTTTAAACAACTTGAAGCCGCTCTCGACGAATTAAGTCACAACGCAGGAATCGATCGCAAAGACATAGGCGGCATCGGACTCGATGTCCCAGCCCCATCCTCCAACGGTGTGATCTGGGGAAAAGCCAACCTCGGCGATGACTGGGTCGGTACCGACATTTGCAGCGAGCTCAACAAGCATCTCAACATTCCCATCCACATGACCAATGACTGCAACGCTGCAGCTGTTGGCGAATACGCGATCCGCCACAAACACCTCGGCGGACTCCTCCTCGTCGCTCCAGGCACCGGCCTCGGCGGCGGTTTCGTCCTCCCTGGCGGGAAACTCTACGAAGGCGCCAACGGCCTAGCTCTTGAGGTCGGCCACATTTCCGTGCCTTTCACCGAAGACGACGGCAAGCTCCCCGCCTGTACCTGCGGACTCAAAGGCTGCCTCGAAGCATGGGTTTCTCTCGTCGCCCTCCGCCGCCGTCTCTCTATCGAACTTCAGAAGCCTCAGTGGAAAGACCATCCTCTCAACGCACCAGATTTAGCCATCGAGGAAAAAGCCTTCAAACTTCGCACCCTCGCGGAAAATGGCGATGCCCTTTCCATCCAGCTTTTCAAACAACAAGGTTTCATCCTCGGTTACGGAATAGCCGATTTGGTTCGCACCTTCGATCCCGGACTCGTCGTCATCGGCGGTGGTCTAGCCGAAGCCAAATTCCGCGATGATTTCCTCGACTGGGTTCGCGAGGGCTTCGCCGAACGCGCTTGGCCTATCTATTGCCACAGCCCCATCGACCCAGAAAAAGAAACTACCCGCTTCGAATGGGCAGAAGGTGGCGACGCCGCCGCATCCATCGGCATGGCCTACACCGCCCGCGAACTCTTCTCTGTTTAGAAGAAAAATTAACCGCAAGGAGCGCAAAGAGCGCAAAAAATTAAATCAAAATCATGGAACACAGCAATCCATTCTCTGATTCCACTCCGTGACCTCCGTCTTCCTCCGTGGTCATTTTTACCAAATTCCAATCTTTGCGATCCTTGCGGTTAATTAAATTTCTTAAAAAAATTCTAAGGATCATTCCGCTCGTGTGTCTTTACCTTAGAAGCATGCAACAATCGATCCATGGAACCTCTACACTCCAACTCCGCCGCCAGTAGAAGCGATGGAGCCGTCGCGGTTCTTTCCTCTCCCTCAAACCCTAGAACCATGGAGGAAAAATCCACGCTCCGCCAGATATTCGACGCCGAGGAATCCGCCCTCCTGCGTTTCGCCTTCGGCATCCTCGGACAACGCGAGGCTGCTGAGGATATCGTCCAAGATTCTTTCATGCGACTCCATTCCCTCTGGCACGAAGTCGAAGCACCCCGACCCTGGCTTTTCCGCTGCGTCCGCAATCTCGCCCTCAACTACATCCGCGACAACAAACGCACCACACCCCTCGAAACAACTTCTCCAGAATCTAGCGAATTACAAATCACAGCGCCGAATCCAGATGTATCCCTCGGTAAAATGGAAGCCGTCGGAACCCTCCAACTCCTCATCTCCGAACTCCCCGAACCAGACAAAACGATCGTCTCCCTCAAATACCTTTCCGGCCTCTGCTACGAAGAAATCGCCCACCAAACCAACCTCACTGTCTCAAACGTCGGCTACAAACTCCACCACATCCTCAAATCCCTAGCCACCTCCCTCCGCCACATGGGCATCGAATCACCCGAAGGCTGAAAACTTTAAACCTTAAACTTTAAATCTCAAATTTCTAACGACCCCATCGCCCTCTCTTCCATTCAAAAATCCAAAATCATCAATCATCAATCGTAAATCTCAAATTTTCACAGAATCCAAGCCTTTGCGCCCCTCTGCGACCTTCGCGACTTTGCGTTGAAAAGAAAATCACCCGCTCCGATCCATGAACGACAATCTCCAACCTCTCCCAGACGAACACCTCGAAGCCCGCCTCACCGCGCTGGCCCTCGGCGAGGCGTCTCCCTTCGAAGCTGCTGAGCTCGAAGCTCTCTGCGCCACCAAACCCGAACTCCAAAGTTTCCTCAACCGTACCAAAGCCCTCCACTCGCTCCTCCTCGAGACCCCTCCCTCATCCTCCGATCAATTCTGGAAGCTCTCTCCAGAAAGACGCGCGAAACTCGACCCCATCATCGGCCCTAAAACCTCAAGCCATTCCAAAAATGACAGCAGTATCCGCCGCGCAGCTTATCGCACGGCTTTCGGCATCGCCGCCGTTCTAGCTGTCACTCTTTTCACCAAGCGTTTCATCTTTACCTCCTTATCTCACGATGAAGCTGTTACGACACTTTCTGCAGAATCACAGTTCAAATCAGAACTGCCCGAAATGAGGGGAATGATTTTCGATGAAGTTGATGAGGAAGTATTCTATGAAAAGAAAAATCTAAGCGCCCAACGTTCGTCACCAGCCAAAAAATCTTCCCCTCCAACATCCTCTTTATCCGCTGCACGCCAAAGCTCCGCCGACGGTGATATCGCTGCGGCTGCTAGCGTATCAAACGAATTCAAAACTCTCACCAGCAAAAGCGAAGAACTTAGTGAATCCACAGAAAGAGCACGCATATCCGGTGGAGAATTTGAAAAGAGAAAAGAAAATTCTTCATCACCTAACAAACCGAAAGGCATGGCAGCAGCCAACAGCCCAGCTCCCATACTTACTCCATCTCCAGCTCTCGCCGCCAAGGGTAAAGAAGCATCCTTGGATTACGACGATAGAAAAGATATCGGCGGCGGCCAGGGAGGAATTCGAAGCAATGTAGTTAATGGTAAAAAAGACGATAGCATTGGCTATATGAGATACGATGACGGTGGCAAAGCTAACCGAGATATGTCTAATGCCGCGCGGGCTTTGGAGGCATTGGCTGCCACTGATGATGCTTTCGCTACGAATGACAATCGTCAAAAAGGCGGTTTTACTTACGAAGAAAAAAAATTCAGAAGCGCGACCGAATCCGCAACGGTGCCTGGCATACCAAGTGAAACCGCTACATCGACTGGATCCGGAACCATAGCAGGCCTACGAAGTGGCGATTACGCCGTCCAACGTGAATCGATTGACGCAATTTTAAACAACCCAGATCGGAACGCAACAGATCGGGTAACCGCACTACCGGCTTCAAAAAGCGAAACTCAACCGGATGATTTAGCCTTCAGCGATCCCGACTCTACCCATACCAACCCCGTCATCATTAACGGATTCTATAAAAATTTAGACGAACGCCGCCTTGAATCTGGAAAAGTCGTCGATACAAAATCCGATAACTACCGCGCCGCCTACGACCAAACTAGTTCCAAGAAATCAATCGATGAAGCTGATAATCAGGAGCTAGCACTCTCAAATAGAAGAGTTCAAAATGACGTGTTTTTCGCAGACAGAGAAAGCAGACCCACGGATGATCCATTTGCTGCAGCAGCAAAAGGAAGCAAAGATGCGTCAGTTTCTAATCTCGACCTTAACGGAACGCAAAGTGATCCATTCGCAGCAAAGTCTGCAGAATTCGAAGGTTTCGCAAACAACGGTTCTCCCATCGATGGAAAACCAAGACAAATCGACATCACCACAAGATCTGGGGGACATAAGGTCGACCTCTCCATCACCCGCGAGTTCCAGTATCCTACTGAATACGAAGCCCCCGAAATTCCTGGAGGAGCTGGCGCTAAATCAGTGGCATCTGAGCTCGACCTTTACGCACAGCAAGGTGATCCGTTTGCAGCAAAGCCTGCAGAATTCGAAGGTTTCAATAACTACGGATCAGTCATTGCAGGAACACCAAAACAAATCGACATAACCACCAAACACGTCGAAATAGCCCAAGGAAATAATACAGAACTAGGCTTCGGTTGGCTCAACAGATCTGAAAATCAAAAAGCCGATCTAGGTTATGCCTCTCCCGCCGACCCAGCTAAACCAATTGAATTCGAATCACTCACACCCGCACAACTACCCTACTTAGGCACTACGACCACCAGCAGCGGTACACTCAACATACCAGTCACCCCAGCCACGCCGACGGAGTTTGAAGCTCGTTTAACTGGGTCGGAGGGAGAAACTTTACCCATACTCGGAGACATCCCCGTTCTAGGCCGACTCTTCAAACCCGCGCCTCCAACCCTCACCGATCTCTCCGAAGAACTCTCCACCTCAGAAGAAGTATTCTCCACCTTCTCCCTCAACATCTCTGACGCTTCTTTCCAACTCGCCTCCGCCGCGATTGCGAAAGGCGAACGCCCCGATCCCGAATCCATCAAACCTGAACAATTCTACAACGCAGTTGATTACGGCGATCCCGCTCCTTCCGCCTCGGAACCCGTCTCGGCTGCCATCGATCAAACCGCGCACCCCGTCATCCCCGGC
>JANOKJ010000143.1:0-22734 GCA_031419275.1 Akkermansiaceae bacterium | reverse complement strand
CAAAAGAAAAGTATTTGTTAAGGGTACTGTAAAAGTATTTATAGTAGTTATTGCCTTTGGAGGCCACACACCACCAATACTATAGGCAGGAGCTATACTAGAATGAAAAAAAGCACTTTGCCATCCGCACCGACCGCACTCTCCGGGTCAAAGGCCAGACTGCGAAATCCACTCTAACAAATTCCGAAGGGAAAACGAATCTCGATGCCTGGGGCAAACGCGCGAATTGGGCAGCTTACACTGGGCCCGATGAACTCGGCAAACCCACCGTCGTTGCCATCATCGATCACCCAAATTCCTTCCGCAGCCCCACCCATTGGCATGCTCGTGACTATGGTCTCCTCGCCGCAAACCCTTTTGGAATCAATGATTTCGAAAAAAAGAAAGACAAAACCTTCGGTAACCATACCCTGAAAAAATCCGAATCCATCACACTCAACTACACCGTCATCATCCACCAAGGCACCCTCGAAACCGCCAAACTTAAAGAAACCTTCGACTCACTAAAAACACCATGAACCTCTCCCGCCGCCACTTCCTCTCCACCTCCGTCCTCGCCGGAGCTTTTACTTACATTCCCTCCTTCGCCCGCGCAGCTTCTCCCAACGGCGACCTCCGCGTCTGTCTTATCGGCTTCAATAGTCGCGGTAAAGGTCTGGCAGGCGATCTTTTAAAATGCACCAACGCGAAACTTGTCGCGCTCTGCGATGTCGATTCCGCTGTGCTCGATTCCTACGCCGCCGAGCTCGAGAAAAAGGATATCAAAGTCACCAAATTCTCCGATTACCGCAAAGCCTGCGAATCCCCAGAAATCGATGCGGTGATCATCGCCACGCCCAATCACACTCACTCCCTCATCGCAGCCACCGCCGCTGCCAACGGCAAACATGCTTACGTTGAAAAACCCGTTTCCCACAACGTCTGGGAAGGCCGACAACTCGCCAACACCGCAGAGAAATACAAAGTCATCATCCAACACGGCTTCCAACGTCGCTCCGAAACCGCATGGCACGAAGCCTACGATTTCATCAAGTCCGGCGCCCTCGGCAAAGTCAAACTCGCCCGCGGCTTTTGCTACAAACCCCGCCCATCCATCGGCAAAGTTGCCCAACCCACGCCCACACCCAGCACCGTGAATTACGATCTCTGGTGCGGCCCTCGCGAGATGGCTCCCATCCAACGCGGAAAATTTCACTATGACTGGCATTGGCAGTTCGATTACGGCAACGGCGACCTCGGCAACCAAGGCCCGCACCAACTCGATGTCTGCCGCATGTTCACCGGGGATCCGAAACTCCCCACCTCGGTCATCTCCGTCGGTGCCAGACTCGGCTACCAAGACGACGGCCAATGGGCTAACACCCAAATGTGCTATTTCGATTATCCCGTCCCCATCCTCTTCGAAGTCCGCGGCCTACCCACCAAACCTTATAAAGATCATCCCTTCGGAAACCTCATCGAATGCGAAGGCGGTTATCTATCCGGCGGCCATGGCCCGAAATGCGACGCCTTCGACAAAGACGGCAAAAAAATCCAATCCTTCCAAGGCTCGAAATCTCACATGCAATCCTTCGTCGATTCCTGCCACTCCGGAAAAATCGATGCAGGACACGGAGTCGAAAGCGGACACCTCTCTTCCGCCCTCGCCCACGTTGGAAACATTTCATGGAAACTCGGCTCCCCAACCAAACCCGCCGCCATCCGCGAGGCGATTTCTAACAACATTGCCTCCGATTCCTTCGCAAGAATGCTCACCCACCTCGAAGACAACAAAGTCGACCCCGAGAAAGATCTCGTCACTTTAGGCAAACTCCTAACAATCGACCCCGCCAAAGAAATCTTCACCGGCACAGACGCGGATCTCGCCAACCCTCTCCTCAAAGAAAGCTACCGCAAAGGCTACGAACTCCCAATCTAGCCGGAGAAGGGGCGACATTCTACCGCCAATTTTTCCAAAAGCATGCCAGAAAACTCCGATAACTCAGCACCGCCTGCAACAAGTGTCGGCCAATTTGGCAATACCCAATGGTCCCAAGTCCTGCGTGCGGCAGATCCAGCAGCAGAGGGTTTTGGTCCCGCCCTTCAAAGCCTTTGCCAGACCTACTGGTATCCACTCTACGCCTTTGTCCGCCGCTCCGGACACTCACCTCAAGACGCCGAGGATCTAACACAAGCTTTCTTCGCACGGCTGCTAGATAAAAACTATCTGGCCACTGCCGATCGTGAAAAAGGCCGATTCCGCACCTTTCTCATCATCGCCCTGAAACGTTTTCTCGCAAACGAATGGGAACGGCAACATGCCATCAAACGCGGTGGCTTCTCTACCTTCGTTGAAATCGATCAGGAACATGCCGAAACTCGCTACGGCGGTGAACTCTCACACCACGATCAACCCGATGCCTTGTTAGAAAGACAATGGGCAATGACTTTGATCGGACAAGTTATGGGACGCCTGCAGGACGAATACACGGAAAGCGACCGCAGCGAACTGTTCGGTTTCCTGCGTGCCAGCATCACCCGTGATGACTCCGCAATGGGTTACGCCGCGATTGCAGATCGCCTTCAAACCTCCGAAGCCGCGGTCAAAATGGCGGCCATGCGCATGCGCGAGCGTTACCAAATATTACTCCGAGAAGAAATAGCCCGCACCGTGGACTCCCCGGACGAGATTGACGACGAGATCCGTCATCTATTCTCCGTGTTTTCACGATAAAAATCGGAATCTGAAAAAAAAATCTGCAATTCCGTTACCATTTTCAAAAGTTCCGTAAGTAAGGCTTGGAAGGCACATACGCCCCTCCCAACCCACAAATATACGAACTATGAAAAAACACATCCTATCCATCGCATCACTATTGGCCATCATCTCTCTCAATAGTTGTTTGCAACATGAAACGACCATCAATCTCAAGAAAGATGGCTCTGGCACACTTGTCGAAGAAACACGCATGAATGCAATGATGCTCGCCATGTCAAGTGGACTCGCACTCGAAATCGAAGGAGACAAAAAGGAAGCTGAAGCCGATGATCCTTTCAAAGATTTACTCTCAGAGGAAAGGAACCTAAAGCGCGCCAAAGAACTCGGTGAAGGGGTAACCTTTGTTAAGGCCGAGCCGGTAACCTTGGGCACACACCAAGGCGCTCGCATCACGTATCGTTTCGATGACATTAACAAACTACGTATTTCCTCCGATGATGGAATGGCCAAGATGAACTCCGAAATGGAGACACCTGATGAGGCCAAAGATAACAGGGAGCATATGGTGTTCAACTACAAGAGCGGGGTTCTCAGCATCCAGCCGAAAGTCGTTGGTTTGGGGAAAAAGCCTGGGGATAAAAATGAAGCCCCCAAAGAACAGACTGCTAAGGAATTGGCCATGATGAAACAAATGTGCACGGACATGAAAGTCAGCATGAAGCTGGTTATCGACTCAGGCATCGCCGAAACCAACGCAACGCATTGTGACAATAACACGATTACCATCATGGAATTGGACATGAACAAAGTGATGGAGAACCCCGAGGACATGAAAAAATTGACAGCTACGGACTATGAATCTCCTTCAGACGCAATCAAAACCATGAGCCAAATCAACGGCATCAAGATGGAGACCAAGCCAGAGGTCACAATCAAATTGAAATAATCCGGCATTTGCTCTCAATGGACTGATTCATGGACTCACTTAACCCAGATAAGCATTTCCCTACTTCGCTAGAAATCAGAGCAGGGAAATCATGTCCTGTGTGCGGTCTCATTCTCCCCCCCAACACCCTCCCGGAGCTCTGTCACGCATGTCTGTTGAAAGCGGGCATGCGCGGCATTTCCGCGCCCGTTCCCAATCAGGAAATTTCAGATTCCAAACACTTCGGCCAATACAAAATTGGAAAACTGTTAGGAAAAGGCGGCATGGGCGAAGTTTACGAAGCCGATGACCTCGAAACCGGCAGACGCATCGCTCTCAAAATTCTCAGCCAACGCCTCGATTCGCCCGATGCTCGGCGTCGCTTTCTTAACGAAGGCCGACTCGCCGCCAACATCAACCACCCGAACAGCGTTTACGTCTTTGGTGCAGAAGAAATCGCCGGTGTTCCGGTGATCGCCATGGAACTCATGCCCGGCGGCACACTTCTGGATAAGGTTTGCTCTGAAGGCTCTATTTCCTTCACACAAGCCACCGACATCATGCTTCAAATCATCGACGGTTTGGCCGCCGCCCATGCCGTAGGCATCCTCCACCGAGATATCAAAACTTCAAACTGCTTTGTCGATGCGGATGGCTCGGTTAAAATCGGCGACTACGGACTATCGATTTCCACCAAAGGCCACGAACGTCCAACTGTCAGCGAAGAATCGTTCATGGGCACTCCCATGTTTGCGCCTCCGGAACAAATACGCGGAGACGATCTAACAGTCCGATCCGATATCTACTCACTCGGTGCCACCTTTTTCACTCTGCTTGCTGGGAAACCTCCTTTCATCTCCAAAGACACGATCCGCTTGCTTGCGAAAGTTTTAGAACAACCCGCTCCCGATCTTCGGGAAATCCGTTCGGATATTCCAAAAGGTCTCGCCGATGTGGTTCGTCGTTGCCTCGAAAAACGCCCGAATGACCGTTTCGCGGGATGTGATGAGCTACGTGCTGCCATCATCCCCTTTTCCTCCCGGGGAAAAACCGCCGCCCAACTCTGGCAACGACTTGTCGCGGGAATCGTGGATATGACCATTATAGGAATTCCATTCCTCATCGCATCCCAATATATTCCTAACAATTATCAGGCACCTAAAGAGTTATTCATTCAATCCGCTCTCTTGGCCACCTCCGTGGTTGCATGGCTTGCTTGGTTTACCATTTTTGAATGGAAATGCGGAAAAACTCCTGGCAAATCATTGCTTGGTCTCGAAGTCCTTCTGACAAAACCTGAAAATAACAAATGGTCCAAAGGTCTGCGTTTTCTCGGCCGATCCTCCATGTTTGTCATTCTACCCGTTGTCGCCGCAACCTACTTCTTCTCCCCCATACAGATTGATCATGTCGAGACAAGCCCAACAACCCTGAAAATCAACGGTCGGGAATTTACAGGGAGCGAAACCCAAACTGATTACGAATGGGATCTCGGTTTGTTGACCTTGGCCACATGGGCCGCCGCAACTTTGCTGCTTTTTGCTGGATCTAACAGGAGTAATGGCTGGCTGAGCTTGCACGACAAACTCACCGATACCCGTGTCGTCTCCCTCCTGAGGCAAAGACACCCAAGATCCAAACACAACGAAATCAAAAACCTTTCAACAGAGGACTCTTCCATGCTGGGACCGTTCCTCATCCTCGAAACATTACCCGGCTGTGATGACTGGCATCTTGGCTACGACCCCAAACTGCTGCGAAAAATTTGGCTGAGAAAATTACCACTCGGCTCACTTCCGGTCGCTACCTCACTTCGTAATCTCAGGCGCCCGGGCCGCTTGCGTTGGCTTGCCGGAATTCGTTCTCCAGAAGAAAGCTGGGATGCCTATGAGTTCCCTGGCGGCAAATCACTCGTCAGTTTCACAGAGCAGCGCGTGCCATGGTATGAACTTTTTCAATGGATGGCGGATCTCGCAACCGAACTCACAGCTGCAAATTCCGATGGCACACAGCCAAGCAACCCATGCATCGAACAGATATGGATCAATGCTGACGGAAGAGCCAAATTACTCGACTTTCCGGCACCCGGCAGCAAACCGCCGCCATCTCTCACCAGACGCTCACTCTGGCATGATCTAACAGAAAGATTACTGAAACAAGGTCCGCTACCGCTACCCGTGAGCGCGTTTCTCAAAAAAATACCTAACATCTGTGAACCTGCAACAATCACAAAGGAGCTCAATCAACTCATTGACTTACCTCACGAGGTATCTCGGAAAAAGCGCCTCGGCATCATCGCCGCAAGCGCCACGGGACCGCTTCTTCTCGGCCTTGGTTTGTTCTTTCTCTACAACACCATGCTCTCTACCACGCTCTTCTGGTCCATCACCGCACTCATCGCCTTTGTCGCCATTCCCTCCATGATTTTTTCCGCCTTCGCGGGCGATGGCTTGATTCTGCGGACGTTCGGTTTATGTGTAGTTGATCGAAACGGTAATCCCGCTACAGGATCGCTGGCGGCAAAACGCAGTCTCATCGCATGGCTACCCACTCTAATATCACCAGCTATCTTCGCGGCATGGATGATCTGGACCAATCCTCACTATGCTGCCATTGGCACTCTCGCCACGCTTGCCCTTCTCGCCTTCATCTCCGCGATTCTACCTGAAAGAACACTACACGATCGTCTTGCCAATACCTTTTTAGTCCCACGTTAAATTACAATACTACCCATCATGAACGACACCCTAACATATCGGCCTGAGCCTTTTGAACGTCCCGATAAACCAGCAAAAAAAGGCTGCGGTTGCGGCAGCTTCATTATTGCTTTCCTCGTATTCGTTGTCGCCATCATCGCATCGATATGGATTATCATCATGCACACCTCCGTGCCTTTGCGTTTTGTGGCGGATCTTATCGAAGACAGCAGCAAAAGCTCCAACCTCAAACTCACCGGCTTATCCGGCTCTCTTTACTCAGGCTTGAGCTTCAAAAAAGTCACATGGAACGATGGTGAAATCACCGACATGCGCTTCCGCTATTCGGGCCTCATGGATGTCATCAATCGCGATGAACTCATCATTCATGAAATGCACATCGGCTCGGCCACCATCCATTATGACTCGACTGCTGATAAAACCCAAGATGATCCCTCCACATCCTCATCTGGCAGCTCTACCGCATCCACAGGATCATCTTCAGAACCACCCCTAAAACTTTTCCAGATCGATCGCGTTTCCCTGAACAAAATCATCATCAAGGACCGAGCCACCGGTAAAACCATTGATATCCCAAAAATCCAATGGACCGGATTCAAAGCCGAAAAAGGAGCCGACATCCAATTCGGTGACCTTGTCGCAAATTCCGATCATCTCGTCATCAAAACCTCCAACCCTCCCGGCTTTGTTTATAAGAAACGATTTGAAATCAATCTCCTACCGAAATTGGACGATCGAATTCTCAAACCCATAAAAATTGACGCGCACCTTGGTGAAAAAGACAAACAGACCGTTTATGACATCAAGGCTTTCGATGAAACCGTCATCATATCAAAAGACAAATCAGGCGATCAAAAAATCAAAACCAAAGATGCCAACCTCGCCGATTTCTTCGATGCACCTTTGCCTAACAAATTGAAATTCGAATCGTCTGAAACAAAATCCGCAACCGAAGAAACCACCATCACCATCAACAGCGGCACATTCCTGCTCGGTACCAAAGCTTTTGAGATTCAACCTCTAAGCTTCACCAAAGATACATCTACAAATCCAAATTTAATCGCTATTCATCGCGCAGGCGAAACGGAAATCCGCTACGAAGCTTTGATGAACCAGAAAGACTTCAAAGCGAAACTCACGAGCACACCTGCCATGAGCCCGGAAAATCTGTTAGCTTTCATTTATCATGAGCGCGAATTCTCAACCATCTCCAAACCAGATCAGGAAAGACTGCGCAAATACATGACATGGTTTACTTTTACCAAGTGAACGAGTTTCAATCCACATCCGTGCGGAACGGTGATGCAGGGAGTTCTTCTTTATTGAATAGATTCACATCAGGAACATTCTCCCAACCATAGCGTACGGCTTTAGGATCAGTCACACCTTCTGCGGAAACTTCGATGGTCGAACCCTGGATCTTCGCCTGTGCAGGCACAAACTTCTTGTCCTCACCGGCAATAGTGAAACCTTTGAGTTCACCGTCTTTAGCAATCAATCCGCCACCGACATGCTTGAAGCTGAGAACGATTTTTCCGTCCTTCGCAGTCATCGAATCATAGAGCGGACCTGAGTATTCGATTTTTTCCCCGTAGGTCATAGCGCGAGCGGCGAGAGCCAAGCGCTGGCCAACCGGTTCTTTTTGATTCGGGTGAATATCATTCGCATTTCCGACATCGGTGGTCACTGCCATCGCGGTGTTTTTCACTTTCGCCAGTGTGAGAAACTGCGCCTCGCGGATTTCCGGAGGTTGACCTTTGAAAGGTGCGATCTGTACGAAGAAGAACGGGAAATCCCCTTGTTTCCAGCGCCCCCGCCAATCGGCAATCATCGCTGGGAAAAGCGTGCGATATTGCTTGGACTGACCTGCGTTCGACTCGCCCTGATACCAAATCGCTCCCTTGATGCCGTAGGGAATGATTGGCGCGATCATGCCATTATACAAAGCAGTCGGATGACCGGATCCAACATCCGGCTTCCCAGGAGCTTTCGGCTGCGGTGTGGAGGGGTTGGGCTTCGCAGGCTGAGGTTGGCCATCTTTCTTCGCTTGTGCGGAGGCCTCGGTCCATGCTTTCAGCGTTTCCTCGTAGGCTTTGCCAACGGTTTCATTCCATTCCTTGAGCTTGACGTTAAATTCTTCAACCTTGGCTGGGTAAGCCGCGACATCGGCATCATTGGTGGAAAGTTTGTTATTTGCCGCATCCACGTAACCTTTTAATTCAGGATCGATCCCGAAACCTTCCAAGCTCGTCCAAGCCTGAGCAGGCGTTCCACCCCATGAAGTGTGGATCATGCCGACCGGCACACCAAGTTTCACGTGGAGATCACGAGCAAAGAAATAACCGACCCCAGAGAAACCGCTCACTGTTTGCGGAGAGCATTCCACCCAGCTCCCAACGGCTTCCGTAAGCGGTTTGACGGAAGTGGTTTTCTTCACCGTGAACATCCGAATCTTCGGATAATTCGCCTTCGGGCCTTCCTCCTTGGCGTTGTGGGATTGGGCGAATTTCCACTCCATGTTCGACTGACCGGAGCAAACCCATACCTCGCCGACGAGCAGGTTGTTGATGGTCACGGTGTTGTCGCCGGTGATCTTCATTGTGAGAGGATCGCCTTCTTTCAAGGGCTTCAGGCTCACACTCCATTTACCGGCAGCGGCGGTGGTGCTGACTTTTTGATCGCCGATTTCAACCGTCACTTTTTCCCCATCCCGCGCCGTGCCCCAGACAGGAACCGCCTGGCCTCTTTGTAAAACCGCACCGTCGGTAAACAGAGGATTGGGTTTCACATCGGCATGCAGCGGATTGGAAAGGATCGCAGCAATCGTGAGCGCGGATGTGATAGGGAAATAGGTTTTTAGCTTCATAAAAGTCCCTATACGCGGCATTATCAGGATTTTGTCAAGAATGCTAAAAATTTGCCCTAAGCTGTGCGAAGGATGAGCGGTTGCACTCCGGCTTTTCCGTGTGATTTTCCCCACAACATGCTCCGAACCCGATTCCTCACCTTTCTCGTCCTCAGCGCCGCCGCTTTGAATAGCTGCGCACCCGCGCCAACCGCAGCGCAGGCTTCCGCCGATTTCTCGATCAGAAAGGATGTCGTATTCACTCCGAAAAATTGGCCGACCTCTCAATTGGCTGATCTTTACCTTCCCACATCGGCAAAGCCCGCGCCCGCTGTCCTACTGATACACGGCGGCGGTTGGAACGGTAAGGAACGTCGCGCCGATATGACCAGCATCGCGAAATCGCTCGCGAAACGCGGATACTTCGTGATGAACGCCACCTATCGCCTCACACCTGAGTGGAAATTCCCGGCGCAACGCGACGACCTAGAGCAAGCCATCCGCTTCATGCGCGCGAACGCGAAGGATCTTAACATAGACACTACGCGGATCGCCACTTTTGGCTACTCCGCCGGCGGACACCTCGCGGCTCTGATTGGTCTCGATCCAGCGAACGAGGTGAAAGCTATTGTCGCTGGCGGCGCGCCAACCGATCTTTCCTTTTGGACCGATGGAAAACTAACAGGAAAACTTCTTGGCGGCCCGGTGAAAGGGAACGAGAAAATCTACCACGAGGCTTCTCCCGTCCACGATATAACAACCAACAGCCCACCGGTTTTCATCTACCATGGCACCGATGACAAACTTGTTCCGTTAGAACATCCGAACACCTTCATCGCTGCCCTGCGAAAGCACGATGTGGAGCATGAAGTGTATTGGATCGAAGGCCGCTCTCATGTCCTAACCCATTTGTTTTCCGCTCGCGCAATCCCAGATGCTATCAACTTTCTAGACAAACACCTCGGAAACGAATCTATGCGGTAATACTAGAAAAAATGAGGGCACTGTCTGAGGTTCAGCCTAAAAAAGTTCGGGCTCGTTCCATCTGTTCTCTTACCCTAGCTGCTGAAGCCCGCAAAGCATCGACCTCGGCATCATTTAGAGTGGGGTGGAGAATACGTTCAATACCTTGACGTCCGATCACCGCCGGAAGACTTAAACATACATCACTGATACCGAGATAATGATCGATCGCCACACTGACGGGAATGGTATGCCGCGTGTCTAACACAATACTTTCAATAATCATCACGGTAGCCAGAGCAATTCCATAATTGGTATATCCTTTCTTATGGAAAATATCGACACCTGAGCTTACGACCCGAGTAATCAGCTCACGCCTTTTCGGAGTATCCTCTATCATTTCGCCACCTGCGGTCGCACCACTCATTGCGGCAAACTGACTACCGCCGTGTTCACCAAGAATATAGGCGCGCAGATCTTGGCTGTGGATACCCAACTCCAAAGACAACTCATAACGAAGGCGCATGGAGTCAATCAGGGTTCCGGTGCCAATAACCCGCTGCCAAGGGAGCCCTGTAAACTCCATAGCAAACCGAGTGAGGACATCCACTGGATTAGAAACCATCACCAAGATCGCATTCGGAGAAAGCGCCGCTAAAGAAGGCAGTAGTTCGCGCATCAGCCTCACGTTTTCAGGACCCAGATCAGCGCGATCGATCAATTCACTTGGAGTAGGCACAGACGCGCAAATAACAATCACATCAGATCCAGCCGTATCCTCCATCCTACCTGCAACAACTCTCGTAGGCACGTCTACAAACGACTGAGCATGGGCAATATCCATCGCATCTCCCACCACCTGCACATGATTGCGACCCACAAGTACCATTTCTTTCACACTACCTCTTAGCGAAAGCGCGAAGGCCACGGTCGATCCAACCTTACCCATACCTACAATCGAGATCTTCATATTAGTTCAAATGAGGTTATCTAAAGAAATGATTCTCAAGAAGTATAAATCGCCACCGGCCCGATTCCGCCACCTTGGACGGTGCGGAGTTTTTTGACGGATTTGATGACGATCTGGGCGGCTTCGGCGGCTTCTTGCAGGGTGTTGAAGCGGGAGAAGCTGAAGCGCAAACTGGTTTTCGCTACGGCTTCGGAAATGCCCATAGCGAGTTGGACGTGGGAGGGTTTACGTTTTCCGGTCATGCAGGCGGATCCTGCTGAACAAGCCAAACCGGCCTCGTCTAACAAAATCAACATCCCCGCTGCATCGCAATCTTGAAAAGACAGATGTGTCGTGTTTGGCAACCGACTGATCACGGCTCCATTGAATGTGCAACCGCTGACACCTTCCATGACCTGGGTTTGAAAGAGATCGCGCATCGCGACCAAATCATTTCCCAAGCCTGATTCCAGCGCTTGTTTCGCCAACTCCGCCGCCTTACCTATCGCCACAATCGCAGCGGTGTTTTCCGTGCCGCTTCTGCGACCCGTCTCCTGACCGCCGCCGACCAGTAATGGAGAGAAATCGAATCCACTCCGCACATACAACGCGCCTATCCCTTTCGGTCCGTGAAATTTATGCGCGGACATCGATAGCATATCGACTGGAATATCTTTCACCGATACCGGGATTTTTCCGACGGCTTGAATCGCATCGGTGTGGAATGGCAAACCTTTCGCGCGTGCCATTTCTGACAATCTAGCAATCGACTGGATCGTTCCGATCTCGTTGTTCGCCAACATCACCGATACAAATGCCGCTCCTTCGCACGTCTCGGCGAAATCTTCCTCATCGACCAAGCCCGCCGCATCCACTTTCACGAGTCTGACCTCACGTTTCGATCCTTCCACTTGTCGCAACACCGCACTGTGCTCGATCGCCGATACCACGGCCGTGCCATTTCCTGTTAGAACGTCCAGAGAGTGTAGTGCGGTGTTCACACTCTCGGTTCCGCAACCCGTGAAAACAATTTCCTCAGGCGTAGCAGAAATTAATCCCGCCACCTGCTCACGGGCTTGTTCAATTGCTTTCCGAGCCAGTTTCGCACCACGATAACTTCCTGATGGATTGGCATGATGATCGCGCAACCAAGGCAGCATCGCGTCTACCACCTCTGGCAGCATTCGGGTTGTCGCATTCGCATCGAGATCGATCACGTGGTGAGTTTCGGTTTTCTGATTGGAAAAAACAACCAGGAATCCCAAGTCATAAATAACTCGGTAAATGTGAGAGAAATTGATTAAACCAGCGCAGGACGATATCACCCCAAGTCATGACATCTCCGAACCACATGTAGCCGAAGTTGCGCAGACTCTCAAAAGGATTAGGCGTCGCGAAACAAAGCAATCCGACCAGCACCACTAAATTTCCGAAATAGATCAAAACCAAAGAAAGATAAGTGCCGTTGTCTTTGAGATCCGGTTGATCCCGCGGGATCATCCAAATCGTCCATGCCATGTGAAACGACCATGAAGCGCCCATCGCTGCATAGAACACCAGATCCGCCTCGCCCGGGATCTTCCAAAAGAAGCCAGGAACCGCATATAAAATCACAACGATCACACTCCAAATCGGGACAAAATAAGGCGATAACGAGATCACCCAGTTACTTTTATCCGTGGTGACATACCCACCCGTAGAACCCCACTCCATTTCATACACTTTTCCACCAAAGATTTTCACGAAAGCAGCATGCGTGAGCTCATGCCCGAATACATACAGATAAAGAAAAAACGACTGCCCCAACTTCGAGTAAAACCAACCCAACATCAAAAGCGCTCCAATGATGAAATACCAAAATTGTGGGCTCTGCCAAAATCCCTGCTCCAGCGTCGCGTGAGAAAAGGTCTTTAATAAAGTCCAGCTCGTCACCCAACAGAACGGCAGCAACAACGTTGCCAAGGTCCAGCGCGCCAGCACTTTCAAAAATCCAGCCGAGTGTTCCTGCTCGATTTCGACATCCTCCAAAGCGATCGATGCCCAAACAGATTTACCACCCCGCTGGTTGAGCTTGCGGTTGTTTCCAAGCTGTCTGTCAGCTCGCTCATGCGCCCGCCTATTCACCGATACCAACCCATCGTACGGGAACTTCTGTCCCCGCTTACGGTTCGGCGCTGTTCTCGCTGGCGATATCTTCTTTTTCAAACTCATCTCGGTTGAGGCGCGCACTTTATTTAAGAAAAGTTAAAGAATCAAGCCCTCAAACCGCAGCTCTCCCCCAATCTCCAGAAACTCCTTGCAGGATCAAAGACCTTCTCGCCAATCTTCAGAAGACTGATCGACTGAATGTTCAGTCCATCGGTCATGCGAATTAAAATCGGTTACACCAAACCATGAAACCCATTCTTGCTTACACACTCGCGATCGCCATTGGCGTGTTGATAACGCTAAAATTGCTCCCTGCCAGCAACGACCAGGAGACCGCATCTGACAAGACTCAAAAAACCGAAAGAGAAAAGCGCAGCATGTCCGACTCGAACGATTCTTCAGGGAACTCCCCCCGTTTCGAGAAGCGACAACGCCCAACGGAACGTCCGAAGAAAGTTTCAGATGCGGATCTCGATAAGTGGCTGGCTAGCAAGAAGGGGGATACACGCTCGCTGGCCGAGGCTCAGGCGATTGTTGGCTTGCTGACTGGAAATCCGGATCTGATTCGCCAAGCGTTAGAAGCTGATCCTGAGAATCCCCATCTTCTCTACATCGGCTCAACCCTCTCGTCTTTTACCGAAGAAGAACGCCTGTCGCTTGGCGAGCGTTTCTTCAAACAAGACCCCGAGAATGGATTGGCTGGCTACCTATACGCAGCGCAACTGTTCAAGAGCGGCGATACAAAAAAAGGACTCGAGATCTTGACCGGCTCGCAGGATCGGCTCCGGATCGATGCTTATGCCACCAAAACGCAATTGCTGATGGACGAGGCCTATATCGCAAAGGGTTTATCGCCCAGCGAAGCCAAGATACAGAGCACCTTGAGCATTGGGATTTCATATTTTTCTGATCTGCAGTCATTAGCCGATTCCATAAAAGACTTAGGAAATTCCCTGCCACCCAACGAGGCTGCCGATCTACGCGCCTTGTCTGCCTCCATGGCCATGCGTCTCAATGATCAATCCAGCTCGGTCGCGTTTATCGACCATCTGGTTGGATTAAAATTGGAAGAAAAAACCTTGGCGGGACTGCCAGATAACTCGCCATCGCCTTATACAGGAATGACTGTCGAGCAAGCGAGGCAGGCGATCGCGATGGAACGCGAGGAAATCAGCAGACTGACCGAGCAAGCGCCTCTGGATGTCATCATGACAACCCACCCGGAGCTCGTGGATCGCTATTTTGACCGATTCCGGCTAAACGGCGAACTGGAGGCCACGAAGTGGTGGCTTAACGAGACGAGCGGAAAGAAATAAAGGAAGTTTCGAAATAAACAAAATCGTATCCTCGGCAGTGATTTTCTCGCGAAGAGCAAACCACAGTAATTAATGTTCAAACCCAGACCAAAAATTCCACGCTTAACCTTTACGCATGGCCACCAAACCTGCTAATTCCATGACTCATGCGCATCAGCACCCTCATTTTGGCGATCTGCCTACCCCTTCACGCCCAAGATCCCGCTCCTGCGGAAAATCCAGCGCCCGCAGTAGTTCCAGCGCCCGCAGTAGTTCCAGCGCCAGCTGAAAATCCCGCGCCAGCTGAAAATCCCGCGCCAGCAGTTAATCCAGTCCCTGCCGAACCCACCGATGCCGCATACCCAGCGCTTGAGCGTTTTGTGAAAGTCATGGAAATGACCAAAGCGCGTCATCCGGATCTGGACAAGCTCAGTTACGATCAGCTCATCAACCAAGCGCTCGACGGCATGCTATCCAGCCTTGATCCACATTCATCCTTCATCCATCCCGAGATGCAGGAAATGATGAGTGAAGACGGCAAACTCAACAACGAGATCGCCAGCCTCGGCCTGAGCCTAGGAAAAGACTCGGAAAATCTTTTTCTCAGTGCTGTTGAAGCTGGCGGACCCGCCAGCATCGCCGCGCTTAAGCCGGGCATACAACTCCTCCAAATCAACAAACAGGACACCGCAAAACTCTCCCTGAAATCCGCTCTCGAAATGCTCGTCGGCAACGCCGGCCAAACAACTCAACTCCTCGTTAAAGAGCCAACCAAACCCGATCCATTCGAGGTAAAACTCACTCACCGTTTCATCGAAGAACGTTCCCTCATCCTAGCGAAATCGTTAGAAAAACACCCACAGATCGGCTACCTCAGACTCGCACAATTCGGCGCAAATTGCGCGCGAGAAATCGAAGCCGCTCTCGATGAACTCGAAGACAAGGGCATGAAATTCCTTATTCTAGATCTCCGAGAAAACGGCGGTGGCGACCTCCATGAAACCGTCGAAATTCTCGGTTTGTTTGTCCCGCCTGTCACGTCTGTCGTTTCTGTTAGAGAGCGAAATAAAGCCGAGGAATTTCTCAAAACCCCCAAGCGCCAGCGCCGCAACCGTCCTTACCCCATGACTGTGTTGATCGATCGCCATTCAGCATCCGCATCCGAACTCACTGCGGGTTCTCTGAAAGATCTCAAACGCGCCACTATCATCGGCGAGCGCAGCTACGGAAAAGGCAGCGTTCAAAACATCATCCCCATGGGTAACTCCACCGCCCTGCGTCTCACCATCGCCACCTATCACACCCCTTCTGGCGAAACTCCTCACCTCAAAGGCATCAACCCCGATATAGTTATCCCCTTCACCGAAGCTGATCGCGAAAATTTCCTCAAAGCCGCCCGCGTCTCCTCCCTCAGCCCAGCAGAAAAAGAAACCTTCGACAAATGGACCGATCCCGCGATCGAAGAAGCGATCAAGGTGCTGAAATAATCGGCGCATGATTGATTCAAAAACTCAGTAATGAAGAGTTTTTAACCACGAATTTCACAAATTTCACGAATATGTAGACAGATTAGCTGATGCTCATACGCAACGGCCTTCCATCAGCAACCATTCGTGTTATTCGAGTTATTCGTGGTTAAAAGAAACCTGAGTGATTGAAGAATTTTAAACCACGGAGTACACGGAATTCACGGAATGAGTGTTCCCACACTGAACTTTGGAATTTTCATAACTTTAATCCACAGTCTTAGAAATCAGCGAACTAAGAGCACCAATCCAGCGCTTTAGCGCCCACTCCGTGTATTCCGTGCAATCCGTGGTTAAATAATACCTGCGTGATTGAAGAGTTATTAACCCAATTTCCTAGTTTACGAATCACTTGAAAGGCTCGAAGTTTCACCGAACGTATTCCCATATCGTGTCTTTCCCTCGTTTTCTCCCGCTCCTCCTCCTTGGCACATCCGCCATGGCCGATGAGGTGTTTAAAAAGGAAATTCAACCCTTGCTGGTGGAGTATTGCTTCGACTGCCACGGCGACGGCTCGAAAGAGGGAGATTTCCGCATGGATACTTACAAAGATCTCACCGCGCATCTCGGCGATCGCAAACACTGGATGCCTGTCTGGAGAAATCTGCGCTCACAAATCATGCCACCCTCGGATGAGGCGCAACCGAGCACTGAACAAAAACGTAAACTGCTTTCCTGGATCGAATCCACCGTCTTCAAACTCGATCCCAAAAAACCGGATCCAGGTCGCGTCACGATCCGCCGTCTGAACCGCAATGAATATCGCAATGCAGTTTATGACCTACTCGGCATTGAATACGACACCGCAGAAGCATTTCCACCAGATGATACCGGATACGGTTTCGACAACATCGGCGATGTCCTTTCCATCTCTCCGTTGTTGATGGAAAAATATCTAACATCCGCTGAGGAAGTTGTGAACCTAGCCCTACCCGATGACGCATCAGCGCAGGTGCCTCGCGTCGAATTTCCTGTAGCCGATTTCAAAAGCCCGTCCGTTTCACCCACATGGATTCCTTTTGCCAGCGGAGGCGAATTCACCTTGAACGTTCCTGTGAAATGGGAAGGCAACTACCAACTCATTCTCGAATACACGATCCAAGGCGCCACCGAAGCCACCACCGCTGCTGCAACTTTGCAAATATCTACCGTTGAAAAGAAACTAACAGAAACCAAACTAGGTTGGGATCAACGCCGCAGTATTGATCTCACCGCAACAGCGCAGTTCCAAGCGGGCGATCAACAGGTCATCGTCAAGGTCAACCCCGGTCTCCAACCCGCCGCTAATGAAGAACTTTTATACCTGTCAATCCAACGCCTCACCCTCCAAGGCCCGCTCAATGGATCCCAGCGTGAATATTCCAAAGGCCACCGCATGATCTTTGTCGATGGTCCCGCACCAGAGGATCCAGCCGCAGCGAAAGCCTACGCGAGGAAAATCATGCGATCCTTTGTATCCCGCGCCTTCCGCCGCCCCATCATCGAAAGCGATATCAATCGCCTCGTCGACATCGTTGAAGAAACCGACAAACTACCTGGAAATACTTTCCAAGACGGCATCAAGCAAGCGATCACCGCCTGCCTTGCCTCACCACGTTTCTTGTTCCGAGTCGAAATCCAACCTGAACCTAACAACCCAGCCAAAATCGTCCCGCTTGACGAATACGCGCTCGCGTCCCGTCTCTCGTTTTTCATTTGGGCATCCGTCCCTGACGATGAATTGCTGTCGCTGGCTTTTAACAATAAACTCCGCGCCAACCTTCGCCAACAGGTCGATCGAATGCTCGCCGATCCACGCTCACGTCGCCTAACAGAAAATTTTGTTGGCCAATGGTTACAAGCACGAGATGTCACAGAAGCAGCCATATCCTCTCCGGTCATTCTCGGTGTCGCGGATAAACGCAAAGCTTCGGAAATTTTCGATCCTCGCCTGCGCAAAGATATGCGTGAGGAAACTTTTGCGTTATTCGAACATATTCTACGTAAAGGCCGCCCCGCCGAAGAACTCATCTCAGCGAACTACTCTTTCCTCAACGAGCGCCTCGCCGCATTTTACGGAGTGAAAGGCGTGAAAGGAGAACATATGCGAGCCGTCGATCTCAGCGAACATCCCGAGCGTGGTGGGATACTCACTCAAGGCACATTTCTCATCGTCACCTCTAATCCCACCCGCACCTCACCCGTCAAACGCGGGCTATTTGTTCTCGAGAACGTTCTCGGCACTCCACCACCACCGGCACCACCTGATGTCCCTGAACTTACCGAAGCCGCGAAAGAAAGAGCCAATCCCACCATGCGCGAGATGATGGAAATCCATCGCAAGAATCCAGATTGCCGCAGTTGCCATGCACGCATGGATCCCATCGGCCTCGGTTTGGAGAACTACGATGCACTCGGCCGCTTCCGTATGAAAGAGTTCGACAAACCCATCGACACCGCTGGCATCCTCGTCACCGGAGAAAAGTTTTCTAACATCGAAGGACTTAAAGCCATTCTATCCAACAAACGGCGCCCGGATTTTTACCGAACAATATCAGAAAAACTTCTCACCTACGCCATCGGCCGCGGCGTGGAGTATTATGATTCTACCACCATCGAGCAACTCGTCACCCACATGAATAAAAACAATGGTAACCTCACCGAGCTCGTTCATGCCATCACCACCTCAGCCCCCTTCCAACAGCGGCGCGGGGATGAATGAAATTCGTTTTCTCCGATAGACATCTAGCCAAATAGGAGTATTTTCAAAGTTATGGAAAAATCGCAATTATCCCGACGCACTTTCCTAAGAGGATTCGGAACAGCACTTGCGCTGCCGGCATTCGAATCTTTCCGCCCACTCATGGCAGCCACGACCAAAGCCCGGGCGATCGGCACGACCGCCAGCGGCGCTCCTCTTCGCATGGCTTATCTCTACATTCCAAACGGTGTGAATCTCCAACATTGGCGTCCCGACGGCACCACGGAAAAATACAAAATGGGCACCTCTTTCGAGGCGATGGAAAAACACCGCGCGGACTTCCAGATCTTCACCGGCTTTGAGCAACAAAACGCCAGAGCTAACGGCGACGGCCCGGGCGATCACGCACGCGGCACCGCCGCTTTCCTCACCAGTGCCCGCCCGCGAAAAACTGCTGGCTCCGACATCCAACTCGGGATCTCGGCGGATCAAGTCGCCGCAAACGCGGTCGCTTCGCTAACCCGACTGCCTTCACTCGAACTCTCCACCGATGGCGTCCGTAAATCGGGACAATGCGATTCCGGTTACTCCTGTGCCTATCAGTTCAACCTTTCATGGCGTTCTGAAAACCAACCCATGACCCCGGAATCGAACCCCCGTGCGGTGTTCGAGCGACTCTTCGGCTCAGGCTCTTCCGATGAACGCGCGAAATCTCTCGGCCAGCGCCTCGCTTCGAAAAAATCTGTCCTCGATTTCATCGGCAACGACGCGAAAGCGATGCACCGCCACCTCGGCCGTAATGACAGACAGAAACTCGACGAATACCTCACAGGTGTGCGCGAAATCGAAAAACAAATCGAGAAGGCAGAATCTTTAGGCCTCCCAGCTGATCCCGGAGTCCCTGCTCCAGAAGGTAAACCCGAATCTTACAGCGAACACCTCCGCCTCATGCTCGATATGATGGTGCTCGCTTTCAAAACCGATACCACCCGCATTTCCAGTTTCCTCATGGCGCACGATGGTTCTAACAGATCGTTTGCAGAGATCGGAGTCAACGACGGCCACCACAACATCTCCCACCACAAAGGCAACCAAGACAACCTCGATAAAATCGCCAAGATCGATACCTTCTACTTGGAGCAACTTTCCTACTTCTTGGATAAACTTAAAAACACCGAAGACGTGGATGGCAAATCCCTGCTCCACAACTCCATGATCGTTTACGGTGGTTGCATTTCTGATGGAGACCGCCACAACCACAACGACCTCCCCATCCTCCTCGCCGGTCACGGTGGAGGAGCCTTCAAACCCGGTCGCCACGTCGACCTCGGGGAAGACGTCCCGCTCTCCAATCTTTACCTCCGCATGCTAGAGGAATTCGGCGTTAAAGAACCCCGCTTCGGTGACTCCACAGCGTCGCTACGCAAAGTCTAACTCAAGGAGCGGCTGCATTCTGTTTACCCCGATCTGTCGAGGCTGCCGACATATCTGCGACCTCTCCCGGGGTCGGTTTTTTATCTCACTTCATTCCCGGGGTATTCGTCGTTTTACTCCTCGACCCCGGGTGCACGCACCAAAAAAATATCGCACCCTGAAGGGGTGCTAGGAATAGACTTATCGGAGACCTACCATCAGGTAGCGCAGGAAATCTCAAAAATAATCCCTTGCTGCTTAAAACGAAATCTTCACTTCACGGTTTTGGTTTGGGTGACCCGGACCCAATGGTTGCTGTCAACATCATGCACCAGAATCACGATGGTATTGGGATCCTTTGAATCCTGAATCGATCCCTTGTTTTGGGAATCCATCAAAAGGCTCGTATAAGCAAATCTCGCGTTCTGCAGTTTTGAAGAATCAAGCGGCTCAAACAGCTTTCGTTGCCAATTGGCGGTATCGGCGCGATCGAAGATGGCGCTATACATATCCTCCACACGGGTCGTAATTTCACCATCGGTATATGTGGCCGTAAAGTTGTCGATGATGCTTCGATTTTCGATCCCGTCTCTCGGAGGTTGATTCAGGCCATCGAATAACGGTATGACAAAAATCATGACTACAGCCAAAAGGCCGACCACAACAAAGGCCGTGATGAACTGTCGTCCATAACAGTCGGAACACGTGAAGCCGACAAGGATACCACCGCGGGGACGAGCTGCTTCGAGGGGGATTTCCACCCCGCAATGGTGACATCTAACTTTGCTCATACGACAGTAGTTCTCCATTCAAGATGAACCGGAAGCCATCCTGCCGTAAGCAAACCAAGAGTCGATTGGAAAATAATTCCCTGGAATACGAAGGGTGAGACACCCTCCACCTCAAGGCGTGAGACACGCCTGCTCCGTATGGGTTTGACGATTCGCTTCACATGTTCACTATCCTTCCCATGCCCGCTGAGACCAGCACCCACTTTTTTGACCATGAGAAAACTTTCGCACTGCGCGATGGTTCGTCGTTGCCTGCCATCCGTATTGCTTACGAGACATGGGGAACGCTTAATGCGGACCGCTCCAACGCCATTCTGATTTTCCATGCACTCTCTGGCTCGCACCATGCGTGCGGGTTCAATCCGGAAATTCCCGAAGTCGGCGAGCTCTGGCAGCCGGAACTTCATCAAGGTTGGTGGGAAGACATGATAGGTCCCGGAAAAGCGATTGATACGAATCGGTTTTTTGTAATCTGCCCAAACTACCTCGGCGGTTGCTACGGCTCCACCGGTCCAGCCTCGATTAATCCACAAACTCAAAAATCTTGGGGTTCAGAATTCCCATCCGTTTCCGCAGCCGATCAGGTCAATGCCGTCGCGCTACTGATCGATTCTTTTGGCATCGAAACCCTCCACGCCGTCGTCGGCCCATCGGTCGGTGGTTTGGTAGCCCTCACCTTCGCAACGCGTTTACCGGCGCGCGTTCGCAACGTCATCAGCATTGCAGCTGGATTTAAAACCACGGTTTTAAATCGACTCATCTTGTTCGAACAAATTCTCGCAATTGAAAACGATCCGAATTTCAACGGTGGCGATTTCTATGAAGCAAGTCCACCGCTGTACGGACTCGCGCTCGCACGGATGATTTCACACAAAACCTTTGTCCATCTCGACTCCATCGAAAAGCGCGCGCGTCAGGATGTAATCCAAGCTGACGACATACTAGCATGGTATCGAGTGCGCGACCAATTCCAGAGTTACATGCTGCATCAGGGTAAAAAATTCGTAAAGCGCTTCGATGCGAACACCTACCTCCGCATCATCGATCTATGGTCACGCTTCGACGCCCTCTTCGAAGGCGATGCGGAAACCCCACAAGAACTCTTCGAACGCTGCGCCCGCAGTGGCCAGAAATGGTTAGTTTTCTCCATCGATTCGGATTTCTGTTTTTACCCAGAGGAACAATCCGAGCTCGTCCAGCATCTCGAATCGACCAAAGTCGATTCCATGCACATCACAGTGCACTCCGACAAAGGACATGATTCATTCCTGTTAGAGCCGGATCTCTACACTCCCCATATCTCTTGGGTGCTCCGCCCATGATTCGCGCCTACATTTTCTTCATCGGCGTGGCGATCATCACCATCGGCATCCTCGGCATGTCACGACTTGATAAAGATCCAGCCATGGCATTGCTGGTTGGCTCTCTCACTCTAGGCGGCGCCATCATCATCTGCGGAATTTTCTCCATCAAAATGCTCTGGCACGGCGTCATGGGCGCAGGTGCACTAGCACTCATCAGCTTCGGCAGAGGACTTTTCAACTTGCCCGATGCCGCAAAATTCATCGTCGGCGAAAGACCCCGAGGCAACGAACCTCTCTTCGAATTAGCCGTGACCATTCTTTCTGCATTACTCCTCACCCGCGTCATCGCCGCATGGAACAAAGAGCGGAGACGTCGGATGCTGGAGGAGAGCTAAAAAGAACGCCGACGCCGTGTTTAAAACAGAAAATGCGCTAGACCCTGCGGCAGGTTGGACTAGCCTTGCGTCATGCTTTTCCGCA
>JANOKJ010000142.1:0-11760 GCA_031419275.1 Akkermansiaceae bacterium | reverse complement strand
TTCGCGGCTTTCAGCCATTTTCCACCTTCAGGATAACGCTTGCTCCATAAGGCTCTGCGAAAAACGACGAGCCACGGCAGAAGCCCGAGGATGAAAAGGCCTAGGGCTCCTAGGATAAGTATCGAATTGGCGTCGATTTCCCGGAGCCCGATGAATCCAGCGATGATAGTCAGCAAACTCAAAATCAGGCGAACTTGTCGCTCCCGAACAAGTTCAATCAACCGATCTAATTTTTCGGTTATCATGAGAAGGGATAGATTTTTTAGTGATGCTTTTGACCAAGAGTATTTTCTGTCCGTTTCCATTCGCTTCGATTGTCGTCACCTCAAATATCCTTTGCGGCGTATTCCCAGCCTTTGCGGTATTGGGCGCGTTTGACGAGTTTGTTCGCGGCCGCGTTGTCGATTGCGGTTGAGGTTTTGTGATCCCAGATAATGGGTTGGCCGGTGCGGATGGCAAGGCAGCCTAACAAGCAGAGTTCTGTTAGAGGCACGGAGTAATCGAACTGTGACATGAAAGGAAACGGTTTGCCTTGTTTGATCGCGAGCGCCCATTCGAGCTCCGAGTTTCCGGGGGACGGGCTGCGGTCGAGGGTTTTGGCGGGTGGGTTGGCGAGAAATTCCACGGAACGCGCTTCGGGCAGGATCGTGAGTTTCTGGACTTGGCTGCCTTGGTTGTAAACGATGCCGTCGGAACCGACGACATAGAAACCGGTGTCGCTGAGCGGTTGGGTGAGGCCTTGGGGTTGTGGCGGCATGCAAGGTGAGCCATCGGTGTTTTTACCTTCATACCAGTAGAGTTTGATTTGGCCGTGGCCCGGAACGTCGTCCCAGATGTATTCGACCTTCGCACCGCGTGGCCATGCGGTTTCTGTTAGGCCATCGGCGGTGGCGTTGATGCGGTTCGGCACACCGAGCCCGAGCGACCACACGAGCGGATCGAGATTGTGGCAACCCATATCTCCGAGCGCGCCGCTGCCGTATTCGAAATGTCCGCGCCATTTGAAGGGATGGATGTCCGGGCTGTATGGGCGATCGGGAATGGCGGCGAGCCAGAGATCCCAATCGAGTTTTTCTGGAGTAGGCACTGCAGGTTTGAAATCCGCTGCTTTGCCCTGCGGCCAGATCGGGCGGTTAGTCCAGACATAGATTTCCTTCACTTTCCCGACCACACCCGCATCGAACCATTCTTTCAGTAAACGGTTTTCTTCGTAGGTGTGACCTTGATTGCCCATCTGGGTGATGATGCCTTTTTTCTTGGCGGCCTGATGAAGTTGGTTCGCTTCCCACAGTGTGTTGACCAAAGGCTTCTGCACGCAGATGTGCTTGCCGAGAGAAATCGCATGCATTGCGGCAGGGTAGTGGGAGTGATCCGGAGTGGAGATCACAACTCCATCGAGGCTCTTTTCTTTTTCTAACAGTTCTCGAAAATCTTTATATTGGCGCGCGTTAGGGAATTTTTCAGCGGCTTTTGCAAGATGTCCCGCATCCACATCACAGATCGCGACAATCTCGTTATCTTTTGAGACGTTCATCAAATCATTGAAGCCACGACCGCCCACACCGATGCAGCCCACAGCGACACGTTTGCTCGCCGGTGTGTCTTGGGCGCGAAGCAGAAGATTTGGCATCACGATCCCAGCAGCGGTAGTTGCGGTGATACCTTTGAGGAAATTGCGGCGACTGCTGAATGGGTATGGTTGGGTCATAGACTTATGGAATTCAAATCCCTCATACCAGAATCCCCAGCCTCATTTTTCAAAACATTGAGCTAAAATTGGCTGAAAACAAAATTTCAGAAGAAACTGGATACTTCAGATATTTATGTCTAGATTAACGAATCTATGAAAACCCTAATTGCTCTCATTGTTATGGTATGTGGTGCTCATCTCGCTTTTGCAGAAAATAAAGCCGAGGATGCAGAGTCCTGGTATAGGAAAGGCTTGGCTGCTGAAAAAGCGGGTGATCCAGCCACCGCGCTCGCGGCTTACAAAGCAGCTCTCGATCTAAACTCCAAACATGCGAATGCTCGTTATCGTTTGGGAGAGGTTAAAATTAACGCAGCTGAACTCAAAGCCAATGGGAAGGAAGCAAAAATCGGGAGCATCACTATCCCTACCTACCATATTACAGATATCACGGTCCAAGAAGCTTTGGAGGTATTGGCTGTAGCGATCGAAAAACAATCGAATAAGGAAGTCATCCCTAATTTCGTTATCGAAGATCCGACTAAGAAACTCACCGACGTAAAAGTGACATTAAATCTTAAAAATGTGCCTGTCAGCGGAATCCTTGGCTACATCCATGCCCAAAGTAACACCAAGGCACGTTACGATGAACACGCCGTGGTGATCCTTGCTCGCTGAGCAGCTTTTTTATATGCGAGAGGAGCTTTTAGCCAATCCGGTATTTGCTATGGCAGTCAGCCAGTTTGACCGCGTGGCGGACTTTCTCAAACTACCCGCAGACATCCGTGAACGCTGCAAATGGCCGAAGCGGATTATTACCGTGACGGTTCCGATCCGGCGCGATGATGGCACTACCGAAGTATTGTTTGGTCACCGAGTGCAGCACCATTTGACTCGAGGTCCGATTAAAGGTGGTCTTAGGTATCATCCTGATGTGAATGTGGGTGAGGTCGCGGCGCTTGCGATGTGGATGAACTGGAAATGCGCCTTGCTTGATCTGCCCTTCGGTGGCGGCAAGGGAGGGATTTCGTGTAATCCTTCGGAAATGTCGGATGGAGAGCTGGAGCGGATGACCCGTCGGTTCACTATGGAAATGATCCCTTTCATTGGTCCGGAAATCGATGTCATGGCTCCCGATATGGGCACCAACGAGCAAACGATGGCATGGATTACAGATACGTATTCCACGCATTCGGGTCACTTGGTTCCCTCAATTGTCACTGGCAAACCTCTTAGCCTACAAGGTTCTGCAGGGCGCACCCGAGCCACCGGGCATGGGGTTGCTTTTCTCTCTTCTATCGCGCTTTCAAAGCTAGGCATTAAAGAGGACTCCGCTACCGCAATCATTCAAGGTTTCGGAAATGTAGGGCTATATACGGCAGTGACTCTCGCATCCTATGGAGTGAAAATCATCGGAATTTCCGATGCAAGCGGTGCCCTGTGGAATAAGGATGGGATCGATATCCATGCGTTACGCGCCTACGTTTCCGATCATAAAGTCATCTCAGGTTTCCCCGCAGCGGAATCCATCGATCCTCAAGAAATGTTGATACGGAAATGTGATATTCTTGCCCCATGCGCTGTCGGGGGAGTGATTCACGCAAAGAATGCGGGCCAGCTGAGCTGCAAAATTTTAGCGGAAGGAGCGAATGGTCCGACTACTCCTGAGGCGGACCAGATCATTGAAAAACGTGACGATATATTGGTGATTCCCGATATTCTGTGTAATGCTGGCGGAGTCACCGTTTCCTATTTTGAATGGGTGCAGAACCTTCAGCGCTTCCAATGGACGGAAAAAGAAGTGATCAGCAAATTAGAAACCAAGCTACATGCCGCCTTCGAGCAGGTCATGTCATACGCGGCCAAGCACAAGCTTCCAAAACGAATGGCCGCCCAGGCAATCGCCATTACTACGGTGGCGAACGCGAAATCCACACGCGGGCTTTTCCCATAAAAAACGCCGATCCGCCACGGGGGCGAATCAGCGGAGAGAGTTTGGTGGAATTTATTTGGGCTTAACGATCATCACGCCCTGCATGACGGAGCAGTGACCGGGAAAGGAGCATATAAAAGGATAACTACCAGCTGCTGGCGCGGTGAAAGTCACCTGATCTGACTCACCACCACCCAATAACTTTGTGTGAGCAATAATGAGATTTTTGGACTCTTCATCGGTAGGGATAAAGTTGGTATTCTTTGCGGTCGTGCATTTACTTGAAAATGCAGGGACCGATGTGCCGGCCTTCAGGATGACTACATTGTGCCCCATTTTATCGGATGGCTGCTGTCCGATGTGCTTGAGCGAGAGAACCACTTTTTGCCCCTCTGTGACCTCAAATGCTTTGATGTTATACTGCATCTGATCGTTGGAGGTGATTTCGATCTTAATTTCCTCTGCTATCGCGAATTGGCAGAAAACTGCTGAGAATAGGGTGATAACGAGTTTTTTCATGGAGGTAATTGGCGCAGGTATAATAATAATTAAATACGGTGGGCTACCTAGCCAGTTTTCAGGGAATCTCAACCTTCAGGCGATTTTTTTCAGAATTTATGATTTCCCTCTCGTATCATTCGGCTGTCCTGCTTTAATCCAAAGCAAGCGGGATTCTCCGCTTCAAGAAAGTTGGCACACGACTTGCTTTCCTTATTTTTACCAATCCGCCGCAATCATGAAAAAAATCGAAGCTATCATTAAACCATTCAAGCTTGAAGAAGTCAAAGAGGCCCTCTCAGAGGTCGGAGTCCAAGGCATGACCGTCACTGAGGTCAAAGGATTCGGACGTCAAAAAGGTCACACCGAAATCTATCGAGGTTCCGAGTACACCGTTGATTTCCTTCCATAGGTCAAAATCGAAATCGTTGTCGATGACGCACAATCCGAAGGGGTTGCGCAGGCCATCGTTAAAAGCGCAAACACCGGCAAAATCGGTGACGGCAAAGTTTTCATCTCAACCATCGAAGAAGCTATTCGCATCCGCACAGGTGAGACCGGTTCTTCTGCTGTGGCAGTAAACTAATCTGAGTTCTATTGTTTTCTCTAAACCGTCATTCCGTTCTGGGGTGACGGTTTTATTTTGCGGGGTAGATCGAATCCAAATCACTCAATTACCAACTTCACGGCTTTGGTGACTTCTGGATTGGAGGAGACTAGGGGTGGATTTCCGCTAATGGATTTGAAATCTTTGATTTCGATTTTCTCGGTGATGCGGAAAGGGTAGGGTCGTTGATCGTTGGATTTACCAAAAGGATTATCGAGCAAGAATATTTCTTTCGAGCCTTTGGGCTCCTGAACGGTAAGATCCTCGATACGTATGTTTTTTGGCATGAAACAGGGATAGCCAAAGTCATGGGAGCCATCGTTTTGCATGCCGAACAGGGTGGGATTTTTGCTAGGCGGCATCCAGCGACAGTTGCGGATGATGACATCACCTTCCCATGTGGAGCCGTAATCACTCCGGAAGTTGACGAGGTTTTTGCAATGAAGTGTGGTGTTTTCTACCATCAATTGCCCGCTTCCTATGGCGTTGATTCCCGCGTGGCCAATTGTGCAGTCTTTGATGATATAAGAACCAGAAACTCCCATGTGGACATCGACGCGCGAGAGCACCGAGTTTTCGACGAGAAAGTTTTTCATGAAATTAGATGCCACAACGCCCCATCGGCTCCGGTCGTTGATATCGTTGCCCATGCGGCAATTGATCATACGAAAGTCGACCACGAGGTTGGCGTGGTAGCCGTAAGTGCCCATAGGCACAGGTGAGCCGGTTTTGCCCATTTTGGAGTAGACCTTTCTTCCATCGACGACGCAGTTGCTATATACGATATAGGCACATCGATCTGCAGATAAAAACCCCCCATAAGGAAGGCCTTGTTGCATTTCACCCGTGACTCTGTGGACGACTCCATCCACCACGGTTTTGGATCGCTTGATAGAAATGTTACGAGCCCAATAACCCGTTGCATCCTCAGAGCTCATTTGATTCGCGATGTTGGTGAAAATACCTCCACGAATGTGAAGCAATGATTCATCGATGGGTTGGGCAGTGATTTTGGTGATCTCATCATAGTCCCAATTGATCGAGCCAATGATGGTTCCGTCTTTCTTGAGAATAAAAACTTCTTTTTGAGGCGTACCACTATTTTGGTTTCCGCCCTTGCGGATGAACATAAGCTTTTTGTCATTTTCCACATAAACGATGCAGTCGTTTGGCGACTTAATATCGAGGGAAGTTTGGCCACGTTTTAAGCGATCAATCTTTAGTGTAATGGGTTTCAGAGTGGAGCGGACCTCAAAGAGTGAGCGGCTTTTATTTTCAACGCCCTGGCTGTCATCGATAATGAATTTGGATGTTCCCCAATCGGTATCCGTTTCGATGACGGCGGTAAGTGCCTTGCGTCCGAGATGGTAAGTCGCGCCGGTCTTGGTGCGGACGGGCAAGTTGTTTTTATTCGCATGCTCGTGAGCCTTTAGTATGGCATGCATGTCGTCGGTCACACCATCGCCCACCGCACCAAAATCCTCGTATTTGACTGCGTTCGTACCCGACTGACCTGTGGTAACCTGCACCCCGCTAATGGAGATCACCAAAATAACAAATCCTTTCGTGACCAAATTTAGAAAATCCATTGAGCCGAACATACGTGTTACAAACGATTTATCTATCCAACGGCCTTCAATTCCATCGACTTGTCTGAGTTTTCTCTTAAATTCACAGAAGTGCTAGGTAATATGACAACGAATTTTAAATCCATCTTTATAGGTGTTGTCTGTTTCGTGATTGGAGGGATCACTGGTGGATTCATCTCATACGACTCTGCTAATTCTCATCCAACGGATTCCGGCCAAACGGTAAATACCGTGTCTCCAGGGACCAAGAAGCCGCGCTCCGGACAAGATTGGGGAGAACATGGAAGTTCAAATCGACTGTCTCAAAAGCCAGGCCCTTTACGAACAGATGATTCAATGATTTCGGTTCCCATTTCTCTTCTCAAATCACTGAGTATTGCTAAGTCGAACTACACCATAGGTCAGCCCATTTTAGATGCGGACGATCCCGTTGAAGCAGCGCTTGGGCTGACGAGCGTGGAGAAAAAACATATCGAGATCGAATGGCAGCGAGCCAACGAACAGGTGAGGGAGTCCGAAGTTAAATCAATGCAATCGAATGATCTGGATGATGGTTCGGTCGTGCTATCGATGCCGGATTTATCTAGGGAACGTAGAGAAATCGCTAAGCAGTTTATGAACTCGGTGAATCAGACACTTGGGGCAGAACGCGGTGAGGCGTTTAATGCGACAAAGCAAGTCGACAGTAGATTCTCGACAGATGCAGGAGAACGTTCGATCACTGTGAAGATTGAGTCCGTTGGTGAGGGTCAATTCAGCTATCATATGTCGTTACAAGACGCTGCGGGATCAAGAGTCTGGGTCGGTGATAGCATCCCTCTAGAAATTCGTCATCTAGCAGATGCTGCGGGAATTTCATCGAGCATAGAGAATGTTGTGAAATCCGCTCCCGAAGAGTGATGATAACAAGAGCCTCGACAAAACTGATGGGCTGTCACGGATCAATTATGAAAGCGCTATTCCTTCTCGCAGTTCTCTGCACTCCTCTTTTTGCAGAAGGAAAGAAATTCACTTGGACGGCCCGCGCATCAGAAATCGATCCGCGCGTGAAAGAGCATCCGGACATCGACTACGTTTTTAATCGAAAGGACAAGCCGGCCGATACTCAACTCGCCTCCGTCGATACACGCGTCAAGTCTAGCGGATATCTTGTCATCTGGCTGATGGAACCGAAGCAACCACTCTTCGATGTTGTGAACTCCTATGGCCATCACGCGATCCAAGTCACTTACCCGCGTGAGTGGTTTGCGAAAATGGATAAGCTTCGCAAAGAAGGCGATGCAGAACACTTTTCCGGCATCCGCCTTGAAGCCGCGACCGGTGAGGATCACACCAAACTCATCGATATACCTAAACCCGATGGTTTGATGGAACGGTCCTATCAGTTTGTGAAATATCTCGATGCGAAACATCCCGAGGGAAGCTGGAAGCAGTTTCTCTCACGTGATGGCAAAGGGCTAGATTGGGAAAAGGTCATTCTTTGCGGAGCTTCACACGGATCAACGACGGCGGCGAGGTTAGCGAAGGAAGTCAAAGTCGCGCGAGTAGTGATGCTATCGGGACCACGCGATCAGACAGAAAAATGGCAGAGCCTGCGCTCCGCCACACCGCCGGAACGATTTTTCGGCTTCACCCACATCCTAGACGATGGTTGGAAAAATCACCACTACTGCCGCTCATGGCTGATGTTAGGTCTGCATCAATTCGGTCCCATTGTGAATGTTGATGAAGCCAAGCCGCCCTACGGTAACACTCGCAGACTCATCTCTAACGCAGACGTGGGAAACGATGCCAAACGTGCCCACGGAGTAAGCACACCAGGCAGTAGTAACTCACCGAAAGTTACAGACGGTAAATTTCTTTATGAGGATGTATGGAAATATCTTTTCACTCATCCCGTGAACAAAATCGGAGATGCCGTGAAGCCAGAAGAGCGTTGCAAGGGGGATTATTGATTGGTTTGGAGCTTAAATCGTAGTACCGCCAAGATAGCTGACTTAGTATGCGATTTGCATCGGTAATTACCAGACCCGCATCATAAATAAGTTGGATAAATTTCAAATCTAGGCGTGCATTTTTCTGAAATAATCGTAGATAGAAGCAGCGTAACTAAATTCACGCTTACTGAGATTATGAATACACGTCGCAACTTCCTAACTAAACTCGTCGTATCCGTCGGAACACCCGCTCTTCTTTGCAATGCTGCTTTCGGCCAAGCTCCACCGGCTAAACTTGAAGAAACGGATCCTACTGCATTAGCGCTTGGCTACAAAGAAGACACCACCAAGGTGGATGCCACCAAATACGCACAACACAAGCCTGATCAAGTTTGCTCAGGCTGCGCGCTCTACACAGGAAAAGCCGGCGAAGCTACAGGTCCCTGTGGTGCCTTCGGTGGAAAACTCGTCACAGCAGCTGGCTGGTGTGCAGTTTATGCCAAAAAGCCTGAAGCGGCTAAGTAGTTCATCGCTGGATCAGCAGTTGGCAAAGTTCTGTATTTTATGACGGAAGTCTAAAATTTAGAATTTAGCTGATTTAATCCGATTGCTGATAACTAGTTAATTTTTAAGCTCCATAAATCTCTCTGCGCCTTTGATTTCCAAGTTAGTCCATGGGTCGGGGGCGGAGAGATTTGCTAATTTCAGGAGTGAGGGTGAGATGCCTTTGGCTTCGGAATTGTGCATGGAGGCAATCACAGCTTGAGGATCAAGATGGTTGAGAAAACGTTTTAAATATCCGCCGCCAATTTCAATCCCGTTACTTTGGCGGATTTCGAAGTGAAGATGGGCGGGGTAATTTCCATTCGCGGTTCCGCAGGTGCCAATGACTTCTCCACGTGCCACTATAGATCCAAGCGAGGCTTTGGATTGTGCAAGGTGCGCATACATGGTTTGGAGCGGTTGATCATTCGGCCCGACATGCGCGAGAACGATCATTTTCCCCCAGCCAGGTGAAGGTTCTCCGTTGTAGATCACCAATCCATCGGCAGCGGCGTATATAGGATCACCGAGATCGGTATTCAAGCCGCCGATCCCATTGAGATCGTCTCCGGTATGGTGGCCGCCACGTTGATCGTTCATTTCCCAAAACGGTTGAGCATTGTAAACGAGCGCGCCGTTTTCAGATCCCATGGGTGCATCCATTTGTGATATTTTGGGAATCTGATTTGCCTGCCATGCGGAGAGCATGTGGAAACGCATGTCCACTTCACCAGATTCCGGAATGATTGGTGGCACATCAGCTTCTTGAAAGCCGACCAATTTTACTGGTGTCACAGGGGTCACAGAGGTGCGCCACACGAAATAGCCCACCATAATGAAGGCGATGGCGAGGGTGATAAGGAGTCGGGTGGGTTTCATGTGGAAGATTCGGGATTTATGAATGACGATTGATGATTTTTGAATGAAGATAAAGTTGAAGAGGTGCTCGCCAAATCAACATTCAAAAATTATCAATCATCAATCGTAAATCAAACAGGTCTAAATTGGGTTTATGATAAAAGCATACGAACAAGAGCCGGGCCTTGGTAGACGAAGGAAGTGTAGATTTGGATGAGGTCGGCACCGAGTTTGAATTTGGTTTCAGCATCTTCTTTGGAAGATATGCCTCCCACACCGATGATGGGAATTTTACCCGAAAAGGCGGCGGCGAAGGCGGCGATGGTTTGGTTAGATTTTTCGAGCACAGGTTTTCCGGAAAGACCACCGGCTTCGTTGGCCCATTTGTGGTCGGCGACTTTTTCGCGATCCAGTGTGGTGTTGGTTGCGATCAAGCCATCGAGGCCGCCATCAAGGAATGCTTTCGAGAGATCGGCAATTTGTGGTTCGGTGAGATCTGGGGCAACTTTGAAAAGGATAGGAACGTGCTTGCCGTGGATGGCGGCGAGTTTTAGTTGTTCGTTTTTGAGAATTTCTAACAGACGAGCGGATGAATCGGCGGCTTGCAGATCGCGAAGACCTGGGGTATTAGGAGAAGAGAGATTGACCGCGATGTAATCGGCAACAGGATAAGCTTTTTTCAGACAAGCGAGATAATCATCTGAAGCATTCTCGTTGGGTGTATCTTTGTTTTTACCGATGTTGAAACCGATGATGCCTTTGTAAGATTGATGCGAACGGACGTTGGCGACACCTGCGTCGATTCCGGGATTATTGAAACCCATGCGGTTGATAATCGCTTCGTGTGGAATCAGTCGGAACAAGCGGGGCTTTGGATTTCCGGCTTGGGGGCGTGGGGTGATGGTGCCGATTTCGATGAATCCGAATCCGAGGCGGCCGAGTGCATCGATGGTATTGCCTTCTTTATCAAGCCCAGCGGCGAGGCCTATGCGGTTCGGGAATTTCAGGCCCATGAGTTCGATCGGCTCCGCTTGCGGCAGGGGATCGGAAAGCATTTCCAGCAAGCCGGCTTTTTCAGCGAGCCGCAGCCCGACCATGCTGGTGTGGTGGGCGGTTTCGGCATCGAGAGCGAAAAGGAATTTGCGGGCGAGTGGATAGGCGGCGTCGATCACGGCTCTTTTATTGAGCATTGAGGCGGATTCGTCCAACCTTGATCGTGAAATCCGTGCTCATGGTTCAAATTTTTTCACCGCCGAGACGCCGAGGTCGCCGAGGGACGCAGAGGAGAATACGGAAAAAGAGAGTGTTTTCTTGAAAGCTCAGGGAGCGGATTTGGCTTGGTCGTATTCTTTGAGGCGGGCGTAGAAGTATGCGCTCGTGGTGACTAGGGTTCCGTCGGGTTTGCGGATTTGGTAGGATTTTCCGGAGGTCGAAGACTTCGCTGCGATCCCATCGATGAAATTCTCGGCGGTTTTGACTTTGTCGCCGCCCTTTTCGAGTTTCATGCGCAGGTGCTCTCCAGCTTTCTTGGGGTCGTATTCCGTGCCGTTGCGGATGAATTTGGCTCCGCTGAGTTTTTCGATGGAGCTGATTAGATGTTCGATGCGGGCGTTTTCCTTGGCTTCGCGGGCGTGGGCAGTCAGCGGGATGAGGAGCAAAAGCAGCAGAAAAACTCTCAGCTTGCGGATGAGGTATCGCGATTCAGAAAAGTGCATGTGTGTAACTAGGGGCTTGGGCATGGTTACACAAGCGGCAAAACAAAACACGCTGAGCATCAAATCAGCATGACGAGATGCGACACCACCGTAGAAATCATCATTTCGCAAGCTTCCAAACTATCGGTAGCTGTGCTGCCTAAATATCCTACCCAATCTTCATTACTCAACATGATGACAAGCACGGTCTTCAGAATAATTGGCGGATCAAATCACTGTGATTTTTTAATAGCGTTCATTTTTTCTTGATTTGTTAGCTTCTGGAAAATAACAAGTCTCTGTGATCTCCCCCATGAAGCAATTTCTACGTCTATTTGTGTCGTCTATCTGTGTTGGACGTAAACATGACGTTTCACTTGGAACAGTTTTTCCAAGATGGATTGAGCCGCGAGA
>JANOKJ010000141.1:0-82169 GCA_031419275.1 Akkermansiaceae bacterium | reverse complement strand
ATGCATCGATCTTTCGCAAACCCTCCGACTTGTCAAACCACACATCGACGATTTTTCGAAAAAATGTAAATATTACGATGAGGCAAGATCACGTATGCGTTAAAATGTCTCAGTTCAAATCCATTAAGTTTCCAGATCCCTCCCCACCGTCAATCATATCCATAGTTACGGCATCGTTAATGACAAATCATGAAGCCAACGATAAATAGAGAAATGGAGCAACATATTGATTGAGTTTTAGGACAATTTGAATCATTCAATGTTCCACCTTATTTCGCATTGCGGCGTAGCAATGCAGTCTGCATGAAGCCGCCACGCGAGCCATCACTTGAGCTAAAGAAGGAAGATCCGCTACGCAACACCAGCATCCGCATTTGTTCATTAGGGCTAACGCTGACCAGATTGTTCTCTTGGATTTTCCAGGCTCCATCGATTTGATAAGCCAATTCATAGGCAAAGCTTTTATCCGGAGTAGGCGCGAGGAAATTTTTACCAGGCTGCAGGATTTCGGTTTTTCCAGCGCTTGTGAGTGAGATCGGGTGCGGACTAAAGTTATGAACCCTCACCATCCCCAGAGGTTGCTGGTCTGGATTATCGTCTAATACATGGGATACGAGACTGTGTTCAGGCCCCGGAGCTAATAGGATAGTCACACGATCCGAGGTGGCTGGAAGTTTGACTAATGCAGCTAGCTTAGGAGCTTTTTTACGCGCCTGAGCTAGTGCTTTAGGTATCTCACCCTGCTCAGCTTCCAGGCCTGTTTTCGTGAGAAACTTTGCGTCTTCTAACACGTCTCCCTCCGCTTCCTCGCTGTTACGCCACTCCTCGAGGGCTTCAGCTATATTTTTTGACTCTTCGTCGGAAATTTCTCCGAATGTCAGGGCAAAAAACTGCGATCCTTTGTATTCAAGAGATTTCGAATAACGGAATGCGAGAGCACTCACAGGAGATCCACTTTTGCCCTCGCGAACCTCAAGTCCGGAGAGATCTTTACCCCATGATACGAAGTCGATTCTCATGGATACGGTGATGGATTTATCACGTTCTTGAGCGTGGAGTGTGTTGATACTCATACTGCATATAGCGAGTATCAGGACTGCAATTATTTGGATTTTAAATTTCATTAGAATTAAGCCAACGGAAAGAGACAGCCGAAAAAAGGCGGCCAAATTTTGGATTGGTGGAGTTTAGGTTAGCATGGCGGTTTTACTGGCAATAGCGATAAAGACCACGAAAAGCAATATGAGCGTGATAATTAGTTTTTTCATGCGCCTTGGGATTTGTGGAAAAATGAATGAAAGGCGTGAGCCTTACTGCGGTGTGCGACGCAAGAATGCAGTCTGCATGTATCCGCCACGTGAGCCATCGCTTGAGGTGAAAAAGGAAGACTCGTTGCGCAACACTACCATGTGCACCTGTTGATTGGGGCGGATAACTACAAGATTGTTTTCCTGACTTATCCACTTCCCGTCGATATTATAGGCAAGTTCATATATGAAGTTTTCGCTTGGTGCCTCTGAGATAAAATTCTTGCCTGGTGCCAACACCTCGCTTTTCTTTGAGTTGGTGAGTAGTCTGATCGGATACGAGCTAAGGTTGTGCACTCGTATTTTCCCCAACGGCTGTTTGCTTGGATCATCGTCCAAAATATGTGGAATGAGACTTTTGTTTGGTCCTGGAGCTAGGAGAATAGTCACATGTCGCGAGTTGGTGGGAAGTTTGACCAATGCCGCTAACTTGGGGTCTTTTTTCCGCGCCTCGGCAAGAGCTTTCGGGACTTCACCCTTATCAACATCCGTATCTATTTTGGTGAGAGACTTCGGTTCTGTGTTCACAGCTCCTTCTTCTTCCATGCGGCGACGCACCAAGTCTAGCTCTGCTGCCATTTTTTTCGACTCTGCTTCTGAAATTTCCCCGTATGCCAAGGCAATAAGTTGCGGCCCAGCGTATTCGATAGTTTTCGAATATTGAAATGCAAGAGCGCTCACAGGGGTTCCACTTTTTCCATCCCGCAGTTCGAGTCCCGAGATATTCTCGCCCCAAGACACAAAGTCGATTCGCATGGATACGTTGTTGTTTTCATCACGATCTTGGGCGTGAAGTGGTATGATGCTCGTGGTGGATAAGCTGAGCATTAGGACTGCCAATTTTGGATTTTTAAATTTCATCGGAGTTAAGCCAACGAAAAGAGACAACCGAAAAGCGGCGGCCAAATTTTGCGTTGATAGGGTTTAGGTTAGATGGACGGGTTTCAGGGGCATTAGAGGGTTCGACAAATTCAGGAGTTCTTTGAACAATCGCTTCACACCATGCTTTTGCAGCGACTTTCCCAGAGGAATCCAGAACCTCTCCATAGGCTCGGATTCGAAACGTGTCAGAGCGCACACTGATCACGGGCCCTATCACCTGTAATACATCGGCCTGGGTCAACCAACCTGGAATTCCTGTGGAACGAAAGCCCTGCTCGGGTCTGTATTCGGCATCCGTGAGCATTTCGCGATTAGAAAGCATGCTACCAGTATTAGCAACGTTTCCATCTATTGAGCGTGTGGGCAAAGCCCAGACAATAGGCCCAGTATCCGATGGGTGATTGTTGAAGGTGACCGTGTAGGTATTGGCTGTCTGCGGCATATCCGCCATGGGTCTTACACCGTCGGCTTGCATACGCACTTCATTATTACTGGGCGATAGATTGGCGAAGCCCGAGTCGCTACTGCCGGCAACCATATTGAGCCCGCTATTGTCGATCGCACTCTGTAGTGTGCCACTGCGTCCGATATTCTCATCGTCTACGGTCAGTTCCACAAGCGCGCGGTTGATGAAATGGGACAGGGATAGGAAGGGGCCGCGAATTCGGATCTGTTTCGTGATTTCCTCGGCAAGAGCGTCGAGCTGTGCGTCGTCAAGACGCCGGAAGCCGTTGAAGGAATCATCGCTATCACCGCTTGGTTTAGGCAGAAGAGCATCTCCGATTTGCGAGAGGCTACGGGGAAACATCACGCTCTCTGCAGGAGCAGCGCTTTCAGCTGGGTGCCTTAGTTTGCGGTTGGAGGCTAATAAAGCTTTCCAGGCATCCTTCCTCGTGGAGTTCACATTGAAAGCGCCTTCGATATATAGACGCGAAGCTGCCTTGAGCGGATCTCGCAAATCATCAGCAGGCAATTCGGGCCGCATGTCTGAGATACGCTTGTTTAATGGTTCAATGGAGCCAGTTGCTGGAATTGTGGAGATGAAAAATGAATCCCACAGGGAAGCGTTCAGCAAATAAGACATGTCATAGTAATTATTGGCTGTTCCGGTTGCGCCATTGTTGCGGCCACCGTTATAAACGTAGTCATAACGTGTCTCGGAGCTCAGGTGTCGTTTCACGAACGGGCTGGCATAAGAGTTACCCAAGGCATTACCGGGCTGAATGGAAACGTAAGGTGAACGGTCGTTCGCTGTGAGATCCGCATGCTGAAACTGAGCGAGAGAGACGATTTTCTCCGGCGTATCGAAGAGAATTGTCTGATGGGGAGAATCAGAGAATGCAGAATGACCCCACCTTAGTGGAGAGCCGACCAGATTCTTGGTGAACGCCGGACCTGTGTCTCCACCCGGAGCGAGAGAAGGAATGCTGTTTAGGGCATCGGATAGCTCCATGAAAAATGGAGGCGTCGAATATCCCGCGATAGGGCGCGGGAAGAGGCGGGCACGCAGGTTGAAATCGGCATAGGTTCTCTGTGTGGAATTCCGAATTCCGAGCTGACTGGGGTCGGGCAGCAACGAACCGTAATCCATCCCCGGCTGGCTGATCTGAAAGCTATATAACATCATGCCAAGGGGCTGGGGATGGGTGCTGGCTGAAATGGGCCTGGTCGGCCCGATACTTCTCCGGCTATCAAAGATGGCTGGATTATTAAGATCGAAAGCCTCTAAACGCTGGAGAATGTCCGAGGATGAAGTCCGGAGCTCAATCGCGATGACGGCGGAGAAACCCTGCTCAGATACTTCTGGTGTGGTATTGCCACTGTGAACCGTGCTGTGCTGCATGATGACAGATCTGTTAAAATCTGACGGACTACTGGAAAGAAACGGACCAAGGGGAACCGTCACGGGGGCGGTGGTTTCGGGCCGGATGATCTGATTTATCATGGTATAGGCTTGTGCTCCGCCAGGCGGCAGCTCTCCCGCAGGAATCGTAAAAATGAGATTTCCGAATACGGAGGGAGTGGATGGATTTTGCGAAAAGTATGGTTTACGCGGTGTAGGCATATTGCCCACACTTGTTATAGCACCCCTTACATAAACCAATTCGATGTGGAGGGGCTGATTCCATCGCAGTGCTCGCGAATAGGGATTAGCCAGAGACACGGCGATTTTCCCGCATGGATTCATTCTGTATTCCGCCGTCGGGCTTCCCGGCTCTGGGGATAACTGTATGCCCAGCAACAGTCGAACGTCGAACAAGACGGGGGTGATGTGCGCTTGGTCGCCGCCGTTTCCAGCGGCTACCGTTAGACTCCCTCCGGAGGGCGGCCTCATAGTACTCAGGGCATACAGCCGATCCCATGTCGGCCCCATAATGTTCGGAGCTACGGACGCGGGTATGATGTTTTTCCCAGAGACAGGGGCATTAGGGAAAGAGTTGCTCGCCGCGCTGGAGGGAAAACCATTTTCGAGATAGGGTGCAAGATCCATCCGCAGCCCACCTGCCAGCGTATCCGAAAGTAAGCCGCGAGAATCCACGGTGAAGCTATGGAAATGATTCGGCATGACAGTGCGCAGAGAGGGCACGGCGACGGACATACTCGGGACAGTGAACACGCGAGCCAAGGTAGCTTCGTTTGCCACTCCGCGTTCGGGGTAGCTTTCCATGCCATCCATCACTTCCCAACCGCCGCCTCGTTCACCCAGTGTCAGATCCGAAGCTGCAGCAGTAGGATTTGCGGTCGATGGGAGATTACCACGAGTTTTTACACCCTCGTCACCAACCCACCAACCGTAACGTCCTGTCATATTTTTCAACCCGGAATGAACCTCAACAAGGGGAACCGTAACATGTTCTCTAACAGAACTTCCCGCAGTGCCCGCGCCGACCAGCGTCACGCCGTTTCCGAGTGGAAGGGTCGTGCTATCTTCGTTTGAAAGGAGTGCTCTCTCTCCGCTCACGAGCCAACCTTCGAACTTCGCCTCAGGCGTCCGAGTATAGATTTCTTGTGAAGCGGTGTCTGCTGCGGCATTGCTCCAGACACCCGTCCAGTAACGACTGGCGTGATCACTAGCCTGATCCATGCGTAGGTCCGCCGTAGCCGTAACGCGACGATCATCCCCCGCTAACTCCTGCAGGCGTCCCAACGCTATTAAGAGTGCCATCCGAGCGTTAGCTTGTGCTTCTGCTTGGACGTTATCACGTGAGGAGCTGCGTATCGAGACCGCGGAAAGCCCAAGCATACCCACGCATAGAATCGCCAGCAAAATCATCAACATAAGCGTGGAGATCAGAGCGAAGCCTGATCTTACTTTCACGATGTGGGTAACCTTTCGGCGGTTCATGGGGTTTTAAAGGGTTTAAATTATGTTAGAAGAATCCTTCTTAAATGAGATAGCACCAGCGATGCATATTGTTGAATTTAAGTGTGAGTGCGACGACGATGGCTAAACAAAGCAATCAAACTGAAAGCAATGAATGCCGTTGAGGACGGCTCGGGAATGAGGGAGAGGGTTGCTCCGGAAACTTGGAAGTGATTAGCGAACGGATTAGCGTTCGAACCCTCAAAGCGAAGATCGCCGGCTGTGTATAGACTTTGGTAGAAGGTTTGATCGGCACCTGTGATGGTCAGTGACATTTGGGAACCACTGAACCAGTCGAATAAGGAATTGGCTCCAAAAGCGAGACCACTGTTAAGGGTAGTCGCAGTCAATGAACCGACGGAGCTACCACCAAAGTTGAAAAAAGTATTATCGCCTCTCAGATCGAGATTTCCGAAAGTCGTTGTGCCGCCATTGAAGTTGAGCGTGTGCGTGAAGTCCTGTAGGTTATTTCCTCCGATCGAACCGGTGCCCTGTGCTGTCCCTGCATTCATCGTGAAGATACCTCCTGCAGTTCCCTGCATGATTAAGCTACGGCCAAAATTGATTGAACCTCCATTGATCGTCATCGTTGATCCAGTGTCCCCCAAAGCCCAGTCGCGGGCGCCCGTGGTATTCACCGTGCCGCTGGTCAGGGTGAAGTCTGAACCACTGCGCACGTTGAAGCCGCGGAAACTCGTGTTAGTAGATGCGGATGCCCCATTTATCTCCCATGTCGTGCTGTCGGTGAGTGAAACTGCAGCGATACCCGTGTGCGAGAACACGCCACCAGTTTGGACAACGTTGTAGCCACTCAAGGATACAGTGGAATCCGCAGTCGCGTTGATGTTGATCGTGCCTTGGTTCGCACCAGTGGGCAGCAAGTTGTCCCAGTTAAGGGCATCGCTGACCAAGCTGGTTCCGTTTCCGTTGTTATAAACGGTCGCAGCATTGGTCGAGGAAGCGAATGTCGTAATACCGACCAACGCGATGAGTATAAATCTTTTCATGGGTTTTAAAAAGTAAGGCTTTAGTGTTTAGACGTGATTTATTTGCATGCAATAAATAACATTTAATTCATTTAGTTAGCCCTTGCAAGATTTTTCTTACTTTCGTTTAAAAATATTTGACAACATTTTCATTTCATGGAAATAGTTTTTTGCATGAAAAAATCTCTATTCCCTTGCTGTGCTAAATTTTCGTTAAAAATTTATGCAATTGTATCTCTGATACTAGCCTCAGCTGCTTTATCAGCTAAAGCTGAGCTTCCAGATGATACGAAGGTTTACTGGGACGGAGGACAACGAGGGCATGTTGACGGTTGCAGCCGTCTAACCAAAGACCCAACTGAGCTTGCCAAACTAACTACCTCGACCATGGGTAAAATGAAGGCTGGAGGAGCCTTACTTTGTTCCCGCTGCCCCGGCAGCACGACGGCGGGCAAAGGCAATCCCGGTGCCGGTAAGGATATCCCGACAAAAGGCGATTCAGAAACGTCAACCGTGGAGTATGATCCCAATACGAAGGTTTATGCAGATGCGTTGTGGTTCCGCGTCCATGCGGAAGACTGCCCTGAACTGATTCTGAAAGAGAAGAAGAAGACGATGACGCTGGAGGAGGCCGACAAGGCGGGCTACCGCATCGGTCAAGCTGGGCAATCCGGACGTGATCATTGCTGCTTGGTAGGCTACCAAAGAAAGCATCCTGAGAAGAAGTTCACCGATGAAACCATCCTCGCTGGCAACAATGAAACGCGTAACGTCAAACACGTGGTAGGTTGCCATCGATACTGGCCCGACAAAAGCGACAGGCGACGTAGCCAGAAAGAATGGGTTGCGGATGGATTTGAGGTTTGCCCTCATTGCATAGAACGTGGGCCGTCCGTCGCCACCGTATCCGATGAAGAGTGGGCCAAGCTAGGCTCTCCACAACCGTTCGTCGCCCCTGCAGGATGGGTGCCGAAACCCTACCCCACCGACCAACTGCCGACAAAGGAGGAGGTGGAGATTCTGATCCAGGAAACGCTGGGCCTGACCAACGGCATCCAGGAGCTGCAATTCACTGATCCGGTGGCCACCGTAGAAAGTTTCATGACCATGAGATTTTTCTTTCCCGTCGAAAATTGGCTTCAATTCTACAAGGTCTATCGTTCCACGGGCGACAAGCGTATCCTTGATAAACTTCTGGAGTCCGCCCGGCATTACAACAAACTGGCACTGGAATACCCTTCTGTGGCACAGCTCAAGGCAAGCGATCCCGAGGGTATGCCATTCATGTATTCCATGGCGGCCAGTGCACGAATCACACTACAATTGGCGCGGAAACAGTCCGCTGCTGTCAGCACGAAAGACATTGAGGAGGCCGAAGCTTTCCTCAAGACCATGCTTTCCGTATTGAAGCCGACCTGCGAGGGAGACAAATCCCTCGATCCGGAAATGGGCATACCTCAAAAACTGGCTGATGATTTCAGAACCCGGCCATTCAATCGCTCCATGAATGGCATCGGCACCCTCTCCATGATGACGGCAGCGCTGGAAGATCTACAGACGCTCAAGAAGACGAAAGAGCATCAACCGATGATCGACCACTACCGCAAGGTGATCCAAGAATATATAAAAAACTGGTTCAAAATTAGCGACCTCGTCACCACCCCAGAGGGCGAGAAACATTTTGTTTATCCTTATGCACCGGAAGCAAACCCCAAAATTGTGGATGGCAGCAAGATCTATAAAAGGGCGGAGGATGGCGGCCACTATTCGCACACCTTGCAGGGCTTGATGTGCTTATATGAATCGACACCAGACGTGGGCATTGACGATGACTTTCTGACTGCTGTGGCCAATGCTGTTTACCGTAGCTCAACGGTGAAAGTACAAGTTGGCAAAAAGAAAAAGCTTATATACTCCGGACACATCGAAAGCCCCACACAAGCCAGGGTGCAACCAACGACAAAAGATGGGGGTGACCACCAATACGGTGCGGCACGCGACAGGTTCTATATGCTTGAGGCTTTCAAGGGTGGCATGATCGACGCCCTTTGCATAACTTTGGACGAGCCTAAGAAAGCAGTGGCCAACAGCGAGTATGAAAAAAGGCTCGCGACGCTTCATGCGCATTATATGAAGGCTCTTCGCAAAGATAAGAGCCTCATTCACCTTAATGAGAAAAAACCATAATAGTCTGTGCCCGCCTACTGTCTGGTGCATTACCCTCCCCCGCCACAGACCGACTTTCTAACTAATGCAAGTTTGGCGTGATCTCAATCAAATGAAAATACATGCACTCTTAAAAACCATGAAAAAAACTGCACAGCTTGGCTCTCTTTCTATGTCCTTCCTCTTAATTTGCTCTCTAACAAATTGCTCTCAGGAGAAGAACGATAACTCTGAACAAAGCGAAACCTCAACTCAGGAGATTACCACAACCGATTCTGAAATTTTACTCAATGATTCCATGCTTTCCGATTGGCAGGAAAATTGGTTTTTAGACGGTGAAAAGGCCACACTAGAACATCGTCCCGAAGGTCTTTATTTCGCTGGGGGAACGGTCACAAAAGAACAAGACCCAGAGGAATATCATGCTCACCACGCATTACTTTGGACGAAACAGGAATTTGAGGGAGATATCCGAATCTCCTACAATTGGACACAAGTCGATACCAGCGACTACGGAGCTGTGCTCCTTTACGTGCAAGCACAAGGAATCGGAGTTGAGCCTTATGCAGAGGACATTTCCAAATGGAGTGAGCTGCGGAAAATTTCTGCCATGGAAAAGTATTTTACTAACATGAATTTGATCAGCCTCAGCATCCGCGAGAATGTCCGCTGCAAACGTTATCCATGGTTTGATCGGGAGGGAAATATGTTCCAAGCGGGTGGCTTGATCGATCCGATGGTGGAATACGATGGCGAAGTAATTACAGGGCGAACCTATCAGATCGTGGTGGAAAAACGGAACCCGATGGTTTCTATGACAATGACTGATACTGTGACCGGCAAGGCGATTATCAACCACACTTGGGACACATCGAAAGTCGACGAACGGGTCGAGCCCAAGCTAGTCACCAAAGGTCGCATCGGGCTCAGGCAAATGTCGACCAAACAGACAATCTATAAAGACTTCAAGGTCGAGCGGTTGTAGCCAAATGGATTTAACATCCTGCTCCGTTTCATAGCTTATCTCTCCTCCCAAACCTTATCTCAAACAAAACTTCTGCTATATCTTAACAGTTGCATCGAAAATTTCTTGTTTCGCACTCTTTGCTGTTTGACATCTTCCTGCTTTTTCTTATAAATAAATTTGCATGAAAAAACTCATTAAAAAACTAATTGTTCCTTCCTTATTCAATATTTTCGGGAAGTTCGCCCTGCTTGCCTCGTTGTTTATTTTCTCCGCCGCACTCATTCATGCGGAAGAGGATGAAAAGCTTCAGAAGCACCGCGGACACATCACGGCCATTGATGCGGCAACCAAAACGGTGACCTTAAGCAAGAAAAACGGCGACGTGATAAAACTGGTGTGGAATGACAAAACCGAACTGCAATCGACTAAAGTTAAAGCGATTACGGAACTGAAGTCTGGAATGTGGCTCCGTTGCATCATGATAGATAAATCCGATGTAATTAAGCTCTTACGTCATGAAGACGAGCTGGATAAGCCGGAGAAGTAAGAGTTAGCAGTTACCAAATCCCGTATATCCTTGGCATAAGCTTGGATATACGTGGTTTAGCCTCATACAGGACATGCCCTACCCGCTTTTCGTTAGTAAAGCGCATGTCAGAAATCATTCTCAATTGAGGTCACTTATTGGCTAGTTCAAAACGTATACAACTTTCATAACACATGCAAATTTTTGGAACGGACGGCATTCGTGGTCGCGCAAATGAATTCCCGATCACGCCGGAAGTGGCGCTGAAAATGGGTCAAGCTGTGGCAAGCGTGCTGAAGTCTCAGGGGAAAGCCCAAAACCGAGTGGTAATCGGAAAAGATACGCGGATTTCCGGATATATGTTAGAAACCGCATTAACGGCGGGTCTGGTCTCAGCAGGGATGGACGTATATCTCCCCGGACCGCTGCCCACGCCGGCTATCGCCCACTTAACCAAATCCATGGGTTGCGCAGCGGGCATCATGCTCACGGCGTCCCACAACCCATTCGAGGATAACGGGCTGAAAATTTTCGGGCCGGACGGTTTCAAACTCTCCGACGCGTTGGAAGAAGCGATTGAGCAATACATCCTCAGTAAGGAAACCAAATCCGATCATGTGGCACCCGCCTCAATCGGCAAGGCATACCGGATCGACGACGCACGTGGCCGCTACATCGAATACGCCAAACATACGGCACACGACATCGGCCTGCACGGATTGAAAATTGTGGTCGATTGTGGACACGGTGCGGCATGGTGGATCGCGCCGTTGATTTTCCGCGAGCTCGGCGCTGAAGTTATCAAAACCGGTTGCGATCCTGATGGTCTCAATATCAACGATGGTTGTGGCGCGCTCCATCCCGAACATGCAGGCGAATTAGTCCGCCAACATGGTGCCGACCTAGGAGTTTCCTTCGATGGCGATGCTGACCGCGTGATTTTCACCGATGCAGAGGGGAATCCGGTATCGGGCGACCGCATCCTCGCTTTGTGCGCTCTCTCGCTCCAGCAACAAGGCCTTTTGCGAGGCGATGCCATCGCCGTGACAGTGATGAGTAACCTCGGGCTTCATGAAGCGATGCGTAAACATGGGATCCGCGTGCTCACCACGCAGGTGGGCGATCGCCATGTGATCGAGGCGCTACGCGCGAATGGGAATTCATTCGGAGGTGAAAACTCGGGACATCTGATTTTCGCAGACCACGCGACAACGGGTGATGGAATTCTCTCCGCGCTTCAAGTTTTGCGGATGATGAAACGGCGGAACGCTCCGCTTGCCGAGTTGGCCGCATGCATGGATGAATACCCGCAAAAACTGGTGAATCTGCCAATCTCCGCAAAGCCACCGCTCGAATCCCTGCCCGGTCTGCAATCGCTTATGGCGGAGGCCGACGCTGTATTCGGAGAAAACGGACGACAAATCATCCGTTACTCGGGCACCGAGAAGAAAATCCGCATTCTCGTCGAACACAAGGATGCCGCCACCGTTGAGGAATGGATTGGCAAATTCTCGGATGCAGTGGCCAAGGAGCTAGGGTAAGAATCATTTCGCAAATCCATCATCATGCCCATACTTCTAACCCGCGCCCTGAAAGATTTCCCCATCGGAAATCTCCCTCTCAAAGTTCACCACGCCAATTTGCCGGATGGTTGGCAGGCGATCGAGCATGCTTGGATCGCATCAAAAGATCTCGAAGGACTCGCGGCGAATTCCATGCTTGTAGATGCCGAAGGTCAGACGCTTGCTTGGCATGGCAGCGGCGAGCGGGTGATCGCAAAGCATTCGTTTTTGATCAACCATTCCTGGGATTTGCTCCGTGCGAATGAGCAATATGTGGGCGCTCTGCGCGCATCGCGCATCGATGGTGAAGTTCATCCTCTCGCGGTGATCGAGGGCACGGTAGAAATCGGTGAGGGAACACGGCTTCTACCGGGTGTGTTCATTGAAGGAAATGTGGTGATCGGGAAAAACTGCAAGATCGGTCCAAACTGCTACTTGCGCGGCAATACTTCGATTGGCGATGGGTGCCACGTGGGTAACGCCGTCGAGATTAAGAACTCGATTCTGCTCTCTAATACCAACGTCGGCCACCTCTCATATGTCGGTGATTCGATTCTCGGTGAGGGTGTCAATTTCGGTGCAGGCACCACCATCTCGAACCTTCGCCACGATGGCGCAAACCATCGCACGCTCGTCGATGGAAAACTCGTAGATACCGGGCGCAGGAAATTCGGTGTCATCTGCGGCGATGGGGTGCACACGGGCATCCATACAACGATCTATCCCGGTCGAAAATTATTTCCTTATACCACCACGCGTCCCGGTGAGGTGGTGCGGGATGACCTAACAAAATCTTAATTAACTTATGTGCGGAATTGTAGGATATGTCGGAAAAGCATCGGCCACCCGGGTTTTACTCGGGGGGTTACAGCGTTTGGAATACCGGGGATACGACTCGGCAGGCTTGGCCGTGATCGATGAAGGTGCGTTGGCCATTAGCAAAGCGGCGGGCAAGGTCTCGGTGTTGCAAGAATTGATCCGAAATGAGTGGGACACCGCACGAATCGAGGATGCCACTGTGGGCATCGCGCATACCCGTTGGGCTACGCACGGCCCACCGACCAAGGCCAACGCCCACCCGCATGCCGATGCGAAGGGCAGGATCGCGCTAGTACACAATGGCATTATCGAAAATTACCGTGGCCTCCGTCAGCGGCTCGAAGCAAAAGGTCACGTGTTTCTATCAGATACCGATACCGAGGTGCTCGCGCATTTAATCGGGGAGACTTACGCGACTGATCTCCTGCAGGCCGTCTGCGATGCGCTCCACCAAGTGGAAGGCACCTTTGGCATTGCGGTGATTTCACCGGCAGAGCCAGACACCATCATCACAGCCCGGCGTGGCAGCCCGATTGTAATCGGGATAGGTGAGGGCGAGGCTATCATCGCTTCAGATGCATCGGCCATCATTTCCCACACACCAAAAGTGATTTACTTAGAGGACAACGACATCGCTGTTGTAAAAGCTGGGCATGTGGAAGTGCGAGATTTGAACCGCGTGCCCGTGGTCCGTGGTGTGTCCGAGCTCGGCTTCGATACTGCGGCGGCGGAAAAAGATGGATACGAACATTTCATGCTCAAGGAAATCCACGAGCAGCCCGAGTCTTTACGCAATGCGATCCGTGGGCGGTTAGATTTTCACTTGGGCTCTTCTGTGCTTTCCGGTATGGGCACGTCGCCACGCGATCTTGCGGAGATCCGGCGGGTGGTGCTGTTAGGTTGCGGCACTTCACTTCACGCCGGGTTGGTGGGCGAGTATGCGATCGAAGAACTTGCGGGCATCCATGCGGAAGTTCAGCAAGCGGCGGAGTTCCGCTATCGCAATCCGCTCATCGAACGCGAGGACTTGGTGATCGCAATTTCCCAATCCGGGGAGACAGCAGACACACTCGCCGCTGTGCGCGAGGCCAACCAGAAAGGTGCGTTCGTGATGGGACTGTGCAACGTCGTGGGCTCCACGATCGCACGCGAGCCGGGGCGCGGGGTCTATCTGCATGCTGGCCCAGAGATTTCCGTGGCATCGACCAAGGCATTCACCTGCCAGGTGGCGGTGTTGTTGATGATCGCGCTGAAACTTGGGCGCGGACGGCGGTTTTCGCGTGAGGAGGGTATTCGCTTCGCTCGTGAGATCGAGTCGTTGCCGGATTTGGTCGCGAGGGTGATTGAGGGTAATGACCGGATCGCTGCCATTGCCGAACATTATGCCGGACACGAGCATGCGTTCTTCATCGGCCGTGGATATCAATTCCCAGTTGCGCTCGAAGGTGCCCTCAAGCTCAAAGAGATTTCCTACATCCATGCCGAGGGCTACCATGCCGCCGAGCTAAAACACGGCCCGATCGCGCTGCTCCAGGCGGGAACGCCAGTAGTCGCCATGGTGAACGATGCGCCCGGCAAAGAAAAAACTTTAGGTAACGTGGAAGAATGCCGCGCACGGGGCGCGAGAATTCTCGGAGTGGTCACTGAAGGTGATACCGAGGCTATCGCCGCGATGGACGACTTCATCACCATCCCACCCTGCCATCCCTTGGTGGCGACCATTCCATCTGCAGTCGCCCTGCAATTGTTTGCCTACCATGTAGCGCGGCTCCGCGGTTGCGAGATCGACCAACCGCGCAACTTGGCAAAATCCGTAACGGTCGAATAGCATTTACTTTCCGTTTTAAAATCCCCTTAGCGAGCATTTGGATATTTTATCAAATGACATCATCGACGGTGGAGTTCGATCCGGTGCCGTTTACTCAGTGATCCAAGTTTTCTAAAGTTTATTCTTTACATGCAAAGAATAAATTATTACCACCCAAAAACACAACGCTTAGCTAACCAATGTCTCTCTCACAACGTCACCAAGCAAAAAAACTGCATCGTCAAACCACCGGTTACGCCGCTTGTTTGCTACCCTTCAATCTCGATGGCACGATAGCGGAGGATGCATTTCAAGCCGCAGTCGCCCGCACCACCGATGCGGGACTCGGTTGCGCGGTAAACATGGATACGGGCTACGCGAATTATCTGACCTCCGCCGAGCGCACTCGCATGTTGGAGCTGACGAATCAAACGATTGCCGGACGTCGCGACTTCATCGCCGGTGCCTTTGTCGAAGGTCTCGAGGGCGATCTGGTGCAACTCTATAAAAGCCAAATGGATGAAATCGTCACACACGGCGGCACTCCCATCCTTTTTCAAACCACCCGTTTTCATCAGTGGAGCCCCGCACAAATCGTCGATCTCTATGCTGAAGTCTGCGATGGCTATGATTCCGTGATCGCCTTTGAACTCGGTGCGATGTTCGCACCAAACGGGATGATTTTTAACGAAGAAACGTTTAAAGGCCTGATCAAAATTCCATCGCTCAAAGGCATCAAACATTCCTCATTGGAACGCGGCATCGAGTTACGCCGCCTTGAAATTCGCGATGAAGTTCGTCCTGATTTTAAGATTTTCACCGGTAACGACCTCGCGATCGACATGACCGAATATGGTTCCGATTACCTGCTGGGACTCGCAACTTTCTGTCCTGAGTTGTTTGCCCTGCGCGACAAATATTGGTTAGAAGGCGATGACCGTTATGCGAAACTCACCGACAACATTCAATACCTCGGCAACATCGCGTTTCGTGCTCCGGTGCCAGCCTACAAACATTCCTGCGCGATTTTCCAAAACCTCATCGGTCGCTGCCCTTCCCCACTCACTCATCCCAAATCCGCCAAACGTCCGGATTGGGAGAGCGAAATCCTCGCCGACTGCGTGGCTCGCTTGGGCTACTAAGAAATCACCCCATGACCACGATCACCGACATCGCTCAAAAAATGCGGATCTCCACCGCGACCGTGTCACGTGCACTCAATCAGTCTCGCTTAGTTGACCCAGCTCTGATTGCAAAAATTCAGCACCAAGCTGAACTGATGGGTTATAAAAAGCGCAACATCAGCAAGCACCGCGGGCGTTCGATTTTAAATATCAAACTCATCCTCCCCCGCCATATCGAGTCAGAGCGATCCTTATTCTACGACTTTGCCTCACTCATCGAAGGCATCCAATCCGGCTTCAAACAATGCGGCATCAATCTCGTCTGCGAGACCAACAGCAAAGATTACAAACCTTATCCGCACAAAAAAGGTGGCGACATCAATGGGTTCGTTTTCGCATTCCATCGTCCTTCTGAAGACACGCTCAAGCAGCTCAGAAAAAATAAAACGCCATTCGTCGTTCTCAATCGAGAAATCCCCGGCATCCCCTGCTTGGCATCGGAAAATAGTCTCGGCATGAGTGAGATCGTCTCTCACCTCTTCAAACGACGCGGGAAAAATCTCAAGCCGGCCTTCATCACGCTAGATGAACTCGGGCAAATTCATGAGGAGCGCTTGAGTGGTGTCGATGCCGCGTGCAAAAAACTAGGAATTCATTTTGATCCCATTAAAGACACCCAAACTTTTCCGAATATTGGCGGAGTCACCAACGCGAAGATTCTTAGCCTTTCCAAAAAATACAACGCGCTCATCTGCATCAACGACATCATGGGCACGGTGGTTCTCAGTGAATTGGACCGACTCAGTATCGCTGTCCCAAAAGACATTTCCGTCACTGGCTTCGACGATTCACCGGTGCGGCAATTATCTCGCCCGCTACTCACCACCGTAAGTATGCCCATCCTTGAACTCGCCAGAACCGCAGCAACCGGGTTGGAACAGGAAATCATCAACCACATTCCGCAAAAAGCTATCCACCGAGTCTTAGGGAAATTCATCGTCGGCGAATCTGCGTAATCCATTCTAACGAAATCCATGACTCCCCAACAAATCGCCATCCATACATTCACCAACCAACCTTGGTCGATTGGTGAATGTATTGAGAATTATTCACGAGCCGGAATTGGTGGGATTTCGATCTGGCGTGAAACCATCGCGGGCCAGGATTTAAAAAAAGTGAGATCCCATCTCTCCGATAGCGGACTCACTCCCATTTCCCTCGTGCGTGGCGGATTTTTCACCGCTTTAGCAGCACCGGATCGCGAAGCGGCAATTACTCAAAATCTAAAGACATTGGAAGAAGCCGAGATTCTCGGCTTGCCGATGATCGTATTGGTCTGCGGCGCAACCATCGGCCAATCCCCTGAGCAAAACCTCGAACAAATCGAAGCCGGAATCCGCGCGCTCCTCCCACGCGCCGAGGCCACGGGAATCAAACTCGCCATCGAACCGCTCCATCCCATGTATGCTGGCGATCGCTCCGCCGTCGCTTCTCTTCGCGACGCCAACATCCTCGCACAACGCATCAATCACCCACTCGTCGGAATCGCGGTCGATACGTTTCATGTCTGGTGGGAAACGAACCTAGAACAGGAAATCCAAACCTGCGCCAACAACGGCCACCTCTTTGCATTCCACATCTGCGAGTTCAAACCAGACTTCGATCACCCACTGTTAGATCGAGGCCTCCCCGGCGAAGGCGTCAACGCCACCCCGCGCATCCTCAAAATGATCCGCGCCACCAACTTCACCGGCCACTCCGAAGTCGAAATCTTCTCCCGAAAATACTGGTCCATGAACCAGCACGACTTCCTCCAGAAAATCTTAACATCCACTCAAAGTCTCTAGTTCCTGGTTCCTGGTTCTTAGTTCTTAGTTCTTAGTTCTTAGTTAGATTTCCAATCGCCATATCACTTCGTCTTCCTTGAAATTTGAATATTGAAAATTGAAACTTTATGAAAAAAATCGGTATCATCCTTAACGGCGTCACCGGACGCATGGGCACCAACCAACACCTCGTCCGCTCTATCCTAGCGATCCGCGATCAAGGTGGTGTCCTTCTCCCTGACGGCTCACGCCTCATCCCGGATCCCATCCTAACAGGACGTAACCTCAACAAACTCTCCGATCTTGCGAAGAAGCACGGAGTCGAGCGTTTCTCCACCGATCTCGATGCCGCCCTCGCCGATCCCTACAACGAAATCTTTTTCGATGCCTCCGGCACCCCGCATCGCATTCCTTTCCTCGAACGCGCCATCGCTGCTGGGAAACACGTTTACTGTGAAAAGCCGACCGCTAGTGTCTACTCCGAAGCCCTTCGTATTGCCGAAATTGCAGAGAAAGCCGGAGTCAAAAACGGAACGGTTCAGGACAAACTCTGGCTTCCAGGGATTCGCAAATTCCAGCTTTTGAAAGAACAAGGCTTCTTCGGAAAAATTCTCTCCGTGCGTGGCGAGTTTGGTTACTGGGTTTTCACTGGCGAACACGAAGGACAACCCATCCAACGCCCTTCATGGAACTACCGCGCCGAAGATGGCGGCGGCATGATCGTCGACATGCACTGCCACTGGCGCTACGTGATCGATAACCTTTTCGGCAACGTCACCCGCGTGTTCTGTAAAGCCGCCACCCATATCCCACAGCGCTTTGACGAAGCAGGAAAACCTTTCGCCTGCACCACCGACGATTCCGCTTACGCCATTTTCGAAACCGATACCGGCGTCACTTGCCAGTTCAACTCCTCATGGAACGTCCGCGTCCGACGCGACGATCTGCTCACCATGCAAGTCGATGGCACCGAAGGCTCCGCCATCGTCGGCCTCCGCAAATGCTGGGCTCAACACCAATCCGTCACTCCACGCCCCATCTGGAATCCGGATATCGACTCCCCCATCGACTACTACGCGAACTGGACCGAAGTCCCAGACCAACTCAACTTCGACAACGCCTTCAAAATCCAATGGGAAATGTTCCTCAAACACGTCGCCATCGACACCCCATTCAAATGGACTCTTCGCGAAGGAGCCAAAGGTGTTCAACTCGCCGAACTCTCCATCCAATCCCACGAAAAAGGCTGCTGGGTAGATATCCCAAAGTAGCGGCGATCTTTGGTCGCCGTCTTGAAGCTGCAATCTAAATACCTCTTCCGTGATCACTACCTTATTCATCCTCACTTCAATTGGCTTAGTCTGGGCTTTGGTTGTAGCTGTTTTAATACGCTCTTGGGGATTCTTCTTCAGGAGCATAGCCTTGACCTCTGTCATTGGAGCGATAGCCGGAATGATCGGATTTTTCGTCGCAAATATTCAACACCCACCCAGCTATACTGGGCACGAAGGAATCTTTTTTTTGGCAGCCAGTTTCATGTCTGCCTACTTGGGAGTTACCGCATCGCTCGCCATGAATTTGCTTTTCCCCATTTTGGATACAAAAAGCCGCATCGAGATGAAGCGCACTAAGCCATATGTGTTTCGGATATCACGCGTGCTTGGGGTGATATTAATTGGATGCTTTGCCACACTGACGATTTGTTGGATATTTGGTCTCTAAATCCATAGGGGTAAATCTGATTATCGATCTCGGTCTGATCCAGACTTCTGGCACCCCGCTGGGGTGCAGAATATTTTTCACAAGGTTCCCTGGGTCTGTGACCCAGAGCTAATGTCTAGCACCTCGCTGAGTTGCACCCGATCCCAACGAGATCGCAGAAATTAGCCCGGGGTTGAGCGCAGCGACACCCCGGGATAACGCCCCCACCCTCCACGACCCCGGCAGGGGTCGCAGATATGCTTGCCGCCACAAACCATGTTCTCTAACGTCTGCAGGATCATGAAATCCATTTGCGCCATTCTTCTCACATCTGTCGCGATCACCATTTCCAGTCATGGCGACATGGGAAGCATTCCATTTAAAAAAACGGTCCGGATCACGGAGCCGAATCAAGACGCGATCATCGCATGGAACGGTAAAGAACAGCTCTTATTTTTACAAACCACCCTTGCATCCTCGGAAGAGACCAAAGTTCTCGAGGTCATGCCTTTGCCTAACAAACCCACCGTTGATGAGGCAGGTCCTGAAGTTTTCAAACGTTGCCAATCCCTACTACCAAAAGTAAGAGTTGAATATAATAGTTTTGGCAAAGACGACCCGTTCGGCGCGCCCCTTAGCCCACCTGCGGCAAATGTCGTTGAACGAAAGTTGATCGGAGCCCACGACATTCGGATCGTGGAATTGCTTGATGCAAAACGATTTTCTCAATGGGTCACCACTGAATTTGGCACCGAGAACAAAGACCTCGAAATCCCAGCTCCCTTGCTTGCCGTGATCGATGAATATGTCAAAGACGGTTACAAATGGTTTCTATTTGATGTCGTCGACCTTAAAAAAGAGGCAGCGAAAAAAACTCCGCTGAAAATTCGCTTTGCGACCGACAAGCTATACTACCCCATGAGAATCACCCGCACCGAAAAGGGTAACACGAAAGTCTCCCTCTCCATCCTCACAAACATTTTATTCAATAAAGAAGACGCAATCGGTATTCCTAGAGAATCCTTCAAAGTCCCTTCAAGTCCGATCGATATTACCGGAGCCCAGGTAAAGTGGATTGATCCATCAATATTTGAACTCTTGGGCCGCCCAGAAAAAGTTAAATTGCGGACATGGGAGATTTCGGGTGAGATCGATTCCTTCAAAAAAGATCTACTCATCCGTAATCCCGAGACTGCGAAAAAATGAAGCGTTACAAGCCGAGGCCGCGAAGTCGCCAGTCAGTCGTTTGAGGAAATAAGGGCTGTGAGCCCAATGAACCCTGACAGATCACTTAGGGATCAATTCTTAACCAGCAACGGCATAGGCACGGTGACGACTTGCATCCCGGCTGCTAGCGCTGCGATAACACCCGGAGGTGCATCTTCGATGACGAGGCATTTTTCTGGAGCAACACCGAGCAATTCGGCGGCTTTAAGGAAAATATCCGGCGAGGGTTTACCGTTTGCTACATCATCTGCAGTGACGACCTCATCGAACCAATCCGAGCAATCCAAAAGCCTTAAAGTCTTTTCCACCACATAGCGCGAGCCACCAGAGGCAACCGCCATCGGCATTTTTCCTCTGAGCGATTTTGCGAAATCTGCCACTTCATCAATAAACTGAACCAAATGAAGCTTTTTCAAATAGGCATCCCGCTTCGCCAGTGCGACAGCTTCTGGATCTAGCTTTAAATCATATTCTTCATTGAGATCAACCACGATGTCCCGGGTCGGCCTGCCGCCCATGGCGAAAAACACGTCCTCTTTGAAAATTCCGCCCGCACCGTAAGCTGCAAGAGCCTCGCACCAGGCATCGAAGTGAGCAGGCATAGAATCGACGAGAGTCCCGTCACAATCAAAAATCACTGCTTCGTAACCGGTTTTTGGAAAATCAATCGTTCCTACTTTAGACATGGCGCGGAGGAATTACTGGGCGGCAGCGAAGTTTGCAAGACCCTATCTCGCAATTTAGAGTCTTTGCGTAATTATTGCTTTTTTGCTATAATCCGACCCATGAGGCAATTGGCACAATGGTTTGACTCGATCGAAACTGGAAAACCCTTTATTTCCTGTAAGATTTGCCAGAATACCCTCTCCACGACTGGCAGGAGTTGGGTGATCAACAAGCATTACCACCGCAAGGAGTGTGTCATGGAATATGCAATCTGCGACCACTGCCGGGATGAGGTGGCGGGCGGTTTCAGCGAGTCCTCCAAGGCTGCAATTAGAGATTTCCTCGAAACCAAGATCGATTGGGAACAGCGCATGCTCGAATGGAAAAAACTCGATCAACCCATCAAGCGCATGGATCACTGTGTGGCGTGCACGATGCCGCGCGAGTGGATGTCGGGATTCACAATCTCAGCCCAATTCCGAAATGATGGCTCATTGGTCGAAGGTGCGCTACCGCTGTTACTCTGTAGCCACTGTGTTTCTCAAATTACCGAGAGCCTATCGCCAGAAAGCCGGGAAAGATGGAATCGGTTTATTGCCATGTATTTCGAGGGCCCCGATTCGCCAGATTACCATCCGGGCATTTTCTAAAGGACGAAACGAATCATTTCTTATCCTTCGCTCTCTGGAATCTGGAACGCCGATCAGAATCCTCTTCGATGACGGGTTTTTCAACTTCCTCGATTATTTTTTCCACCACTGGCTTGACCACTTTAGGCGTGCGCACTTTTTGTGGCTTAGGTTGCTTGACCTTGTTGCTTTTGAAACGGACAAACTCAGGAAGTTTCCAACCCGTGCGGGTGATCAATGCCTCCAACACAATCAAGACTAGCAAGGAAATCCCCAACGGCAAACTGAGCGAATGCGCCGCCAGATAAGGAGGCCTCAACCAAGCATCTTCAAGGTTCAATAATTTCCGGCCGTTGGTTTGATGGGAAACCTGCCGCAACTCTTCCAAGCGCTCCGATTCAAACGCCCATTCCACGCTAGATCCCACACTGACCGGACCAAATGCTAGCGCGTGTTCCCCCACACGGATCGCTCCTTTCACCACACTACCTTCATTCAAATCACGACTCAAAGAAAAATGCCCAGGCGCAATGCGACGCCATGGCACTTCATAAATCGCACCGCCTGCTTCATCCTGCAATTTCACGACCGGTGGGTCTTGATTCAGGCGCTCCCCCCATTCCTCGGAATCGTAATACAAACTAAGCTCCAAGCGTGTTCCCTTCATCTGATGCCTGATTGCTATCCCCGGCGGCAATTGCTGTCCCATCAGGAACCGACCCATCGTCTGCACAAAATCCCCGTATCCTTTCCAATTTCTAACACCTTCTGAAAAATCTCCACCTAACGGAAACGACACCGCTGCGGTACGTCCCAAACCACGGCGCGCATGAGCCACAAGCGGAGCAATGTATTCGTCTTTTGAAGCAAGTGAAACCGTGCTGTCTTTTCGAGCGTACGACAAATTGTATCCGTCGACTGCTGGCATCCACTCAATCGGCTTAGGTGAAATTTCACTCCATCGCCCCGATGCCAAGCCTTCAACTTTATCTTCAAGGAACGCTGACCTAGCAATCGTTACTGTCTCCTGTGCGAAAATTTGCGGAATATCCATCGGCCGGTCCGAAAAAAACATCCGTCCGTTACCGAGCTTGGCAATGTCTTCACAAAACGCCGAATCAATGTCTTTATTCGTCCCAAGGCCGATCACTGAAACCGTCGCACCTTCTTTGGTCATTTCAGCTAATAGCTTTTTATAATCGCCCGGCTCCTCGGTATCTTGGGTGTCGGTAAATAAAATAACATGCCGCGTTCCGGCCGTGGATTTTCTCAGCTCTTCCCATCCCGCTTTCAAGCCGGTGTATGCATAAATACCACCGCCGCCGGATGAAATCTTGGAAATCCGTTGATTAATCTGTCCCTGCTTCCCTCCAACTTTACTGAGAGGAACGGTTTTATTTGGCTCACTATCAACTGCAAAAACCGTCACCTGATCCATATCTCCTAACAGATTCACCGCAGCAATCGCACCGGAGTTCGCCAAATCCATCTTCGTTTTACCACCGGCAACTTCCACAGCCATCGAGCCGGAACGATCCATCACAATCGCCAAGGCAACCGAGAGTTTCCGATGCTCTGATTTCAACTCCATCGATACGGGCAAAAGCTCATCGATGTCGGATTGGAAATATCCACCAGCTCCAAACGAGCGTTTACCACCCACCATCATGAATCCACCACCTTGTTCCCTTACGAAGAAATCCAATGATTTCATGAAATCGTTTGGAATCTCATGCGCCGGCACGTTGTTAAAAATCACAGCCTTGGATCCACCGAGCATGCCCGGTTTGAGCAGCGAAGAATCTTTGATCACCTGCACATCGAAATCCATATCGGCCATCGCACGCGCCACCGGATCATCTTCATATTTCGTGACCAATAACAACCTCGGTCCACCAGTAATTTCCATCCAACGCTTCATCCGGTTGTTTCCCAAATGAGCATCCACCACAGGACGAATTTCAGCCTCATACTCAAATGCACCAACCTGTCCCAACCGATCGGTAAACTCTACGGTTCCCACACCATCTTTCACCGCGATCTCGGATTCAACTAGAGTTTGACCGTTGCGCTTGATGACCAAAGGGACCGTTTCTTCCTTGTTAGATCTGACTAGAACAGAAATCAAAAATGGTTCGCCAACTTGAACACGCTCAGGAAACTGCAAACGAGCCACCCGCGCATCCTGCACCGTCTCCTCACGCACCAAACGATAATCTAACGGAACTCCCCGCTTCTTCATTTGCTCCGCCGCCTCCGTCAACGGTTCGGTCGCATAACCATCCGTAAACAACAACACCCGGGTCGGCATCTTCTCATCCACCTGCGCCATTAAATTCGACAACGCCAAACCGGTTCTCGTCTGCTTTCGCGATCCCGTAAACGAAGATCCATCGATTCCCGCCTCCGCGACTTCTGCCGCGTAGTTCACAAAGCGCAGCTTATCTTTACGTCCGGGCTTGGAGCTTTCCAAAAGCCGCGTCCATTCTGGCAGGCTTTTATCAATCAAGTCCTCGGTTGAATCTGAACGATCCAATAACACGATCAACTCAAGGGCATTTTGCTGCTTCACAAATTTTGGCCCCGAGAGCATCGCGACCAATAAAAGCAGAATCACCAAACGCAGCGGACGGAACAATCCCAGCTTAGGCCAAAACCACCCGACTAGCCCCAGAAGAGGCAGCAGCAAAAAACTTTCTGGAAAATCAAAATCCATCTCGACCAAGTAGAATCGAAAATAGCGAATGAGCGAAGAAAAAATTCAACCCCTAGAAATTCCAGATTAATGGCACAAGAAGACTTGTCAGCACCCAGATCAGAATGTTTAGGGGAATGCCGATACGGAGGTAATCGCTGAACTTATAGCCACCTGGCCCATACACCATCATGTGGGTCTGATATCCCATCGGCAGAGCGAACGCACATGATGCCGCAATGGTAATCGTGATGATGAACGGCCGGAAATCGACCCCAAGTTCATTAGCAAGCCCAACCACAATAGGCACCAACATCACTGCTGTGGCGTTATTCGACAGAACTTCCGTGAGTAACAATGTGAAAAAATAAATCACCCATAGCATCACGTAGGGTAGGAGTTCGGGAGAAACATGATGACGAGTCATATCGACCAAGCGCTCCGCCAACCACAAGGCAGTCCCTGAATTCTGCATCGCCATCCCGAGACCCAGTAATCCGTAAAGCATCAACAATACCTGCCAGTCAATACTCGCGTAAGCTTCACGCGGCGTCAGAATTTTTAGCCACAACAAACACAAAGCCCCTACCACTGAGGCATAATGAATCGGAATATCTGGTATCCCGGAATACATCCGACTCAAGAAATCGGTGATCGATACGACTAAAATCACTCCAATAAGAATCGCCCAAGAAATTTTGATCGATTTGATGCATTCTTCATTACTTTCCTCGTTCTCGGCTTTCGAGTCCGGCGTATCGGTAAGAACGAAATCCCGAGTTTCTTTCAAACTTGTTAGGTTATTGATCGCGGTGATCACCAGCAAAGTATCGCCATGATCTAGAGCAATATTGGCCATGCTACTGGTAATGTTCAGACCATTGCGATGCACGGCCAGCACAACACAGTTATAGCGCTGACGGAAATCCGATGCCGCCAAGGTTTTACCTACCAAAGAAGACTCATTCGGAACAACCAACTCAGAGACAATACCATCTACCGTGGATAGCTCCTGCGCGCCAATTTTTGCAAATAACTCCTGTGCCTTCGTCGCCCCACCTTTGCGGCGATGCAATGCAACCAAGAAACGATCGTTTTTCTCAACCGTCACTTCGCTGAGTGGCAACATCAGACGCGTACCACGTCGGCGAATTTCCAAGACATGAATCCCAGCTTCTCTGCTTCCAAGAGCCGTATCGAGCAACTTCTGGCCTATGAGTTCAGAACCATCCGCAATCAATAAGTGATGCAGCGGAACCACCCTTAAATCGATCTCTAAACTTCCCGTAATCGATGACCGTGAGGGCAATAATTTAGGTCCCAAAATCACCATGTAAGCAACGCCAGCAATCGCCAACGGGACACCTATTGGAGTCAGTTCAAACATGCTCATCGGCTCCAAACCCATGTCTCTAAGACTGCCGTTCACCAAAAGATTGGTAGATGTCCCGATCAAGGTGCAGCAACCACCCAGAATCGACGAATAAGACAAAGGTATCAGTAATTTGGAGGCGGCGATATTTTTCGATCTAGCAAATCCCAAAACGACTGGCATCAGAATTGCAACGATGGCCGTATTGTTCATCCATGCGCTGAAAAACGCAGCGACCACCGTGAATGCAAAAATCGAGGTCCTTACTCCACCATTAACTCTCCGCTCTAATAGCCGCCCGATCTGATTGACGGCTCCGGATTTTTCCAATGCTCCACCGATTACAAACAGAGCCGCGATCGTCAATGGAGCTTCATTGCTGAAAACTTTGGCCATGCTGTCCATGTCGATCAAACCCAGTGCCACCAAGAGACACAAAATGGTTAATGCCAACACATCAGGTGCAGCCCACTCGCGAATAAACGCGACCAAGGTCAGCCCAATAACAATCAGAGTTAATGCAATTTCTTGATTCATGGATTGCCTAGAACGGCGCGTCTGTGAGGTAGCTCTCGGCGTTTGACAAGCCTAGGATCAAGAAACAGGGCGCAATCGGAGGGAAAAATGCGGAATTTCAGCATTTCAATGCTTCTCGTGATCCTTGTGGCTGTCGTGATCATCATGGTTATGGCTGTCATGATCCCCATGGCTATCGTGATGCTCGTGCAATTTCCGAGTCTCTTCAAAATCGTGTTTTTCACAGGCACCAAGACCAAAACCAACCACAAGTATGAGTAGAGCGAGACGTTTCATCGCCGTCGTTCTAAACACTCCAGCTCCAAAAGCAACCCCAGAACTAGGCAAAAATTGCACATTTCGAGCACCCCGCTCAGCGATCTTCCTTGAAACGCCCTCATCCCTGCGACTAGATAACCACCTCAAAAGGCAACCTCTATAAAACACCCAGATATGTCAGAGCCATTTCCCCAAGAAACCCAAAGCAGCGACCGCCTCGAACTCGCCCTGAGAGCTTCCAACGAGGGCATTTGGGACTGGATGGTTGGTGAGAAAAAAATCTACTACTCCAGGCGGATTATTGAATTTCTCGAATGTACGGAGTCCAGTGCACCCAACCTTTTCCTCCCCCCTTATCTCCATGTCCACGAACTTGACCGCCCAGCTTTTGAAAGTGCCGTCGATCGCGCCCTAGACACTGGTGGCCCCGAAACTCTAGCTATCGATGCCCGTATCCAAACCGGCGGTAACGAATGGCGTTGGCTACGGATTCGCGGGACCGTAGTTCGTAACCGCCAGGGAAACGCCCTCCGTATCGCTGGCTCCATGATCGATATCAGCCTTCGGAAAAACGCCGAAGCGCAGATCGAAGAAGAACGCCATCTTTTGCGCAACTTGATCGATCACGTTCCTCTCCAAATCTATTTCAAAGATCTCAAATCCAAGTTCGTCATGGTGAATCGCGGTATGACTGAATACCACGGCTTTGATAAAAGCATGAGCTTGATTGGAAAACACGACCGCGATTTATTTTCTAACACGCATTGGGAAAAAGCGGAATCCGATGAACAGCGAATCATCAAAACCGGGATTCCCATGACCGGTCAGCTCGAATGCGAAACCTGGCGGGAAGGAACCGAGACTTTCGTGGTGACCTCAAAATTTCCGTGGCGCGATAAAAGCGGCACCATCAAAGGCACCTTTGGTGTTTCCAGTGATGTCACTTCGCTAGTCACGGCGCAGCGTCAAGCCACCGAGTTAGCGAATGAGCTCCAGCAGAAAAACATCGCTTACGAAGAAGAGGTCAAACTTGCCCACGAGATCCAACAAGCACTCTCCACCTCTGGCTACCCACCTGCCGTCGCTCAAAACGGCAACCAGATTTTCTTCGGCTCACGATATCTACCCATCTCAGGACTCGCTGGAGATTTCTATGAAATCATCAAACTCAGCAACAATCGTTACGGAATTTTCATCTGCGACGTGATGGGGCACGGCGTTCGCGCCGCATTGGTTGTGGCAATGTTAAGAGGCCTGCTCGCCACTCAAGCCAACGGCAAACATGACGCCTCACAATTCCTCGGAAAACTCAATTCCGGCTTATCCTCTATCCTGAAACGAGCCAACGTAACGATGTTCGCCACTGCGTTCTATGGCATCATCGACCTCAACGAATTATCAATGGAATACTCCTGCGCCGGCCATCCAGGACCCATCATTGTCGGTGAAAAATCCAGCCAACAACTCTGCACCGATCGCGGAGAGAAAGGCCCGGCACTCGGGCTTTTAAACAACCTCACCTACCCCATTCACAACTTGAATCTATCAGATGTGCAACGCTTACTGCTTTTCACTGATGGCGTTCTCGAAGCTGAAAATGACGAAGGTGAACAATTCATGGATCAACGGCTCTTACAAATCGCCAGCCAAGATCCAAAAAAAGACATCGAAGAATGGTTGGAATCCATTATTGAAACCGTACTCGATTTCTCCGACTCCCATCACTTCGACGACGATGTCTGTTTACTAGGCATACACCTTATCAAACCAAGTTGACTTATTCAGGCTTGATCAAATTATCAAACGAATCAACGCCTTCAGGCTTAGGCACAGCTTTAGTTTTAGGTGCATCCGTAAGTGAAATCGCTTGATAGAGCTCTTTGAAATTGTCCTGTGGAGCAGAACCAGTTCCACTCAAATCAATATTGATCCATCGATAACCATCCTTAATAGGACTGAACATCAATTCCAGACGACGGTCTTTGGCGGCCGCCAAAATAATATCAGGAATCCCCACATTAAGAGTTCCTGAAATATTTCCAGTCGCATCCTGGGTTGCTAACGCACCTTTGATCATCATTCTTGCGCGTTGCTCCAAATAAATACTCTCCATATTAACCACCTCACCCCTTCGCTTGATCAGCAATTTGACGTTGTGATCAAAATTCGGAAGTTCATACCAACGATCATCTAATACAATCGATAAGTGACCCAAAAATTTGAATTGTGAGAGACTGATCCGAGAAGAAGTCGCCTGACTTACATTCAGTTCAAGCGATGCATCTTGTCCAGAACCAGGAGCAAACTGAAGTAAGTTAGAATTATCATCCGGATTTGTGACCATCTTACCATGGAAAAACCGACCCAAGCTATTACCCAATAAAGGTGAAATTTGAAATGATTCCAATTCCACGTGCAGTTTATGAGTAGCCCCTTCATCTTGAGGACTGATTACACCCGAGAGATTGATCGTGCCTTTATCTTGAACCCCTTCACTCTGCACTGGAGGAATTAAAAACCGCATGCTCTTGATATCAAGATCCCCCTCACGAACCTGTATGTATGAACGATCAAGAGCCAATGATGGCCATCCCTTCAGTTTCAAGTTTCCTTGATTCAATCGAATTTCACCACCTTTACTGGCCTTTGTCGGCAAGTAAGAAGCCTCGATATTCTCAACCATACCATCCGCAGATTCATCCTTTGAAAAAAACAGATTCAACTTAGCAACTGAGTAACGTTGGAATCTAATCCCAGATTCACTCGTTGCTGTTGTCTTAGCAGCAGATGAATCCGAGGAATGCGGAGCCTTTAAAAACAGTTTTCCATTATCTGCTGTAATTTCCTGCCCTTGAAAAATTTTCCCAATGAAGCTGATGGGTGAAATTTTTGCTCTCAAGCTATTTGCCTCCAATCGGTGAATAGAGAACATTTCCGACCAATCCATTTCAACATGCGCTGCGGACGCTGTGGCTGGATTCATCCTAAATTGTTCGATTTTCACCTCACTACCAGTGACGCTCTCTATCTTGGTAATCAAACCATTGCGAAAAGCTGAGCCGTTCGCATAAAGTATCATTATCCCTCCGATGATCAACATTGCGACCAAGAAGACAATGAAGCCTGCAATCTGAAATAACTGCATGCGATTATTCTGTGCTTTTAACTTATCCCTCGTCTGGTCTGTGCGGCGTTTACGCTTTCTTACTTTTAAAGCCTGCGTTCCATCTGCGCGTGTTACCAATTGCCCCTCACCGTCACCTCGTTTTTTTAGACGATCTAACATCTCGTCGATCGTATACTTCTCAGGCTCATTGTTCGAATCAGGCATCATTTATAAAAAATCAGCGATTACGATATGGTCTACCAGTTGGATCAACTAACTCGACATTAAGAAAAAACAAGATCGCTGTGGATTGATGTTTGACTGCGTTAGTTTCAAAGAGTCTGCCAACCATTGGGATATCGGCTAGAATCGGAGTTTTATCATTCACCCTAGTCACGCGATCTTGCAATAAGCCACCAACTACAATGGTCGCACCATCCAAAATCACCATACTGGTATCCACTTTCTTCACGCTGAAGACTGGCTGCAAAATAATATTCTCAGTTACAGGAATTGATTCACCGTCCTGGATCAAATTGATTGGAGAACCATAATTCACAAACCCATCGAAATCAGTAATCACTGGCTTTATTGCTACATCAATGTATCGACGGTTTTCATCGGCAGTTGGTAAAACTTCCAGAAAGACACCTGTGTCGCGTGTCTCGTAGACACTTGGAAACGATGGCACGATTGGAGCGGCGGCCCCCCCCCCGATATTCTGTGGGATTTGTGGGGGTTCATATTCCGATGGATAGATAAACTCCCTAATCATCGTGACCGATGCAGCCTGACCACTGCGAGTGGTGATAGAAGGTGTGGCCAGAACGTCACCCGCTTTTTTCTGATCCATTCCACGCATCAACATTTGAATTGTTGCGTTATTTACCACGCCATTAACTCCAATAATTCCAGGAGCACGAGCATTCCTTTGAGATTGACGGTTTATACCATCAGCGAGAAGTTGATCTAAATTAGTCCTTGCGAATGCCCCATCACCGCTACGATTGCCCGCTGTGATCGGATTTTGCGGAAGCGGATTTTGCGGCACCACTGGAAAATCATCAATCAATGTTCCAGTCCCTGTGGTTCCTCCTGTTAAATAAGCTTTATCTGGCCCTACCCCACTTCCTCCACCTAGTCCAAAATCATTCATCATCCAATCAAATCCAAGCTCCTCCAAAACGTTTTTCTGGATTTTGATCATAGTGACTTTCACCGATACGATGACCGGCTCTGTTTCCACAATTGCATCAATGATTTGCTGAATAATATCATGATTACTAAGCGTGTTGACCACATGCAATGTGTTGGAGGATGGGTTGAAAGTAGCACTCGCTCCTTGTGGAAATGAAACACCCTGATCAGCAAATGCTTCTTGGGCACCTTTTCGCTTTGCAAGAGATTGATTTACAGATGGAGCAGCATTGAAAATATCATCTGCTGCCTTGGCTGTTTCTGAGGCTCCAGCAGTTAGATTGCTCAAAAAATCAGGAGGAACTCGATATGTCCGTGTGATCAAACTATTACCAGCAGCTCCTTTGTGGCTGATCGTCACAGCATGATCATCGTAGCGAAAATTTGTTTTCGTAATTTCTGTGATATACTTAAGAATGTGTTCCACAGGAACATTTGATAACCTCAAGTTAAATCGATCTGATAAAATCTCTTTCGCAGGCGAGGCCGTATGATCTCCCAGATTAACTGTGATGTTCATACCTTTAAGCTCAGGTACTAACTCAAAGGTATCATACTCGGCTGCGCGGAGCCTTAAAACGTCGATCGCTTCCATCAATGTCACATCTTCGACGTTGAATTTTGGAATCACGATACGGCTGAGTTTTTTACTCAAAGGAACGTTTGAACTTGATGCAGTGGTATCGCTCACAACTGGAACTATCGGCATCACCAAATTCGAAGCTAAAGGCAATTCCCATGCTTTATCCACCTCCATGAGAAGTTCGGCACGTGTATGATTGGATGCCGCATCATAATATTTCGATTTTGAATTCGCTACGCGTTCCAAACCTTGCCTCGCCGCAGTGTTATGAGGATCGATTTTTAGAATCGAGGTAAAATGTCGTCCTGCCTCATCGTATTTTCCTAGATCATAGGCACCTTGTGCCATGTAGAGCAGTCTTCTCACCTCATCTACATCTTTCGCATGTTCTCCGGTGATCACCGGGTTGGTGCGGATCGGATCGTCAAGTTCACTGCGAGCCGCCAATGCAACCGGGTGAGTGGGTGCAATATCTTGAGCCAAAACCACATCGATCACTTTCTTAGCCTCCTCAACCTTACCACTTCTGGCTAACTGTTTGCCAAGTTCAACTGAAGCTTGGACGTATCGATTAATTGCCGAATCTCTCAGCTCAGCGGTTGTAGGTGAATTGGGAAAAGCTGCACTCGCACCAGCATAGGCGTTCACTGCGTCTTTGAAATTACCGGCCAAATAGGCTTCATCACCTTTAACCAAAAACATTTGTCCCTCGTCGACCGCCGCGCGGCGCTTGTCCAATTCCTTCTGAGCAAGGCTCGTCTTGGGTTTGATTTCCTGAGAAAAACTCGTCGGCAAGAGCCCAAACGATATCGCAAGCACTAGGCTACAACTCGTAAATTTTTTGCTGAAATGAAATCGCATGCGGAGGTTTTCGAGACATATAGACAGCTGAAGTCGAAAGGGTAAGCCTAAAATCCACGAATTCTCAATTTTTCTTAAGTATAAAAGCTGATCTAAAGCCTCAGTTCCAACTGCTGAAAACGTGGTCTGTTGACTTTTCTCCACTGGCGGATCTTCGTCAGAAGTTTCCGACGCAGTTCAATCCGCAACAATTTCCATCTCAATCTTCGGTATTCGCGTGAGCTCATGTCGAATACTGTTCATTTAAACAGTATTTAATCAAGAGAAATTTTTTCAGCCTCCTGAACGTCTGCCGCAATTTGCTCCCGAAGCTTATCAATACTGGGAAATTTCCTTTCTTCCCTGATGAAATGAACGAATCGCACCCGTAAGATCTGGCCGTAGAGATCGCCGGAAAAATCCAAAATATGCACCTCCAACGTTCGTTGGGTTCCGTCCACGGTAGGTCGCATCCCTAGATTTGCGACCCCACGCAGACTCCCATTCACCTCTACCAACCACACCCCATCCTTCGGCAGTTGCATATCGGCGAAATGCAAATTCGCTGTCGGAAACCCCAAAGTCCGGCCGAGTTTCCGTCCCTCGACCACTTCCCCCGAGAGTTCGTAGTGCCTGCCCAACATCGCTTCAACCGCATCGAAATTCCCATCCCGTATCGCCTGGCGGATGCGAGTGCTACTGATCCGCTCTCCGTCCCAAATCACTGGAGCTACAGCCGAAAGTTGAAATCCCAGCTCTTCCGCCATGGTTGTCAGCAGGTTCACATCGCCTAGCCGCTTATTTCCAAACCGCCAATCCTCTCCTACTGAAATCGACGCCACATCAGCCTCGCAGAGTTTCCTGACGAAGTCTTCAGCGGCCATAGTCGCGAAATTTTGGTCAAAATGAATCACCAGCAATCCATCAACTCCGTGAGATTTCATCACCTCAGCTTTATCGTCCAAGGTAGCGAGTAAGGAGCTGGGTGCTTTGTTTGCCGCAATGACCCGAATCGGATGCGGAGAAAACGTCACTACAAATGACAATCCCCCACTCGCCTGTGCGGCTTGCACTGCCTGATCGATCACCGCCTGATGACCGATGTGCACGCCGTCGAATACGCCGAGAGCCAGATGCAACGGCCCTCGCTGAAGCACCAGATTCTCAAGCTTGTCGAGACGGATAGGCATAGTTTCTCACGCTCCGCGCATTAATGAAATTTCTGCCAACGAGATCAAAGCTTTAAGCAACACCTCGGGATTTGCTTCCTTGAGTTGCGCAACCGTCACGGACCGATCCAAATTGAATTTTCCAGATTGAGTTCGGCGCAACGCACTGAGATGCGCACCGCAACCAAGCTTTTCACCGATGTCATTCGCATAAGTGCGGACATAAAAACCTTTCGAACAATCGACCCGGAAATCCACTTCCGGAAGTTCCTGGCGTTTAATTTCATAGCCAGTGACACGCACCGGCCGCAATTTTCGCTCAATCTCCACGCCTTTTCGCGCCAGCTTGTAAAGCGGCACACCATCCATCTTGATCGCGGAAACCATCGGTGGTAATTGCTCAAAATCGCCGGTGTAAGCCTCGAATGCATTACGAACATCTACTTCAGATAAATTTCCAACCTCACGAGTTTCTAACACTTCGCCTTCTTTATCCTGCGTGCTGGTTCGCTGACCCAAGGTCAGAGTGCCTTCATACACTTTGTCCTCACTCATCAACAAATCTTGAATCTTTGTCGCTTTACCAATGACCAGCATTAGTAAACCGGTAGCCATCGGATCGAGCGTTCCGCAATGACCGATCTTTTTCGTATTCAGCGCACGTCTCGCGATTGCCACCACATCATGCGATGTCATGTCTGGAGCCTTATCGACTAACAACACCCCACTTGGTCCGGTGTATTCTTCAGCTTGTTTTCTCATCTTGAATTTAAATTATTTTTGCGCAGCTAATGCCTGTTTCAAGGCTGATAAAACCTTTGGTCTAGCCTCAGAAAGAGGACCTGTCATGCGGATTCCTGCTGCCAACGCATGACCACCTCCACCGAATTCAGCGGCTACATTGCATACATTGATTCCGGAATCTTTCGAACGCATCGAAACCCGGATTTTTCCATCCACCAGTTCTTCAAAAAACGCGGCAACACGCACCCCTTTCACCGAGCGGATCATATCGATAAGTCCCTCGCTGTCATCCGGTTGCAATGCGAGATCGATTCGCGTTTTGTCCAACAACTCCCAATAGGCTAGTTGTCCATCAGCTGAAAACTCCAAGGTATTAAGTAACGCACGCATCAGCTCCAAACGGCGACGTGGATGGTTATCATAAGTATCCGCATTGATTTTTCCGACATTCAAACCACGCCGAATCAAATCCGCACCCAGCTCATAAGTCTCCGCCGTGGTCGATCCGTATTGGAACGATCCCGTATCGGTTGATACCGCAACATATACCGCATCCCGCGTCTCATCCGGAATCGGGTAACCCAGCATCTTGATCAATTCGTAAACAATCTGCCCCGTGGCAGGCTTTCTCGCATCGATCAAATTCACATCTCCATAAGCTGGATTGGAAATGTGGTGATCAATATTCAGCCAGACTTTTGCTTTCGATGCCGCATGCAGTGATCCATCGCCTAATCTAGGCTTCGTAGCCGTATCAAGTGCGATCGCTACTTCCACTTCGATCGGATCTTTCGGAGGAGTCGTGACTTTTTCTGAGCCTTTCAAAAACTCCAAGCTCTCCGGGACTCCGTCTTCATTAACGAGGTAAACTTGCTTCCCCATCGCCATCAGCGAGAACCCCAGCGCAATCTGCGATCCTATCGCATCGCCGTCTGGCCTAACGTGACTCATCAGCAAGAAACTTTGATGCGCCGAGATGACTGCGCCTATTTCTTCGATGACTTTTTTGAAATCTTGATCGTCCATTTGAATAACCGACACATCTCCTAGGTCGGGGCGCGGATTCTCACCACTCAAGCATTTGAAGCAAGGACAAAGCAATATCAGGGCAATGAGCCCCAGAAATACCTGATTTGGGTGATTTCTCATACCAAAAGCGTTAAAACAGGCTTGCCCAATCCCCCCCAAGAAGCCATCTACCACCCGTGCGCGATCTGTTAGTAAACCCCGCCTGGCAAGAGGAGGATCTTGGTATGCCACTACCGGATTCTACCCATGCTTGCTCTGTCTGCCTCCCGACCTGGGATGCAGTCGTCGGGTATGAAGAGGGTCGTGAAAAAGTCCTACGCCGTCTCCGCACCGGTTATCCTCGTTTTTTCAAACACCCCACCGTCGAGCGCATTTTTGATAACGCACGTGCCGAGCTAGCGGCTGAAGGTGAAGATGTTTTGGTATTACCTACAAGAATTTCCGCCCAACGCGCCCATCGTTGGTTGGAACGCCAGGCTGAGACTGCCATCCGTAGCGCCTCTTTCCACGGCCTGCATGCTTTGATCTTTCCTGAAAAAGTTAAAAAACTTTCCGATCTCTACTGGCGATTCTCAGGAGAGGGTATCTCATCCCGTCAAGCTCAGGACTATCTCGATGGACAAATCCGCGAGGGCTCAAAATCTCATCTTCTTTCCCGTGCCGTTGCCAAACTCAATGGCGGACTCCCGGAAGATACGTTCATTTTCAGCAGCGGCATTTCAGCAGCACTCGCCGCACTTCGCTCCTTACCCGATGTCCGAGAAGGTAAAAAAACCCTGCAAATTGAGTTCCCCTACGTCGATTCACTCAAAATCCAAGAACGCTTCGGTTTCGGCGTCGTTTACCTCAACGAAGCCTCAGGAGAATCGTTCGATGAAGCGATCCAGCGCATCCGTGCCGGTGAATTTGCCGGAGTGTTTACGGAAGTCCCTTCCAATCCTCTCCTCCGCACCATCGACCTCAAACGGGTTTCGGAAGCCTGCGCGTTCTCCAAAACCCCTTTTATCATCGACGATTCCGCAGTCGGGCCGCTCAATGTCGATGTCTTACCACATTGCGATATCCTGACATCTTCACTTACCAAATGGATTTCCGGCGCTGGTGATGTCATGGCTGGAGCTCTCACCCTACGCTCCGATTCACCACTAATCGCCAACCTCAGGGATTCTATTTCCGCCGATTCCAATGATTGCGCCCCGCTTTACATCTCTGATGCCGAGGTTCTACTATCCAATCTCAAAGGCTACTCGAAGCGCAACAAGCTGATCAACCATAACGCGATCAAACTGGTCGAGTTCTTGAAAAATCATTCATCCATCGCTAACGTCTGGCACCCATCGGTCATTCACACCTCAAACTTCGATGTGGTCAAACGCAAGGATGGCGGCTACGGCGGACTACTTTCCATCACTTTGGTGAACCCCAAAAAAGCCCCCAAAGTATACGACGCGCTGAAACTTTCCAAAGGCCCATCCTTCGGAACTCCTTTCACCCTCGTGTGCCCCTACACCCTCCTCGCTCACTACGACGAGCTCAGCTGGTGCGAAGACTGCGGGGTCCCATCCAATCTACTACGCATCTCCGTAGGCACAGAACCCGCTGAAACCATCATTGCTGCCTTTGAGGAAGCTTTATCCTGAAGGGATAACAGACATTAGCCTAGGGTCGAGGAATGTAATGACGACCACCCTAGGGGTTATCACACCCACACCCATCGCACCCTGAAGGGCGTGCCAGAATCGAAACATCACCGACATCGATACCTCTGCGACCCGCTTCGGGGTCGAATTTTTGTTTCTCGCGATTCCCGGGGTGGTCGTCGCTGTGCTCCTCGACCCCGGGCTAATTTCTATAATCCCGTTGGGATCTGGATTTGTTAGGAATTTAAAATCTTCCCTCTATCGACACCCTGCAATCCAATAAGCAGTTGCGACCCCACTCACCCACTCACCCACTCACCCACTCACCCACTCACCCACTCACCCACTCACCCACTCACCCACTCACCCACTTTACACTATTACTCTTGCTTCTTGCCTCTTGATTCTCACCGTCTTGTGTCTAACCCTCTCCTCTCCCATGAAACACCAATCTCTCCTCCTCACCTCCCTCGTCACCGTTCTCTTCAGCGCTTGCGCAAACCAAAAAAACCTCCCACCCACGGTTCAGAAAATCGACCCTTCACGTTATGCGGGCGAATGGCATGAGATCGCTCGTTTGCCCAATACTTTCGAAAGAGGCTTAGTTGCAGCGAAAGCCACCTACTCGCTCAATCCAGATGGCACCCTCAAAGTCGTCAACGAAGGCCTCAAGGAAAATGGCAAAACCACCAGCATAGAAGGCACCGCAAGATTCGTGAACCTTCAAGAACCCGGAAAACTCAAAGTCCGGTTCAACCGCTTCCCCGCAAACCTCTTCGAAGGCGATTACTGGATACTCGACATCAATCCCCAATACACCCGCGCCCTCGTCGGTGCTCCCAATCGTAAATACCTCTGGCTGCTCTCCAAGAATCCCAACGATCAAAAAGAAGATTTCCAAGAGTTCATTCAAAAAGCCAAAGAGCTAAATTTCGAAACCGGTCCGCTCTACTTCAATCCGAAACGGATCAAGTGAGGAAGAAGGCATCCTAACCCTGAAGGGATTACAGAACTTAGCCTAAGGTCGAGGAGCAATAGCGACGACTACCCTAGGTCCGTCACCCAAACCCACCGCACCCTGAAGGGCGTGCAAGAAGCGAAACATCATCAACATCGATACTTCTGCGACCCACTACCGGGGTCGAATCTTCTCTCTCATCTTTCCCCGGGGTAGTCGTCGCTCTTGCTCCTCGACCCCGGGCTATTTTCTAAGATCCCGTTGGGATCTGGATTTGTTAGATGATAGATTTTATCCTGAAGGGATAACAGACATTAGCCTAGGGCAACGCCCTAGGTCACACATCCAAAGTCATTCCGGGCAAGCGGACAACAATGTTTCATCATCACCCCCGCCGCAACCCGCATACGAACGATGCCCGAAGACGCAGCTAATTTATCGATGAATCTCAACCCAGTGCACCTCTCTCAGCACATCCCACTGCAGCAACACCCCTGGCACGATGAATGAGATCACGAACAAAACCGGAACCAACGAAACCACGCAAAACGATGTCATCAAACTCCATGGCCGATTCGTCCGCTTAGCCCAGCGGCTGAGCCAGCAATGAATGAAGAACCATGCAATCAAAAACGCCCCCACTCCAGGCACCCATTGATCGGCGTTCCATGAAATCAGCGGAAAATTACTGACCATAAAATACCAGAAGCCGGTGAAAAATCGCGCTAATATTAAATCCTTTCCTGAAAACGGATCGAACAAGGGAATTAGAATTAATAGGATAAATAAAGGTAGAATCATCCATCCAATAAATTTCAATGCCGATTTAATTCTGATCATCATCGACTGAGTTTTCACTTTTTTTAATTTTCGCCATTATGATCTTAAATTCGCTTGGACTAACAAAAATAGGGTTTTTATTTGCGTAACTAACCACATACATATCCAAACTAGTTATCAATGGGGAAACGATTAGAAGTTCATCATCTTCCAGCTTGTCGCTTGATCGTGGTTGTATGAGAATGAAAGGCTCAGGAACTCCACCTCCCTTTTCGCTGTGCCAACAAAAATCATCTGATCCGAAATACTCTTTAAGCTCATCGAAACTACCAGGAAAACGTTGATTCATATTAAAGAATCCATAAGTCGCTTGGCTTAAATTTCTGGCATGCATCATGACACGAGCACGTTCACTTCCACCCCGACGGGTTATCACATCTTCCTTCGATAACCAAAAGAACTGGTGAATGATTCCGCTCATCGCGATGGCTGCAGCACTACTGAGAAATAGTAGGGAAAAAATCGATACGGTATATTTGATGCGCCATTTGAGATCAGGTCGCTTGGCTTTCGCCCATCTGCAAATGAATGAGTGAGTGAGCCAAACTGCGATAATTAAGCAGCCCACCGGCAAAACCGCAGCTCGCCATTTTTCAAGAAAAGGCGGCAGTGTTTCCCGTGCATGAAACACCCATCCAGAAACCAGATGAATAGGAATTTCCAGCAGAAATAAAGTGCCTCCAGCACTTAAGAATGTCAGAATGAACAAGACGAAAGCAAGCAGGGCGGCAAAAAGACATCCTTTCGGAAGCGGTTTATTCAGCACGTTGCTCATCGATTCAATTTCTTATCGAGTTCAAGTTTTAGATTACCTTCCGCCCAATCTTCAATGGAACCATCAGCTAACAGAACAAAACGTCGCGCCCCAGCTGCTGCCGGTTCATAAACCAAAACCTCCCGCCCTTCTCCGACTTTAACATGGGGCACAATCGCATACATTCCACCATCGCCGAACTCCCACAGTTCATCTTCCAGATCTCCACTGAAAGGTCCGGAAGGCGCTTTGCCTTCGTTCGATTTCGCAAAATCCCAGATTGCATATTTGAGAGACATGGTAGCCCGCCTTCTCTCCGTTTTACTCATCGACACCACCTCTTCCCCGCGCAGTCGATAGCCCTTTCCTTGTTTTTCCCATGCGCCTGGAGTGAGCAGTTCACGTGCTCCTGAAATCATGGTCAGCACAACGTAGAACAAGAGTCCGGAAACAAATACCACCCCGAGAGCTTCACGGTATTTCAAACGTGGTAGCGCGGCGAATGTCTTCGCTAGTTGGTTCCAAATCAATTTTACAACCCATGAGATCAGCAGATAGGTAAATAGGAAAAAAGAGAGAGCATCGATCCTCGCGGAGGCTACATCCGTCAGCGTAATCGTAGTCATCCCCGCAAATGCGCTTCCAGCAGTAAGCAACCAGATAATACCGAAGATGGGGATGTTGAATGATCTCATGATTAGGACATTAAGCTTTTGAAGCAATTGCCTAGTTTCCGCAAGAATGAACACACTCTTGGAGAATTTGTATACTAGTTGAACAATAAGAAATGGATTGAAACCCCTTTATCCTGAAAGGATTACAGACCTTAGCTCTGGGTTGAGGAGCGAAGCGACGATTACCCCGGGTTCACAGCACCACACCCATCGCACCCTGAAGGGCGTGCCAGAATCGAAATATCATCAACACCGATACTTCTGCGACCCACTACCGGGGTCGAATTATCGTTTTCCTCAGTTCCCGGGGTAGTCGTCGCTCCACTCCTCGACCCCGGGCTAATGTCTCTGATCCCTACCGGGATCTGGCGCTTACTGTGCCGCTGGCAGAGTCTTCTTGTAATTCGCCAAGGCTGTTTCTGACATGGACTTCGCCCATTCATTGTAATCAGCCTCAGGCACGACTTCCATAGCTCCGGTCATGTTCGCATGGCCTTCTCCGCAGAGCTGTCCGCAGACGATGGATGTTTCCATGGGCTTCAGAGGTGTGAACCACATGGCGATTTCTTTACCAGGGATCGCATCTTGCTGAATCCGCATAGGAATGATGGAGTAGTTATGAATCACATCTTTGGTGCTGATGTTGAGCACGGCAGGACGATTGGTTGAAAGCTTGAGTGTGGAATCCACAAAATCGTCATGCGCATTCGGATCGGTGTAATCGATACCGAGGGAATTGGTATCACTGATCAAATCCGGATCGACGCGACCGAATTTTCCATCAAGACCGGGGTAATGATAGGTCCAACCGAACTGCCAACCCACCACACGAACCCGGATCGGATTCATCTCTTTAACTCTATCCCATTCATCGACGCGATTAGCCCAAAGCGGAAACGCGAATCCAAGTAGAAGCACAGCTTCGATAATGATCACTGCGACTTCCATGTGACTGGAGATGTGACTCTTCACACCATCATAGGAAGCTTTTGGGTTGTTCTTGTGCCAAAACTTGAAAAGGCAGACGAAGAAGAAAGCTGTCCATCCGACAAACAGGACGATCATAAACCAATGGACTACGTCCATCAAGTGATCGACTTGTCCGCCGTGTGCGGAGTAGTTTTCCGGGAGGCCTAATAATTCGGATGGGCTCATGATAAATAAAAAGTGTTAGGTAAATTGATAGGGTTTCGGCTTATTTGCTTACGAAGTCGTCTTGGAGTTCAGGATCGAGATTCTTACCGTCGCGCACTATCATGCGGATCAAGTAAAAACCGACCCCGCCGAGGACGGAGAGAATCACCACCAAGAGGGCAAAGATCGAATAGCCAGCGGCATCGCCACCGCCCTCGATCATTGAGGCACGGCAAGTGGAACAAGCAAGATTGAAAAGGTTCATGAAAAGTTCAGAGGTTGAGTTTCACAGCTTTGCGGTAGAAATAGAATCCGTAGAGCGGCATCAAAAGAATTCCAACGATACCCGTGACTCCGAGCCCGGTCGAAAACGCCGAAGGCTCTGGCGCGAGCACAAAAGCCCACAGGATCAGAAACGCGCAGAGCAGCGTGCAGATCGTGATGAAGACTATATGGAAACCGCGTAGAGACATGAAAAATTAAAGGTAAAAGTAATCGTCGAAAATCGGGCTGTATTTAGCGAGGAACAAGATCGCAAACATCGACGCGCAAAGCAAAAGTGCACCGATAAAAATCCAGTAAATGGCTTTTTTCTCGTGATTCAAGTGCATGAAAATCAAGCCCACTAAGCTGGCTTTGGTGGTGGCGATGATCAGACCGAGAATAGCGTCCCATTTATCAAAGCCGTGCTCGCCAATATCCAATGCCTCAACTGTTGCAACCAACACGGTCGCGACCGTGCCGATAAGCAGCAAGCCGAAAACAAGCATGTAGGTTTTCTTGGACTTCTGAATTTCTTCAACTGAATTAGCCATTTCTAAAAATCGTGTTTGAGGTGAATGTGGTTAAGTGGGAAACGATGACGGATTACATCAAATAAAGGATAGGGAAAACGAAGATCCAGACCAAGTCGACAAAGTGCCAGAATAGACCGCCGACTTCGACGCGGTTACAGAGCCACTCCGGATTTTCTTCATACATTCTGCGTCCGAAGAACAAGTAGTAAGCGAGGACGATTGCGCCGCCGACCACGTGTAATCCGTGAAGACCTGTGATAGTGAAGTAGATCGCGTAGTAGGTGTTCCATGCCGGAGCGAACTTCGATGCGAATCCGATTTCTTCGCGAGGAATCGACAAATGCGGGAAGGTCAAAGGAGTATGGCTATCATGCCCATGAGCTTTTTCCTCAGTTGAATCGTGAGAAGTTGATTCCTGTTCGTTAGGATTCCGAGCCTTGTAATTAGGCCCCATGAATTCCTCTTTGAGCTTATCTGTGGCAGAGAGTTTGAACTTATGTTTTTCTTCGCCGTATTTCGCAAATTCCTTCCAACCGATCCGATACATCTCTTTATGAGTCGGCACACGATTCGGCTCACCCTTTTCATCCAGCTTATAATCGTCTTTCAAACGCTGTCTGAGTTTAGCGATTTCTCCTTCATGCCACGCCCAAATTTCGCGAACAAACGGATCGTTTTTCATCAACCATGAGTTAGCGATGGCGACTTCAGGCTTGATGCCTTTTTTCTCAGCCTTCATGACGAGGTATTGGAAATCGATGGCATCCATGTAGTGAAAATCCATCGGGCTAGGTAGAAGTTTGCCGTTGATCACGGTCTCATCACGAAGCTTGGATTGCTCAGCACCTTCTTTGACATCGCGTGGTTTGAAGGAAACTTCAAAGGCTTTATCAGCTACGAAAGTCGCACCTTGGATATCGGTGAGCAATTTCGGTTTGATGGCTTTTTCATCTATACTTACGGTATCGGAATACTCCCAATCCGATTGACCGGGATGTTTGGGCTTAGCGATTTTCCATGCTTCAGCGAGGGCTTTTGCTCGGAGCGTTTGGTTATGATTGCGGGCGCGGATTTGTGCATCCGCAATTTCCTCAAGAAGCTCAACTGTCAGCGGAGTGCCCGCTTTGAAGTAGATTTCCTTCTGATCGGAATAACCCTCACCACCTTTTATGTCGGCAGCAAGTTTAAGGGTCGCATCAGCGTCTTTGGCTTCTGCAAGAATTTCTTCCACCCATTTTCCATGGAAACGAAGATTGTTGTAAACGATAGTGGAACCTTCGCTAAGCTGGATGTTGATTCGGTTCTTCTCGATGTGTGTGCCATCGTAGTAAGCGAGATGGCCTTCAACTACGGAGTAATCATCCAAACGAACGGCTTGGTGATTGAACTTCACGTTGTATTCCACCGCTTTGAGCACCATGAATACCAAGGCACAAAGAACCGTGATCAACATGTAGATTTGGAATTGTCTCCAATTGCGAAGTTTCAGCGCCGCCCATGCGAACACTACGGTCACGGAAGAACCGATAAGCACGAAGGTGTTGATCAAACCTGGGAGCACGGGAAGCGTCCGCTCCGGCCATGGGTAATCCGCGCCGAGACGAAGAAACACATAAGCTGAGAAGAAGCCACCGAACAGCATGACCTCAGATGCGAGGAACAACCAGATGGCGATCTTAGCGTTAAACAGGCCCGTGTCTTTGCGGGCATTGACGATGTATGGGATTTCCATTTCTTAAAGTTTGCTAGAGTTCAGTTTTCAGTTCTCAGGAAGACTGAAGGTTAGTGAGTTTCTTTGTTGTTGGATTCCTCCTCTGATTTTTTCGGAGCTTGCCATTGCGGGTAGTAATCCTCATCGCAATCCGGACGGGAGTATTCGTAAGGTCCACGATAGACTGCTACATCGTAGGTGAAGTTGCCATGTCCCGGAGGTGTTGGGGTCGACCACTCAAGCGTGGTCGCATCCCATGGGTTGTCGTTTTCAACTTTGCGACCCGTTTTCCATGCGAACAGCACATTGATGATGAAAGGAATCTGAGCAATCGCCAATGCCCATGCGCCGTAGGACATCACAATATTGAGATCGATATGTTCACGAACGATGGTTCCGAAAACGTTAGTGCTGTCTGCGGCTTTCGCGAGATAAGCATCACCACCGTTATACCAACGGCGATGGAAGCCAGCCATCCCCTGCACCATCATCGGGAAGAATATGAGATTCATGCAGATCAAACTGGGCCAGAAATGGAGGTGGTTGAGGGTTCGACTGGTGTAGCGGCCGGTGATTTTCGGATACCAATGATGCACACCGGCAAACAGGCCGAAGAGAATGCCCGGTGCCACAACGTAGTGGAAGTGACCGATCACATAGTAGGTATCATGAAGGTGAGATCCCACCAGGTTAAACGCTAGTGGCAGACCTGTTAGACCACCGATACCGAACATCGGGATGAACGCACAGGCCCAGATCATGGGCGGAGTGAAGCGGATGGAACCGCCCCAGAGTGAAATCAACATTGCGGTAATGATGACCACAGATGGAATCGAAATCAGCACCGTAGTGGTTTGGAAGAAGGTGGATACCGCAGCACCCATGCCGGTCATATACATGTGGTGAGCCCAAACGATGAAGGAGAGGAAACCGAGAATAAGCACGGAGTAGACCATGGACTTGTATCCCCAAAGCGGTTTACGGGTGTTGACGGGAATAATTTCAGCAACGCAAGCGATAGCTGGAAGCAGAAGTACGTAAACTTCCGGGTGACCAAGGAACCAGAAAAGGTGTTGGAACAGCAGTGGAGAACCACCACCGGAGAGATCCGCAAGACCTTCGCCCTTGGTGAACAAGCCTGTAGGCATGAAGAAAGATGAATGAGCGACCCGATCCATCAACTGCATAATGCCAGCGGCTTCAAGCGGAGGGAATGCGAGGAGAAGGAGGAAACCGGTAACCAGCATCGCCCAGACAAAGAACGGCAAGCGCATCCATGTCATACCGCGGGCGCGGAAGTTGATGATGGTGGTAACGAAGTTAACCGCTCCTAATAAGGAGGATGTGATCAGAAGAACCAGACCGATCAGCCATTGGGTTTGTCCGGCCAGCCATTGGTTGACGATTTGGCCATCGGCAAAACCGGCGAGCGGTGAGTAGTTGGTCCAACCGGATTTCGCTGCACCGGACTCCATGAAGAACGAGGCGCACATGAGCAAACCACCTGCGAGGTAGATCCAGTAGCTCATCATGTTGAGTTTTGGGAACGCCATATCGACCGCACCAATTTGAAGCGGTGTCACATAGTTACCGAACGCACCGAAGCCGAGAGGCACGATACCAAGGAAGACCATGATAGTTCCGTGCATCGCACCGAACATGTTGTAGGTTTCACCAGTCACTTTACCGTCTGTCAGCCAGCGAGCTTTCCAGTTTTCGGTAAAGACCCATCCCATCCAATCCGGAAGCGGTTGATGCGGATAAGCGATACTCCAGCGCATCACCATCATCAGATAAAATCCGAACGCAAGGAACAGTAAGGCAGTGATGCCATACTGAAGACCAATGGTTTTGTGATCCGTTGAGAAAAAGTATTTTTTAAGCCAGCCGGGATTGTGATGATGATCACCATGGTCGTCATGATGATCGTGGCTGTCGTGAGTTGCTGCGTGGGCGCTCATAAATTGGTTCAGGCGTGAGGGTAAATGTTAGAAAGTGGGAATCGGCTTAAGCCTCTTAGAAAATTATGGGACAGGTGTGAGTTTGACAGGATCGACCATCGTTTTTGGATCAAGAGCTGCACCGGGAAGCATTTGGTTATGTTTCGCGGTGAGTTCATCCGCGGTAAGGGATGTGCCAGGCGCCTCGCGTTTACCGGAAGCATCTTTGGCAGCTTGCGCCATCTCTATAGAAATGACATCGCCTGTTGAATTACCAAAACTGTTGCGCACATAGGTCATCACTGCGGCGAGTTCTTCGGCTTTCAAATTCGCACCGATGGGACCCATCGGTGTGCCGTAGTCCTTACCGGAACTGGTCGGTCCTTTCAGACCGTTGAGAATGATCATGGATAATTTTTGAGAATTACCTGTGACCCATGCCGAACCTGCGAGTGAAGGAGCGGCCGCGGTACCACGACCATCCGGTCCGTGACAACCCGAGCAACCAACAGCGGTGAAAACTTTTTGTCCCTTTGCAGAATAAGCAAGGAGCGCTTCTTTGGTGACTGGACCTTCGGGCTTTCCACCGGGAGGAACGCCGCGGACATAATTGGGTTTCACAAGTGCTTCGTAATCAAACCAAGAAGTGGCATTTCCGAGAACGGCACCTCCGATAAGCAGCACGATACCGCATAAAACAATCACCCATAGAGAGATTGGCTCATGACCGTTATCGGCGATCCGATGTTCACGTGCGGTTGCGGCAGACTCCGAAGCGACACGACCGTGGGCTTGGGTGACGTTGATCGTTTCGTCGAGGTCAGGTTTCTGATTCGATTGCGGACTGTTCGATGACATGGTGGAAAGGTTCTGTGGGATCAAGAGTGATGCGAACGCATTATGGAGCCGGTTTTGCGGCTGCCGGCGTGGCGGATGATTCGGCGGCTGGCTTGAAATCAAACACTGCTGGCACAGGATTATCTTTTTTCAAGGACAGGAGATAAGAAACGAGTGCGCGGCCGTCTGGATTCGGGACGATTTCTTCGCCGTTCTCGCCGTGGAAAGGAAGCGCTTCATCGGAAGGGTTACCTGTGACTTTTTTCTCATCGAAAAGGAAACGGAACGACGGGCAATTTGAGTGACTGCGAGCAGGTTCAAAACGCGGATCGTAAAGATAACGATAGAGCCATTGTTCAGCGGATCCGCCTTTTGCATACTGATTCTCAACGCGAACCGCGAGGTTGGAAAGATCCGGACCCATGCGGTTGATGCCAATATGGGCGAACTTTTCAGATGGGTAATCGAAGGCGTTGGTTTCACGACGAGTGTCGATACCTTCGTCTTTGTTGATGTAACCTGCGAAATCCGTGCGGTGGACATCATTGCCTGCGTAATCTGGACGAATTAACTGGGTGTGGCAGAGGTAGCAACCGTTTGCCGCATACACTTGCGAACCGTCGGCAATCCTGCCTGCGCGTTTTGGGATGTAGACAGCATTGGTTCCTGTCGCGTCCTCACCCATCGCAACGGGTTCGATAGAACGCATTTTGAAGTAAGGAACGATGACAATTGCCAACCATGCAACTCCGAAACTGGCGGAGAGGCTGAGGAAGAAAGTGCGGAAGCTCATGTGAGGATTAATTTGAGGAATGAAAATTAGTGGGCGGAAACGGTGCCGGCGTTATCGATATCACCTTCTTCACCGTGTGGACTGTGACCGTGTGCGGAAATCAACAAAGTTGGGTGTGTGCTGCGACGACCCAGTCCCATCCACATGAAAGTTAAGTGAAGGAAGAAGAACAGGTTGGAAAACAAAATGAAGCACCATGAAATCGTCGTGGCCCAAACATACGGATAAGCTCTCAGAGCAGCAGATTCCCATGGTTGGTCGAATTTTTCCTGGCCAATCCCCTGCATCCATCCGCCGAAGATCGCAACAATGGCGACGGTGATGATGCCGTAGATGGAGAAGAAGAAATGCATCTTGATCAGGCGACGTGAAATCCACTCGCGGCGCGTGACACGTGGCACGATGAAATAGATCGCACCGAACATGACGAAGCTGAAGAACGCGTAGATTGCGAGAATTTCAAACCCGTAACCCGAGAGTGAGAACTGGGTAAGTTTGAGAGTCGAACCGGGAAGGTTGAGGAAAACGGCAGCAACAGCCATAACCAACAAGCCAAACACCCCTGCCATTGTGAAACGCAGCGATGGACTGTTGTTAACGATTTCCATATCAGCAGAAGCAGTACGGAGAATGTTGAATGCGGCAGCGAACGCTGGAACGAAGAATAGGATCGTAGCTGCGGCTCCGAGGTAAGGCATGAAGAACGGGATAGGAGCGCCGGCAAGTTTCTGCATTCCAGCCCATGGCATGATGATGGCGAGCGCCCAGAAACCCATACGCCCAAGCGAATAGCTATAGATCGGGCGACCCGTCACTTTCGGAGTGAGATAGAATGCTGCGGAAAGTGCAACAGGAGTGAAGAACAGGAAGATCAGACTGGATTTATACCAAGCGTTGATGCCATTCGCCATGACAGGATGACCTGGGAAAACATGCAGCAAAAGATTCGCAGTGAGGAAAACCCATGGGAACCAAATCATCGCAGCCAGCAGATACCACTGCGAGATGTAAACGTGACCTTCCGGGCGGACTTTGAACTGCACCATCGACCATGTCAGAATCGCGAAATAACTAAGAAGCAGCACAGGCCAAGCGAAGGAAGGAAACTCCATCCATGGCATACCGGTGCCGTAACCTGCAATGATGCCGATGACACCTGCCATCACGCCGAGGTTCCAGACATGACCGGCTGTTAGAATGATTCCAGCAGCTTTGCACTCTTGGCGGGAAAGACGGGACATGATCCAGATGATCACGCCGAAGGCGGCTTGGAATCCCCAACCGTAGATCAGGGCATTGAGGTGTGCCGCTTGCGTGCGCCCGTAGGTAAACCATGAGCAGCCATCCATAAATTCTGGGGCATGCATTTTCGCAGAGGAAATGATTCCGAGGACAATGGAAACGGCGAGCCATGCCGCGCCGCTTACGAGGAAAAACATCACAGGATGACGAAGAGAGCGGTCAATTCCGGCTCTCAACTGGGCATCTTGCAGGTTGGTGTTTGCTGTTTCTGTGGACATCTGGACTGGATAAATCGTTTAGCGAAAAGCTTAGGGTTTGAGGAGATCTTGGACCGTGACTTGTGGTTTCCCAACTTCACCACGCAGCGCAGTTACTTCTTCAGGTTTTACCGCGGAGGCTTTATTTCCAAAACTGTTGCGAACGTAGGTGAGAACATCGGCGATTTGATCGTCGGTTTGATGAGCCAACGGGATCATTCCTGCAGGAAATTTGTCATAGACGACTCCCTTGACTTCGATAGGACCGGTTAGACCGCGCAGCTGGATCAAAATCAAATTGGAAACCGGACCAGTCACCCACTCAGAGCCTGCAAGCGGCGGAGCTATAGGACCACCTTCGCCGTTCGGTCCATGGCAAACACCACAAAACAGATAGACAGCCTTACCTTTTTCCATCTGCGCAGGATCAATCGGCACATCTTCAGCCAATTTCTTTTCGGTTGCGGAACCCGGAACCACTTGAGCTTTTACTTCAACAGCGATTGGTTTGGAGTTTACTAGCAATTTCGCGACGTTTGGAGTCACGGAGTCGATGGCTTCATGCGAGAGAAACTTCGCTTGTTCTGCAGCGATCTCAGCTTTAGTGGCGTAGCGGATTTGTGCAGCGGCATCTTCAGGCTCCTCGCCTTTTTTGAACTTACCGCTGAGAGCTGCGACGCCAAGAATGACGAGCAACAAAACGGCAAAGAGTGTGAAAATTCCAAGCCCATCAATAAAGGCTTTGAATCGGATCATGAGGTTGTCGCGAGTGGGGTCCATGCGGTTAGGTAGGAAAATCAGTTAGAAAGATTGGCGGATTCGAGGATACGTGGGTCGCGGTTCGGGTAGAGCGAATGCTGACCCAGTGCGCGAATGAGAACGAAGAGGAAAGCCGCACCGATGGTGACGAAGGCGAAAATGTCGCCCCAGAAAGCGCCTGGAATGGAGACTTGGATACCATCGGTGAAGACTTCAGGTTTGATCTTTGCAAGCGATACACCGCGTTCCGGAATGGTGATGAGGTAATGATCGAGCGCGTGCATGCAGAGCGAGTAGACAGCAACGATAGAGAGGTATTTCGGATTCTTTTTCAGCCATGCCTGTAGCAGCACCACGAAAGGAACAACGAAGTGGAATACCACGAGGCAGATCATACCGGTGTTCCAGTGACCGGTGTTGCGGATCAGGAAGTAAGAAGTTTCTTCGGTGATGTTGGCATACCAGATCAGGAAGAACTGGGAGAACGTGATGTATGCCCAGAAAGTGGTGAAAGCGAACATGAGCTTACCCATGATGTGGAAATGCTCAGGTCCGGTGACGTGTTTGAGGTGACCTTTGCTCATTAGCCAGGTGCAGATGAGAACAATCACAGCCATGGAGTTAAGAGCGGTGCCTGCGAAGAGATATACACCCCACATCGTTGAGAACCATTTGTATTCCTGACCCATGAGGAAATCGAAACCGGTAAAAGTGATAGTGAGGGCGAAAATGATCAGAGCGTACGTAGAGTGGTAACGGGCACGTAACAATCTCTCAACACCAGGTTTAGGATCGGTATCCTGAGTGGTTGAAAGTTTACGAAGGAACCAAATCACAAATGAAAGGCCAATACCGTAGAAAGCAAAACGAGCGAACCAGAAAACCTCGTTCATGAACCAGAGCTTGTTCGCAAGAAGACCTTCATGTTTGTCCATCAAACTCGACTCCATGGAACTTGAACCAAATAGTCCGAACAATCGCCAGATTGAGCTATCAAAACGGCTAACATTTTCGCCATGCAGGGTATCACGATGAATATTCATCCACTCAAAGATGTATTGATTCACCTGTGGGAAAAGCAGTGGAATACCGAAGAGGAAAATCCATGGAAAAGTGGATCCGAGGTTTTCAAACGTGCGGCGCACGGAAGTCCCCCACCCCGAGTTGGAAACGTTGTGGAGAAGTGTCCAGAACACACCGCCGATGGAAAGTGTTAGGAAAAAGTAATAAGCGAACACCCATGAGTAGGCATACGTTCCTTGGAAAAATTTACCAAACACACCGAACAGCGCGAGCAAGCTCACGATGGTGCCTATCCCGGCGACGATGAGTAAAATAGTTTTGAGCGTGGAGACCTTCGATTTATCGAGGTGGTCGCCATGGATGGCTATGTCTGAGGATGTGACGTGGTGGGACATCGGAAAATTATTTGGCTGCGGTTGCTGCTTGTTTGGCGGCTTGGAGAGTGCGGACGTAAGATATAATTGCCCAGCGATCGCGGACAGGAATGTTGGCTCCGTAGCCACTCATTAGGCCTTTGCCTTTGGTGATCACGTCGAACATACGACCATCGGGATAAGCGGCTGGAGTGAAAAGTTCGGTATGGAGGTTGGCGATGGCAGGAACTCCGTAACGGGAAGTGATGCCGAGGCCGTTGCCAGTTTCACCATGGCAAGCCGAGCAGTAGATCGCGAAGCGCTCCTTACCACGCTTGATAAGTTGAGCGGCGGTTTCCTCGGAATCGAGTTCAAGCTCATCTGGTATACCGGTTCCGAAGTAATCACCGACATGACCTGTGTAATAGTAACCGGTTTGACCACCGAATTCGTATTCAGGAATGCCGCCGATCTCTTTGCTACCGGTTTCATTGAAACCCAATGGCTGGGTGCCGGAAACTGGCAGACGCGCACCTTGGCGATCCGCGAAGAAGACGCTCGGCGACTGAGCTTTGAGTTTATCCTGATTATCCATGTCATTAAAAATCTGGATAGGAGGCTTGGAGAAATGCTGACCACGGAAGCCCAGAATCCCGACAACGAGAACTGCGACAATGGCGTATGCTATAAAAAAGTAGCGCATGGCTGATAAGTGAGTGTGCTGGTAAAAAGGTTAGTCTTGTTCTTCTTCGACGAGTTCGATGTTCTCGCCGCCGATATCTGCGAGCAGGTCGCGGGTGCCTTGTGGGCTGAATTTTTCATCACGTGCTTCGATGGCGATAAAGAAACCATCATCGGTCGCGCGGTGAAATTGTTTACTGGCAAACAAAGGATGGTTGAGGCGCGGCAATTGCATCAAGCCGAGCAAACCGAACAGCACGGTAAAACCTGCGAATAAGATCGTGAGCTCGAACATCACAGGGAAGAACGCCGGGATGGTGAAGATGTTCGTTGGCTTCGCTTGAACAACCGTTGGATAAAGCACCACTTGCGTGTAGTAAGCGAGCGTGAAGGCCGTGGCCGTTCCGGTCATGCCGCCGAAGAATACGAACCATGGCAGAATGGAACGTTTCAAGCCCATCGCGCCATCAAGGCCGTGGACAGGATACGGGGTGTAGCAATCCCATTTACTGAAACCCGCATCGCGGACTTTTTCAGCAGCCTTGTAGAGCGCCGAGGCGCTTTTGAACTCGGCGAGGTAGCCATAAACTCGTTTTCGGGTAGTGCTCACGTTAGGGAAGTTATCAGTTTGAAGTTATCAGTTATCAGGAATTCAGCTCTCGGATTTAGCGAGTTCGTGCTGGTAGGCAGGAATTTCTTCGGTGCCGGCGTCTGGATGGGATTCGTTGTCTTCGAAATGCGGATCGCTCTCAAGCTTGGCCCATTTCACCTCGGCGATGTTGATGCATGGCAGGAAGCGGAGGAACAACAGGAAAAGTGTTAGGAAAAGTCCAATGGTGCCGACGAAGGTCATCATCTCCACGCCGCTCGGGCTGTAGGTTTTCCAATCACCTGGCAGCCACATACGAGCCAGCGTGGTGACAATGATGACGAAGCGCTCGAACCACATGCCGACGTTGACGCACATCGCCACGATCATCACGACCCAGAGATTTTCGCGGCAAGATTTAAACCAGAAAATCTGAGGTGAGAGCACGTTGCACGACATCATCGCTGCGTAGGCCCACCAATAAGGTCCGGCGATACGGAATTTGAAGGCGTCCATTTCGTAGATCGCACCAGAGTAAAATGCGACAAAGAGCTCCATCAAGTAGGCGTAACCCACGATCGTGCCAGTGAGCAGTATAATTTTCGCCATGTTGTCGATGTGCTTCATGGTGATCATATCCTGCAAGCCGTAGATGAAACGGGCAGGAATCATGATCGTAAGCACCATCGCGAAACCACCGAAGATGGCACCTGCAACGAAGTAAGGAGGGAAAATCGTGGTGTGCCAGCCGGGAACCACCGAGGTCGCGAAGTCGAACGAAACGACCGAGTGCACCGAAAGGACGAGCGGGGTCGAAAGTGCGGCGAGGAGAAGATAAGCCATTTCGTAGTGACTCCACTGACGGTTTCCACCTCTCCAACCGAGAGAGAAAATTCCGTAAAGAATTTTGCGAATACCGGGTTTGCAACGATCACGGATCGTCGCGAGGTCAGGCACCATGCCGAGATACCAGAAGATCAGAGAGATCGTGAAATAAGTCGAAACCGCGAACACGTCCCAGAGCAGAGGCGATTTGAAGTTTTGCCAGATCTCGTTGGCGTTAGGGATGGGTGCGAGGAACCATGCGAACCAAACACGACCCACGTGGAAAGCCGGGAAAATACCGGCGCAGATAACGGCGAAGATCGTCATCGCTTCCGCCGCGCGGTTGATGGAAGTTCGCCAGTTTTGACGGGTGAGGAAAAGCACCGCGGAGATCAGAGTTCCCGCGTGACCGATACCGATCCAGAAAACGAAGTTCGTAATATCCCAACCCCAGAACACGCGGTTGGACATGCCCCAGACACCGACACCGCTTGCAACGAGATAAGTCAATCCCCCGCCGACGCCGATCAATGCGATCAATGACGATGGGATGAAGAGCAGCCACCAAAGGAATGGCTGACGGTTTTCAATGATTCCGCAAATCCGGTCGGTGATCCAATGATAGGATCGGTCATTGAGAATCAACTTTTCACGCTTGAGAACAGGAAGTTTGATTCCTGAATCTTTATGCGGGGCGGTTTTCGAAGTGGAGGCCATGTGTTAGGAAAAAAGAAGTTAGACCATGTGGATGGTGGACTGACCGATGTAAGGAGCGTCCGGCATCGCTGGGTTCGGGTTTTTCACGCGAGCCAGGTAACTGGTGCGCGGGCGGGTTCCGATGTAGTTAAGAAGGTCGTAGTTGCGCTCCAACTCTTTGGCGCGTCCCATGACGGAAGCTTTCTCGTCGAGCTTGTTGCCGAAAGTGATCGCTTCTGCCGGACAAGCGTCTTGGCAGGCGGTTTTGACGGAATCGACCGGGATGCGGAGGGTTTCGGTGGAAACGTTGTTAGAAGTATCCGTGGAGAGTTTTCCGGACTCGAGGACTTCTTGTTTCTGACCACGCTTCTGACGGATGATCGCACCTTTGATGCGCTGCACGCAGTAGGTGCATTTCTCCATCACGCCGCGCATACGCACGGTGACGTTCGGGTTTTTCTGAAGATGATTTGGCTCTTTGTCATGACGCTCAGCCAATGGACCATGGTTGAGGTTATTTTTGATGAGCGGGTTGCGCTTGTTGTAATCGAAGAAGTTGAAGCGACGAGCTTTGTAAGGGCAGTTGTTCGCGCAGTAGCGAGTGCCGATGCAACGGTTGTATGCCATGGCATTCAAACCGTCTTCGGTGTGAATTGTGGCGTTAACTGGGCAAACGGTTTCGCACGGAGCCGACTCACATTGCATACATCCGACCGGTTGTGGAACGAGGGCAACATTATCGGGATCGAACTTGTTGTCCTTATGTGTCGCGAAATAACGATCCATGCGGATCCAGTGCATTTCACGACCTTTGGCGACTTGATCTTTACCGACGATGGGAATGTTGTTTTCCGATTGGCAAGCAACGAGGCAAGCGTTGCAACCCATGCAGGAAGAAAGGTCGATAGTCATCGCCCACTGATGCAGCTTATCGCTGAGCAAAGGATTGCCGTGGATATCTTCCTGTTTGTAGAGCGAAATGTTTTCCGGCGCGTGCGAGTCGTTACCTTGTTTTTTGACTCCTGCAAGTTGGACTGAGAAATCACCTTTGTGATCGACGGGTTGGGTCGAAATCTCACGAGCCAAGGCACGTCCATACATCGCATTGTGCTCTTGAGTGAGAGCGACCGAATAACGCTCTTCGGTCTTTTCAATCGTTGCGCCGGTGGCGAAATAGGACGTTACTGAAGTGCGGAGCGGATAAACATCGAAACCGCGGTTCACACCGACGAGGCCGACAAATTTGCTACCTTTCGAACCGCGTCCCAATTCATCTTCATCATTGAAACCTTGGCCGTATCCAAGCGGGATGATGAGGGTGTTTTCGGCTTGTCCGAAGGAGACGAGAACCGGAAGCGTGAGCGTCTTGCCGTTCAGCGTGACTTTGATCAAGGGCGACTTGCGGTTTTGACCTTCGTCGTCGGGAGAACGTGATGCGAAATCTGTCTCAAGCGGAATGATCTGATCGTAAATACCAAGTTCTTTCGCCGTCTTCGGAGCGATGAGAACGGCGTTATCCCAAGTGAGTTTGGAAATCGGATCTGGAGCTTCTTGGAGCCAGCCGTTATCGATCCAGCGGCCGTCGTAAACCGAGGCGTCGGTGGCGAAAATCACGTCGAGAGATTTAGCAGACGGAGCGGAAACTTTGGCTTCTGCGATTTCAGCAGTGGCGCTTGCGGCGAGCGCAACAGTGGCGGAAGCATGAGAGGTCGATGGACGGAAACCATTTTTGAGAACTTCTTTCCACTCGGTTTCGGTGCCTTTGAAAGTCGCTTTGACTTCGAGCATGGCTGGAGCTGGAGCGCCTTTCTCCCCTTCCCCGATGACGAGTTTTCCGCCATTCAAAAACGCGAGCAGCAGCTCGATTTCAGAAACGCAATTTGGATACAGCGGAAGAATCATCGGCTGCACCACGGTGTAAACACCGCGCGCACTTTTCGCATCGCTCCAAGTTTCCAAGTAATGCGTGGCTGGAACGTGCCATGTGCAAGCATACGCGGTAGCATTGCTGCGATCGCTCACGTGAATACTGGTCTTTGCTTTGGCGAGAGCCTCGGAAAACTTCAGATCCGCAGGTGCGTCGTAAACTGGGTTTGCTGGAGTAAGGAAAACGACGGTTTCAACTGCAGCGGAATTGAGATCTGCGGTCAAAGCTGCGATGTCGCCGAAACCTTTGTTTTCTGTCTGATAAGCTTGCAGACCTTTGCCTTCGCCGATGTTTCCAAGAGCGATGTTGATTGCAAGAGCGAGATGCTTGACCGCATTCGACTGACGTGACCCAGCAAGAACCGCGGTCTTTGCGCCACTGGCTTTGAGATCTTTTGCAAGTTCACTAACCCATTTAAGTTCGTTCGCATCGGTAAGTGGTGCGATACCACCATCTGGTGCACCAAGTTCGCGGGCGATTTGTGCAGCGATCGCCGCGATGCGACTCGGTGCAATACGCAAACGGTGATCCGCCATGCCACCGGTAAGACTGTAGGCCGACTCCACAGCATAGAGACGGTTCATCGAACTCGCATCAGGCTTCGACTCGTAGCCAGCGCCTTCTGGCTTGCGGCGATTGAAAAACGTAATGTTAGATCCTTGTGGATCAGTTCCGGCAAAGTCGCAATCCAGAGAAAGGATGCGGTCCGCTTTCGAGAAATCCGGGACAAGCTTGACTCCATCACCGAGCACGTCTTTGTCATTAACGCTGAGAGCTTCGTATTGGTAAAACTTGGCGTTGGTGTAATTCTTGCCAATCTTTTCGATCAAACTCAGGCGCGTCGGGCTTTCATCGCAACCGAACACGAAACCAATTTTCGCGTTCTTGTCTTTGGCTATTTCACTGATAGCAGCTTGGAAATCGGCGAGCTTCGCTTTTTTGCCACCGTTGAGGAAATCACGCGAGCGTGAGGTCGAGTAGAGATCGAGCACGGATGCTTGGGCGAAAGCATCGGTTCCTTCGTAATCCGGATGCAAACGGTTCGGGCCCACTTTCGTTGGGCGACCTTCGTAAGTCGTCACCACCAAAGGCACGGCACCGGTTGCACGTGGAAGAGAAGATGCGTAGTAAGTTGCTTTACCTGGAATCACCCATTCCGGTGCTTGGGTATAAGGAACGAGATAAGCTTCCGGGCGGCGGCATGCGACCATGCCGAAACCAGCCAGAGCGGTCGATGAACCCATCAGTTTCAGGAAAGAACGACGACTCGTTTCAAGCGCCTCCTGGTTTTCCATTTCGGCCGCACCCTGCGGAAATTCACGATCCATCCAACTACGGAATTCTTTGGTGTCCTCAAGTTGGCCAGTGCTGCGCCATGAGACGGTGGTCTCATTCTCGGGGATCGCGGGGTGTTGCAAAATGCGTTTGCTCATATCAGAACTGCTGAAAAATGTTTGATGAAAGTTGAGGGATCAGTGATGGCAGGTTGCACAAGTGACCTTGGGTTTAACCGAAAATTGCTCTTTAAGCTTCTTGCCGAGATCTAGAGTCGTCGTGACTCCTTTTTCCGTGCTGTATTTTGAGACATCTGCATCGCCGTAGCTGAAGTTGAAAACTTCTTCTAACGGACGGAGGTGGTTCTCTGGAGCGCGGTGGCATTCCAAGCACCAACCCATCGAATGCGGCTCAGCTTGATAGACGACTTCCATTTTGTTCACGTCGCCGTGGCAGCTTTGGCAAGAAATCCCGCGGTTCACGTGTGCGGAGTGGTCGAAATAGACATAGTCAGGTGCCTTGTGAACGCGAACCCACTCGATCGGCTTTCCATCATATCCGGGATATTGCTTGTCCATCGAGCGATGCAACGGAGCAAGTTTCGGACTTTCCTTCTGCACATGTTGATGGCAGTTCCAACAGGTGTTGCCGCTCGGCACGTTCGAATGACCGGAGACATCCACAAAGGAATGGCAATAACGGCAATCCAAACCTAACTGATCCACGTGGATTTTGTGAGAAAATGGAATGGGCTGCGAGGGTTGATATCCAACAACCTGCTTCTTAGGAGTTGCGTAATAACCCACCGCAAGAACCACTCCAGCACCAATGGTGCCAAGGCAAAATGCGATTTTAAAGGGTAGTAGGTTCGACCAACGTGGAAAAATATTCGCCATGAGAGATGAGTAAGGTGGTAAGCCGCGCGAAGACTGGGAGATTGTGAAAAATTTCACAAGCGATTTTCTTTCATAAATTCAAAATAAATTTCAGTCCTTATTGAGATTCGTTATCAATAAAAATCACCTGCAGTTGACTCCTTAAAACACGGGAGATTTTAGAAAAAAAGGTAGAGTCAACACGCTGTGTTGACCGTGATTCTCTGTAGATGATGAATAGATAAATAGGCAATTGGGAGAGAATCACCTCGCTTATAGCGATCGAACCTTACCGTTTCATCATCGGTCGTCTCGGCGAGACAACCCTACCTATTAAAAAAACTCATTCCATTCTGCGAATTCCAAGCGGATTACCTTCCTGGAGTTCAGCAGGCAACGCTGCATCCGGGAAACTCTGCCATGCGATAGCGCGGCAGAAGCGGTAGATTGCCATGGTGCCGACAGAGGTGCTGCGGCCGTCTGAAGTTGCGGGGAACGGTCCGCCGTGGACCATGCTGTTGCAGACTTCGACGCCGGTTGGGAAACCGTTGAAAATCAGGCGACCTGCGCGTTGTTGGAGCGCATTAACCAGGCTGCTATGTTGAGTGAGTTCTTCAATCGTGCCGTGAAGGCTGGCGGTGAGTTGGCCTTCAAGCTTCGCGAGGGCGGATTCAATTTGTGCCACACTTCCGCGCACGATCAACGCACCTGGCCCGAACATTTCCGCTTGGAGGAGTTCGTTTTTCAGGAAGTCCTCGACCGATACCGTGAACACCGCAGGTGCGCATTGACCGTGGGCTTTAGCAGCAGAGCTACGTGCCAACACGTTCACTTCAGAAATGTTAGAGAGCGATTCGGTTGCATCGGCGAAAGCTTTGCAGATCGCCGCGTTCAGCATGGTGGATGGTGAACCGACTTCGACCAGGCTTTTCAGTTTTGTTAGAAACTCATCGCCTTGTTCGATGGGTAAAAACACCAGACCCGGATTGGTGCAGAACTGGCCAGCACCGAGAGTGAGCGAACCATAATAAGCTTCTGCGAGAGCGGTTTCGCCTTTAGCGAGTGCGCCGGGCAAGAACACGATGGGATTGATCGAACTCATTTCGGCGTAGACAGGAATCGGCTGCGGACGTTTGGCAGCAGTTTCCATCAGTGCGGTTCCAGCAGCGCGTGAGCCGGTAAAGCCAACGGCTTGGATGACGGGATGTTTCACCACCGCTTGGCCGATGCTGCGTCCACCACCGTAGAGAACTGAGAAAACACCTTCTGGCATACCACATTCTTTGGCAGCCCCGATCACTGCGTTCGCAATGATTTCCGCACAACCTGGATGCGACGAATGCGCGATCACCACCACGGGGCAACCCGCAGCGAGAGCCGACGCGGTATCGCCACCAGCGACGGAAAATGCGAGTGGGAAATTGCTCGCGCAGAAAACCGCAACCGGTCCGAGCGGACGAAGCATCGAACGCAAGTCAACTTTTGGAATCGGCTGGCGATCGGGCTGAGCTCGCTCGATGCGAGCATCGACCCATGAGCCTTCTTCTAACAAGCTTGCGAACATGCGAAGTTGTCCCACCGTGCGACCCGTTTCACCGCGCATCCTTGGTTCAGGAAGGGCGGTTTCTTGTGGACCACGAATCACGATATCTTCTACCACGGCTTCGATTTTCTCGGCAATCTTACGCAGGAAAGCCGCACGGGTTTTTCCTGGTAAATTTGAGTAAACCGGAAACGCCGCCGCAGCGAGAGCCATGGCCTTTTCAACCTCTTCCGACGTGGCAGAGAGGTAAACTGGAGCAAGAGCTTCGCCCGTTGCGGGGTTCACCGCTTGTCCACATGGCTGGGTGCCGGTGGAACGTGAATAGCCAATGAAAGAAGTGCCGGTGAGCGTAGTGATCATGATATTAAGTTTTGAAAAATTAAGCAAAAGGACTTGGGGGAGATATCCCACAAATTGATGAGTCACACCGTCCGCATGCCACAGACAAACCATGCGAATATGGGCTTTGGGTCAAGACTTGAGCGGATTTATTGGGATTTCCTCGAGAAATTGCACCCGGAGTGCGGAGGCTTACCTCCGCCAGAGATAGCGGAGCTTGCTCCGCGTTGGAATATCTCACGATTATCAGAACAATCCCACCCACGACGGAGCAAGCTCCGTCCACCACAAGGCGGGAGCAAGCTCCCGCACTCCTGTGTCTCCTAAGCCAAACCCGCAAGATCCGTATACTCCAGCCCATGCGCCTCCGCAACCGGACGACAGGTCAGTTTTCCTCCAAAAGTATTAATCCCGCTGATCAGCTCGCGTCTGCGCTTGCACGCATACTCGACCCCGTGTTCCGCAATCATATGCGTCCATGCGTGAGTCACGTTGTTGAGCGCCTGAGTTGCGGTGCGGGAATACGCTCCTGGCATGTTCGCTACACAATAATGCAACACACCTTCCTCCACAAAGGTCGGATTATCATGTGTTGTGGCGCGCGACGTCACCGCACATCCACCCTGATCGACCGCGATATCCACAAACACGCTGCCGGGATTCATCATCCGCAGCATTTCACGGGTAACAAGTTTCGGCGCTTTCGCACCCGGCACCAACACCGCACCAATCAACAGATCCACACGTGGCAGCATTTCGGATAAATTCGCCTCACTGGAATAAACGGTATGCGCACCGGCCATGGTGATATCGAGGAAACGCATCCGTTCGAAATCCACTTCCAAAATCGTCACATCTGCGCCGATTCCGGTCGCGACACGCGCCGCGTTCACCCCAGCCGTTCCGCCACCGATGACGACCACACGCCCCGGCGCAACGCCCGGAACCCCACCTAGCAAACAACCGCGGCCACCGCGATGTTTCGCTAAATGATAAGAACCCACGATCGCAGACATCCGTCCCGCGATTTCACTCATGGGTTCTAACAGCGGCAAACGCCGATTCACCTCGATCGTCTCGTAAGCGATCGCGGTGCAGCCGCTGGCCATCAAACTTTCCGTAAGTGTCTGGTCCGCAGCGAGATGAAGATACGTGAATAGCGTGTGTTTTGGAGTCAACATCGCCACCTCAACCGGTTGCGGTTCCTTGACTTTAACGATCAGCTCAGCGCCTTCAAAAACACTCTTCGCATCGGCAACGATCTCGGCACCCGCCGCAAGATATTGTTCATCGGTATAACTCGCCCCAACTCCTGCTCCACGCTCGACAAGAACCCGATGCCCACGCTTCACAAGATCGGCAACCGATCCCGGGATCATGCTTACCCGGTTTTCCTGTGCCTTGATCTCTTTAGGTATGCCTATGTTCATGTAGTCGCTTTATTTTAATCCATCCAAACTTTTCAAAATCGCCTTTTGGACTTTTTCATCTCCGATGTTTCCAAGGTGTCCACCTTCTGGGAAAATGGTTAGGCGCGATGCTGGGAAAGTGGATCTCAACCAAGCGACGTCTGATGACCTCAGCAAGAAATCATTCTGATTGGTGATCACGCGGATTTTAGATTGAGCACGAAGTTTACTCTCTTGCGCTCTCAGATCTGCATCCCTTTCAAGCTTATCCGCGCTGATTCCTTTTTGTTTGTAATAAGGAACGGCGAATCGCTCAAAGTAATCATTGAAGGAATAATCCAAGATCTCGTCATACACAGGCTCTCTGCGCCAGCTAGAGACAGGTGTTCTAAGAACCCCGAAGTTTTCTCTCGATTGGCTGTCGTAAATAATATCCCGAAGACCGATACGGAAAACCAATCCGATCAAGTATTTCGATTCTTCACCATCAAATAAAACCTGCTGCTGTGTTGGTTTCTTGTTCAACAAGGCATAGCCCGCTTTGTGCATGGTATTGTTGATGCGTGCCTGACGCTCTGCTTCAGGCCATTTCAATGGTGCATTCACATAGCCATCTAACTTTTTGAATCCATACGTGATTTCCACAGGCATGTTAATCGCCACGTATCGATCGAATTTGAGCAGCTCGGATTTCGATTCTTTCTCATTAGCAGCAATGCGCAGTGTCATGAATGCACCCATCGAAGTGCCCAACATGGCACGTTTGGTGAAACGATCTGGATATTTTTCAACCAACGCACGATCTGTCTCGGTGATACCCATCCACAGGTCGTGACTATCCACTGTTGGGTAGACAGGCAGGGCAGAAGTCGATGCCGTGCTCATGAATTCCGGATGAAACACACTGGTTGTGGCCACCACAGAATAGCCATGATTGTATAACTGTTCAGCTAAACCCAAAGTCATTGAGGAAAGCCGATGCGATGTGAGTCCTGGATTGATATAAACCAACGGCGCGGGCCCTGGCTGCAACCAGTAGGTGCTTTTCATTTTGCGACCCGTCGCAGGGATTTTCACAGTCATATCGCGACTCTGAGACAAAAATTTAGGATCTTTCGGACCAAACTTGACCGCACCAAATGTCTGCAAGGTTGGCAGATCGATTGACCCTCGCGTTTGCAAATCCGGCAGACCATCTTTCTTGGCGTATGACCATGCGATCTTTGCAGACGAATACGAATCTGCATCTATTTGAAGCAGGCGCTTCGCTTCCTCACTAAGATCTGTCAGTTGATTGTATGTGACCGCCGGAGATGCCATATCATACGGCGGGTAGTAATTGAGCGGCTCCGAAAGTTTATCCCCAATGAGTCCAACCGCGCTGCGATCATCACTCGGTCCAAAAAATGGCAACACCACATAACTGTTTTGCTTCCAGCCCCATGTTCCAAAGGTTTGGCCGAAGTTTGCATCGGATTTAGGAATATTCCACTTGGTCGCAGGATCGAAAAATCCAGCAACACCCACCGTGGTGTTCGTGACAAAACGCTTCGTTTCATCCCCCGCTCCGTCCCAACGACCCTGCAACATGTGATTCACCACCCGCCCTGGGTAAGTGACGTTGCGTCCAAAATCGCGAATCGATTCACGAGCACGGGTCGGCACCACAGTGCGGTAAACCTTGGCTGTTGGATGAATTATCCCCACTAGCAGACCTTCGTTAACCACCCATATTCCGCGATTCACAGGCTCACCGGCATCGTTCAATACATCTGGAAATGGGGTGACCGAACCCGCTGGCGGATTTGACACCATTTGACTCTGGAAGTTCGACGAAGAACAAGCAGCCAATAAACAAGACACAAAGACCAAGACTAGAGACTTCATGCTCGGCTGATAGGATAATTTAATCGTTGAAATGCGCATCGAGAGATAAAACTTGAGGCGCAGACTAACTAATTTTCTCCATCCGTAAAGCCTTGTGATGGCATTTTCCCATCGATTCGGCTCATAGAATCGCCTGTTATCGATCTGTCGCAGTTATTTGAGAGTATTGAGATAGGAGAATAGATCGCTCACCTGTTGGTCTGTGAAACCATCAATCAAACCTTCTGGCATCAGAGATCTTTTGGAAATATCGTGCGCCGAAATGTCCTTTTTCTGAATCACCAACTCATCCGCACCGATCCGGCGGATTTTAAGCGAATCAGCCGTTTCCCCCGCAAGGAATCCACTGATCACGGTATCATTCGCCAGCCGGACATCGTGGCGGTAGTAGCCGCTTTCCAGCTGTTCGTTAGGCGTCAGGATGTTTCTCAACAACGACTCGATCCCCATTGCACCCGCTCCGCTCAAATCGGGACCTATAGCCATCCCCTTTCCACTGACCTGATGACAGATCAGGCAACTCGCTTCCATCAGAGCACGGCCTTTTGCTGGATCCCCAGTTTTCTTCGCTAATCCCTCAAAGCGGCGGAATTTTGCCTCATTTAGATCTCTCTGTTGAGTCGTCAGCAATGCCGGAAAATCCGAAACCGAAACTGCGACAACCTTTCCTTCAGCTTTCACTTTCGTAAGATCTTTTCCGGTCAATCTCAGAACCAAACTTTTCGGCAATTCAACCCCTGAATAATCTGTGCGGAAATCTGTACGAATCTCTTCTGCTGTACGAGCAATATTCCAGATTCGATATTCATCATACGTTGCGCTTGATCCATATCCCACATTGGTCTCACCCAGATTAAGACCCGTAAATGTCGCAGCGCTGGCTTTTCCTTCTGCGGTATCCACCTCACCATCGAGATAGATCGTAAACTTGCCCTCCGCATCACGGGTGATCGCACAATGAATCCATTCATCAGCCTTGAAAACTCGCTTACTACTAGCCAAATCACCCAACCCAGGGCCGCCATAAACCCGAAGTTGACCTCCGTAGAAATTAAAATCGGCACCGCCTTTTTTACCTAACAATCCATCTTCATTGTCAATTTTTGCATCCAGCTTGATCCAAGTTTCCACCGTGAAAGCGCCGCTAAGCGTAACATTTGTAAGAAGCCTATCCTTCCCATTACCCGACAACCGGATCACCGATTTCAGCAAGCCTTCCTGTGATTTAAGCAATGCAGCAACAGCAGGGTGATCCTGACCTAACACAGCAGAGACTTTTTCCACCGAGGAACCATCGACCTGTCCAAATTTACCCTCACTCAATGCTTTCGTGTAAGCTTCTGCTTGAACTTTATTCGACGTCATCCCGTCCCGCGCAATCGACTTCAAAGCACCTGGCAACGTCGCCCAACGCTTTGAGAAAACATCGATGACTTCCGGCCCTGGCATCGATGCAAATCCTGTCACAGCCTCGCGCTTCACGATATCTTCGGCATGATCCAACAACTTTTGGTAATCGGCTGCTTTCAAGAATTTGATTTCACGCAAAGTTGCCAAACCGACGGCGAGTTCATCAGGTTTTCTGGATTGGGAAAACGTCCATGCGCGAACTTCTTCACCGAGTTTTAAAATCCTGAATCTGCGAACAACATCCACAACCAAGCGTTCGTTCTCAGGATTTCTGGAATCTTGTAACAACGCCTCACAGGCATCGCCGACAGCCGCAACAAAATCCGGAATGGCCGCGACTGAAGCATCGACCTGAAGCAACGAACTCAACAACGTTTGTCTTTGTTCCTTCGCGCCTAACAGCTTTTTCAACCCCTCTTGAATCGTGGGTTGTTGAATGTGCTTTGCGAGCATCCCTAGTTCCTGCGCCGTCGGAGAGCGCTTCATTTTTTCCAAATTCTTTACCAACATCACCGCCGCCGCTTCGCCCTCGAAAGAACGTGCTGCAAGCGCAGATGCCTCATCCGACAATTTCATCTCGGTCATCATTTTATCCGTTTGTTCCGGGTGTGACGACATTGCCCAACGCACTAAATATCTCTCAAATTCTCTATCATACCCATCGCGATCTTTTCCTTGCAGCGGCGCTTTTGCATACCCGGCCGCAATAGCAACAATCGCCGGTGTCGCTGCACGATGTAAACGCACAGCATTGATCACCGCAGCACGAACTCGGAAATGCGGATCGTCTTTCAACGCCTCCATCACCTTTAGGAAATCTGACTCAGGAAGAGACCACTCACCCGCGATGCGTGCGGCTTCGTGCCGAAAGGTCGCTTGAGGACATTTCGATAAACTCACTAACAGATCTGGAGTGACTGCTTTCAATCCTTCCAATGCCCACAGCGCTCCGAGACGCTTTGCATCAGATGCTTTTGAATCACTCAAAATCATATTCAAATCCGGCGCCAACTTCGTTTCTTTTCGATCCACGATCTCATGCCACGCCATCGCAGCAGTGCGGGCGTTTGGTCCGCCAAGTTGAGCTAACAATTGCGGCCCATCGAGCTTCGCTAAATCCACACGTGGCGCGACCGCTTGATCTTTGTGACGTATCCTCCAAATTCTACCACTCGTTTTATCACGATCCGGATGCGCTCTCGCGACCTCGTTGTGTGAAATAATTTTGTTATACCAATCCACCACATACAAACAGCCATCGGGTCCGAAGTGCGCGGCAATCGGACGAAAATTCTTGTCATCCGTCAGCATAAAATCCGGTCCCTTTTCGTAGGTCGGATGACCTTTCGCATCGCGGATCATGGTGACAATTTGGATTTTCGAGGTGATCGGATTCGGAATGTAGAAGATCTGCTTTCCAGCGAAATCTTTCGCAAACGGCGAACCTTCATCCTCTGCCAGCGCAAGTCCGCTCAAGCCTGTGCCACCCATCTGACTGCCCTTCAAGGAAGCTGGCTGAATCGGTGCGTCTTCCCTCATGCGAGGACCGAACGGAGTCGGGTAATGCGATCCCGTCACAAACTCCATCACCGGATTTCCTCCGTCATTCGCCTCTTGAATATAGGTCTCGCCAGTTCGTGAAATCACCAAACCCCAAATATTGTTAGGACCGCCCGTTTGCGCTTGGAAAAGCGAGCCATCCGGTTTGAACCGACCCAGCTTGCAATTGTTAAACGTCACGCTTCCCATACCATCATCAAATTTCAAGCCACCTGGCCGACTCACCTTGGAGGAGTTGAAAGCTCCCTGCGCAAGATGAATCCAACCGCCCGGCGTGCGCTCAAACTGATGCGCAAAAAGATGCGAGTCCTGAATTCCAAAACCCTCTAACACGACCTCAAAACGATCCGCCTTACCGTCTTTGTTATCGTCGATGTAGCGCCGAATCTGCGTGCCATATTGCGCCAACACGCCATCCATCATTGGAAGAATTCCAAGTGGAATAACAAGCCCCTCCGCGAACACGCGCGGCGTCTGCACACCCTTGGAATTCGGGTCATCGAAAACTAGAATGCGATCTTTTCCTCCCGCCGCATAAAGAGCATTAGCCGCTTCAGCATTTTCATTCGCATCCAAAGGATACTCGGTAGCCGTCATCGTCCACATCTTCCCATGCCTATCCCAGGCTATAGTAACGGGCTTCTCAGTGCCCTGCTTTTCAGAAGAAACCAACTCCACTGTATATCCTTCGGGGACTTTGAAGCTTTTGAGTTCCTCTTCTGGTGAAAGCGCCCCAGCAGGCGCTTGGTTTTTTGCTGGTGCGGGTTTAACTGGTGCAGATTTGGCTGTCTCTTTGACATCCGCCCACTTCGCCGAGTTTGGCGTTGGCGGCATTTCTTTCATCATCACATCCTTGATCTGCACCAGAAATTTTCCACCACTGTGCGCCTGCAGACCTAACATTCCGTCAGCTGGAATCGTGTTGTCCTTTTCCGTGAAATCCGTGACCTGCACTCCGTTGATCCAAACCTGGATTCGCGTTCCTTCACATAGCACGCGATATTCATTCCAATCCCAATCTTTCGCCACCGCTTTCAATGCCGCCGGATCTTTAGCCCCTGAAAGTTTCGCCCTGCGATGCTCATCATACAAGTCCCCCCAATAGCCAATCCCGCCATCCACCTGATAACCCTTCATCGAGCGCTCTTTCTCACGAGCACTGCGGATCTGCATCCCAGAGTTTTGAAAACCCTCACCTTTCACCAAACGCAGCTTGTACGTCAGGTCAAAGTTTTCATAAGACTTCGCCGACACCAAAAACAAATTCCTCGGAACCTTTTCTTCAAGGGATCCACCCGTGATCGCTCCGTCCTGAACTTTCCAAAATTTTTCCTCATCTTCAGGAAACTCCCAACCTGATAGAGTTTTCCCATCAAACAACGAAACCGGCTCGGCATGCAATACGCCTAAGCCCAACAAACCGATTAGTAGATATTTCATAATAAATTAAAGTCAAAAACCACAACCTTTTCCAAACATGGCACCACGATATCTTTCACCGCTTCATGGATAGGATGCGGTAAATAGGCATCGCGGCTTTCCGGACTGTCGAAAGTCATGATGAAACCATGCGTGAATCCTTCGTTCAGTCCCTCGGGACTCTCGTAAGGACCATGCTCAAATCCCACAATCCCTGGAATCCGTCCCATCATGCCCTGAAGTGCGACGAAACATTCGTCAATCTTCTCTTGGGTGATCTCCGTTTTAAACTGAAATAATGCAATGTGTCTGACCATGTTCTGTATTGTGTAAGTGATACCTGCTTTGAATACACGCGTGATCAGATTTCTCAATCAACTACTTCATATCCCAAATCCACATACTGAGCACAATCTCCAATATTTCCTTCGATAAACCCTGCACATGTAACAATTACCTTGCCTCCTGAATACTCCGGCTTTCTTTCGCCTTACTTAAGATAGGAACCCTTTCCGAAGGCAAATACCCCATCTTCGCGCAATGGTTGCGAATACCTGAAATATCTTTTACACTCCATCACACATGACCGAACTCCTCTCACCCGCCGGAAACTGGGACTGCGCCCGCGCTGCTGTCGCCGCTGGCGCCGATGCCATCTACTTCGGTCTTCCCAAATTCAACGCCCGTCTCCGCGCCGACAACTTTTCCGAAGCCGATCTCCCTGAGCTCATGGCTTACCTTCACAAACACGGCGTCAAAGGTTTCATCGCCATGAACACCTTGATCTTCACGAACGAGATCGAAGCCGCAGAAAAACAACTACGCCTCGTCGGTGAAGCAGGAGTCGATGCCCTTATCATCCAGGATCTCGGTCTCGCAAAAATGTCGCGTGAAATCATCCCAAACGTCGAGCTCCACGCCTCCACCCAAATGACCATCACCTCCCCCGAAGGTCTCGCCTTTCTCGAAACCCTCTTCCCCATGGAGCGCGCCGTCCTCTCACGCGAACTCTCCATCAAAGAGATCGAAAAATTCACTTCTTCTCTGAAAACTTCCAACTTCCAACTAGAAACTCCAATCGAAGTCTTCGTCCACGGCGCGCTCTGCGTCGCCTACTCCGGCCAATGTCTAACATCTGAATCCCTCGGCCAACGCTCCGCCAACCGCGGCGAATGCGCTCAAGCCTGCCGCATGCCCTACGAAATCATCGTCGATGGCATCGTCCAAGACCTCGGCGAACATCGTTACTTGCTCTCACCTCAGGACCTCGCCGCAGTCGATCTCATCCCCGATCTGATCAAGGCAGGTGTCGTGAGTTTCAAAATCGAAGGCCGACTCAAAACCCCCGAATACGTCGCCGCCGTCACCCGCGTCTATCGCAAAGCGATTGATGCGTGTAGCTGCGGCGTCTCGCCGCAGGCCGTGATTGCTGCGTCTCGCAGCAAAGAAACTTCTCCAATCACTGCACAAGACCGCTACGAACTAGAAATGACCTTCTCCCGCGGTCTAACAACCGGTTGGCTCGCTGGAACCAACCACCCATACCTCACCCACGGAAAATTCGGAAAAAAACGCGGACCATTTCTCGGCACCATCATCGAAGCACAGAACGGATGGATCCGTCTCGACACCCCTCCATCCCAACAAACTCCTCCACTCAAAGCAGGCGATGGAATCGTCTTCGATGCCGGTGAGAACCGTGACCTCGAACAAGGCGCATCGATTTGGAAAATCGAAAACGATAGGATCATCTTCCACCGGAATTTTTCTGGCATCAATTTCGATCGCATCCGACCAGGAGTCACCCTCTATAAAACTTCCGACCCCGCACTCGAGTCTTCCATCCGCAAATTCTGGCAAAACGCCAAACCCAAACAGCACAAAACTCCGCTGCATCTCATCGTTTCAGGAAAAGCAGGAGAACCCCTTGTAGCTGGAGCATTCTGCTCCAGTCCGTCTGAGGGACATTCTGTCCCTCTCTCCACCGCTTCTTCAAGCATCCACCTAACAGAAGCCTCCAACAAACCCATCACCACTGAAGTCCTTACCGCTCAACTCTCTCGTCTCGGCGATACCCCTTACGAACTCACCTCACTCGAAAATCAAATTGAAGGAGACTGCCACCTCGCCATCTCCGCACTAAATCAACTACGCCGGGATCTGATTTCAAATCTTGAACAAATCAAAAATCAACAACTTGTCCGTCGTAGCCTTGGCGAAGTCGGATCATCAATCAACAATCGTCAATCAATTGGTTCGATCGAATCCCTCTTCCCCCCCATATCCGATCTACCAATCACCTCCTCACCAAAACTCTCCGTCCTCACCCGCACCATCGATCAACTCGAAGCAGCGATCTCCTGCTCGCCCGCACAAATCTACTGCGACTTCGAAGACCCACGTCGCTACAAAGACGCCGTAGAAATTTTCAAATCTCAAAATTCAAATTCCAAATCTCAAATTATACTGGCCACCCCGCGCATCATCAAAAGCGGCGAGACTGGTTACCTCAAAATGATCGAACGCATGGGAGCTGATGGCCTATTACTAAGAAACCTCGCTGCCCTACATCATTTCAAAGATCACCACGACATCATCAAAATCGGCGATTTTTCACTCAACGCTGCAAACCCCCTCACCGCGAAGCTCCTCAAGGAAAATGCCAATCTGGATCGACTCACTATCTCCTACGATCTCAACATCTCCCAAGTCCTTGACCTATTAGAGAAAACTCCAACCGATTGGTTAGAGCTCACTCTTCACCAACACATGCCAATGTTTCATATGGAGCATTGCGTGTTCTGCACTTTCCTAAGCACCGGCACCACCTACAAAGATTGCGGCCGTCCCTGCGAAAAACACGTCGTTCATCTTAAAGACCGCGTCGGCCAACTCCATCGTCTCCAAGCCGATGTCGGCTGCCGCAACACCTTGTTCAACGGTCGCGCCCAAACCGGCGCGCGCTTCTTCCAACAACTCCTCACCTCCGGCCTACGCAACTTCCGCATCGAGCTCCTCGACGAATCCCACGACGCCGCCATCTCCACCATCACCGCTTACCAAAACCTCCTCTCAGAAAAAATCACCCCCGAGCAACTCCTCACCCAAATCCACGCCACCGAAAAACTAGGAGTCACCGAGGGAACGCTAAACTCTAAAATTTAAACTCTAAATCTCAAATTTTCACTCTTCACTCTTCTTAAAAACCACTCGCGCCTTCACTGGAAAGTGATCCGATAAATACGGCTCTCCGCTCTTCACAATCTTCGCTTCCAATACTTTCGCCTGCTTGGATACGAAAATGTGATCCACCTTCCACTGCCGATTCGGATCGCTCATCCAGAAATGCAAAGTCCCTCGTGCCTTGTCCTTTGGATGCAACTGATAATAAGTTTCCATCAAACTCGGAAACGGTTTGGTCGATCCGTTGGCTGGAATACCATCGGCTATATAACGAACCGCCGGATTCCACTCACCTGCATTGAAGTCCCCCATCCAAACCACGGGTTCAGAATCGGGATTCATCTCGGCAAGTTTTTGCGCAAATAGCTTCACGCCCTTTTCTCGAGATGGCTGATGCATATGATCCAAATGAATGTTCACCACCCAAAGAGCTTGTCCGCTGGTTCGATCTAACAATCGAACCCAAGTCGCCATCCGCGGATACGAATTCCCCCAGTTCTTAGAACCTGCTTTATTAGGAGTATCGGAAAGCCAGATTGAGCCACGTTTTTTTGGATCAGCCTCAAATCGATCTTTCCGATAAAAGATGCCCGTGTATTCACCGCGTTTCTCTCCATCATCTCGACCCACACCCTCGAAGCCGAAATTTGGCAACGACGCCCATAAGTCCGCAACCTGCCCATGTAGTCCTTCTTGGATTCCTAAAATCTCAACTTTCTCCCTTTGCAACATCCCAACAATCCCCACCACTCGATTCCTCCACGCTCGCTTGCCTATTTCTTGTTTGTTTTCATAACGCAAATTAAACGTCATCAGTGCGACCTCCATCGATCCATCCAGACTCACCGCCACCGCTTTAGGGACTTCCTTTTGCGATTTCTCACATCCAAGCACCAAGCACAGAAGGCAGGTTAAGATCGCGATGATAAATCTGTTCGTTTTAAACCACACACTTGTGAATAAAAAAATGGAGCCGGCTAACGGATTCGAACCGTTGACCTACTGATTACAAATCAGTTGCTCTACCAACTGAGCTAAGCCGGCGATCGCTATGCGATGCGCCAGCGGTTTAACTGCCTTCCCGCGCAAACGCAACGGGAATTTTACAAATCACAGCTTACCGGTTCCGGGAAGGAAGCGATAGTAAACTTCCAGCATCAGAATATTGAGGCAGGTCCGGTAATGTGAATCGGCGTAGGCCGATCCTGAACCCGGAATTTTCCAGCTTCCATCAGGGTTCTGGGAGTTGATCAACTGATCTTGAAACATCTCGTTGTATTTTTTCCACTCCGAACCACCACGGGCCATCATCGCCTGAGATTCGTAGTAATGAGCGTAGAGATTGGAATCCTTTCCGTCATAATCAAACTTCGATAGCTCCAGAATGTGTTTGGCACCTTTTCGAATCGAAGAATCGTGATTCTTGTCTGACATCTGCAAGGAAAGCACACCCGCACCCGTCAACTTTGCATAAGCCTCACCACCCGGCTTGCCTGTGTAACCAAATCCACCGTTATCACCTTGCAGGTTTTCCACATACTTTATCGCTCTGGACTGAGCATTTTTTAAACCATTGATTTCAAGATCTGTATGTGAGGCGGCTTTCAGCGCTTGAATATGCCATGCCACGATCGATAAATCTCCGCCACGATTCCCCTGCGTGTCATATGCGTAATCCCAGCCCCCGCTTTTTTCATGCTGATTCTCAATGATGAGATTCACCGATTTTTGTGTGACCTCTTTTAAATTCGGAATGGTGAATTTTATCTGCTCACAGAACGTAACCGCCTCACATAAAGCATAAGTCGCAATCGCGTGTTCGTAAGGCCAATGTTTATCAGCAGTGTTTTTAGCGAGCTTGCCGTCATTCTTCATTCCAAGATCAACCAAGTAGACAATCGCACTCAAACAAGAGTCACCATATTTCTTAGAGATCGGGGTCTCACATCTTCCTAAATATGCAAGAACTCCAAATCCTGTCATCGCCGATACATGTTTGTTAGACCATGAGCCATCCGAATTCTGATTTGCTTTCAACCATTCCAGTCCGCGCTCAACCGTTTCCTCTGCTTCGACTCTACCTCCAGTTTCCTTAAGCCGATTCATCCTATCTGGCTTCGAGCAGCGTTTTGAGATACCCACATCAATTCCTTCGAATTTGCCCTTATCCCCAACACCAAATTTACCGGTGAAATCACCGGCTCCCAAAGAAAATCCATCCTCTGCCATACCAAATCCCGGAGCCCTCACATCCACATCTACAGTTGGAATCGATATGTCTGAAGGAGTTTGCGATACGATCGCGTTGTTAGCAGTAAATGAAGGAGCCGAAGGATTTCCACGTAATGAATTCTTTATCTTAGGCGGCACAGGTTTATCCGGTTTATCGTCCGGATAATAGATACAAACGATTTCGGCCTCAGGCTTTTGAATAATAATAGGCAATAAGAAATATCCCATCACTAAAAAGATCAATACGATTAACGATACAGAAATGAGAACAGAGAGAATACTTGAATTCCTTTTTTGCCTTTGGAATTCAGCTTCGGCCTCTTTGCTAAGTTTAATATGTAAGCTCATGATGTTGGATTTATTGTTAGAGCAGGTATAAACACCCACCTATACAGCGAACGCGTCAACATCACTTCTTCTTAGGAAAGAAAATAGTTTGATATTTACCTAAGAAATCACGCGATCAAAACGTGGTTCCGATAGCAAAATGCCATGTGCCAATAGGCTCCCCTCTGTCTTGAGTCATGTTATGACCATACTCCAATCTGATCTGACCGATGGGTGAATTGACTCGTAACCCAAGTCCCGCTGCTATCTCCAGCCCACCCTCAAGCAATCCTTTGTAATCACCAGAAAGCCCCCCCGCATCGATGAAACTAACCAAACGCAATGGTCCAACTATAGGACGACTGAGCTCGTTCTGAATCGCCCAACTAATACTCCCGCCGTATGGATCGCCAGCGAAACTCGGACCAAGTTCCCTTTCAGGAAAACTTCTTACACTCCGAGAGCCTCCGTTAAACACCCGCAAATCAATGGGCAAATCTTGGATATCACCCGATGGAATAACCCAGTGCAACGAACCACCGATTCCATACTGATACATTTTATTGATGGGATAATACCACGCTCCATCCACCCCCAGCTTCAGATATCCATTACTTTCTTCCCCTGCCGCCACTCCAAGCTGTGTCGGAAAACTCAAATGCCATCCCTTGGTGGGAATGACCGCATTATCCCGATAGTCCCAAGCTGGAATCATTCCTATTCTCAGATGACTGTAGACGTTATCGCCAAGTAAAGCCGTTGGTAATCCTTCCTCTTCAACGTTTACAAATGAATATCCTAACAAAGATACCAATGAGAAATGATCATTCAGATCCCATTTCCACCGACTCTCCACACCAGATTCTAAAGTTGCATAACCTTCATATGACTTGTTCATCGCATACCATCTCAATTCACGAGATGTATTTTCTCTCCACCAAGGATCTGCAAGCTTCACCTCCCCTAACAAACCGCGAGCGTTGATTTCAAAACCAGCCGTTAACGCCCTAAGTTCACCTAGAAAATTCCGATCCGTATACATTGATCGAAATAGCGGTCCGTCAAATGATCCAACACCAGCGGAAAGGGTAATCTCCCTCGCTTTCGTTTCCTCAAAATGCAAAGTCGCACTGATGCCTTTATTCGCCACCTGTTCGGTCTCGACCCGCACGGAACGATATGCGCCAGTCGCTAATAAATCACGAACCGTCTGATTCATCGCCGCTTCATCATACCACTCACCTACTAACGGCTGTACAATCTTGTCGATTCGCCCGGGTTTGGTTTTCTCTAAACCCTCTGACTGCACCGCTAAAAGCTTAACTCGCGTTCCGAGCTCAATCCGGAAATTGGTATAATAGAGTTCATTTCCCAAACGACTGGCCATGATAATATCCGCATCCGGATAACCCCGACTAATGAAAGCCTCGACCATAGCCGCTTTGAGCTGATTGATCGTTTCCGTTGTCGCCCATTTTCCAACAAACGGTTCCCATGTGGTCGCTGACCGTTGGACTCCTCGCCCGTCTGGACTATCCACGACTGGCGTAGCCATTTTGAATCGGGTTCCTCGGCGAACCTTCAGCTTAATATTCATTTTCCCAGTTTCAGGATCAATATCGGTAGAAGTGAGGCTCACATCAGCTTGCCAGTAGCCCTCAGATTTCAATTGGCTAAGCACAAAGTCCAAGCCCTCCACTACATGATCTTCGCGATAAGGGATCTCTCCTTGCTTCATCATAGATCGCTTTTCAAATGGCATCTTGAACAACTTCACCAAAGTTTCCGTTTCTCCCTCAGTTTCAACTTCCACATTTCCCAATGTCCTCCGCACCCCTTCTTTCACTGATAACAAAATACGATTATTAGAAACCATTTCCCCACTTACCTCGACTTCTGGATAGCCATCGTTTCGTAAAATTTGTTCAACCATATACGCCGCATCATTTGCTCGCCACGCACTTGCAGGTTTCTCCCGAACATAAACCAACCGACCGGCCAGCAATTCTAAAATTTCTCCATTCGTGGCACTTTCGATTCCACGAATATCGATTTGCGTCTCCCCGTTTAACGATCCAACGCTTAATATGAAGATCCAACTCAATACCAACCGCTGGAAGTTTATTAAGCCAAGAAATGTCGGGATCGATCGAATCATTTGAAACTGAACCTCCATGTTGTCATCACTCTCTGATTACCCTCCTCATTTACTCCAGCAGATACCGACCAACGTCTACTCAGCTTCACGGTTGCTGTATTGTAAGTAGAAGAACTATAAGGATCTGGCTCCGCGATACTGAAATTCACTTCGTCTAACAAATTGAATATGGGACGGAGCTGTTTACCAAAGCGGAATCTTCCTCGTCTCAGTTCTTCGATCAACAACTGAGTAGCTCGAGAAGCCGCTAGCTGTGAATTCTCCAAGCCCGCAGATGTTGTCCCCGTGGCCAGCAAAGTCATAATCTCTTCTTTCGGCAATGGTGGTTGTGAAGCCAAAACTAATTGCGGATCCGATGCCCTGCCGTATGCATAAATATCCACTTGATATGGCCGTGGGTCCGCATTGGCTCGTATCTCAATACTTGGATCAAATCGCGTAGCCTCATTGAAAGTCAGAACCGCTTTACTCACCCGCAACTTCGTTAGAGGCAAACGAATCAACGCGTTACGCATATTCGCATAACCCTTAGGGATCGGATCGCCTAGATTTCCACTAATACCAACAGCCACATCAATTTCGCCTTCGCCTAGATTTCCCCGTATCAATATCGGATCGACCGTTTTTACAGAAACATCAGCGGTCCATTTTCTGAAAATTACAGGCACTTTTTCCTCAAAATTATTTACCACATGCACCGCAGGTAGTTTAGCGGGCTTGGGTTCCAAAAACGGTTTGCCGATCGGAATAAACTCTAGGTCTTTATAAATAATACTGTCGATGATTCCAATCTCCCCGCTGACCCGGGCCGAATCCAGCCGTCCCTTCACCTTAAAATCCATATGACTCCGCATGATCAAATACTCATTTCTCACCAACGGCACACCTCTGCCTTTAACATTAAAATCGATCTGACTGCCATTCAGTCCCAGCTCCTTATTGAAATCCAACGAGCCATCCAAATTGATACTTCCACCGGATAAATCATTAACCGAACCCTTGATCTTGATCTGCTTCAGATCCGATTTCAGATTTAAACTAACCCCCTCGAAATCGGGTATAGCCTTGCTCTTCAGACGCACCCGACCGTTACTGAGGTCTAAGTTCGCCATGATTATAGGGCTGCCAACCGTACCCGAAATATCGGCATAACCGTCTATCTTCCCTGAGACTTCTTTCGCTTGTGGGATCAGTGCCTGAATTCTCGAAAGCTCTAATCTTGGTAACAGTAGCTTTCCTTTAATCTTCTCCGCTTCAAAACTCCCGGGTTGCTCGACCCACTTCTTGGGAAGGAATGGCATCGATGCTACAAAGCTACCTGGCGGATAATCCTCAACCGAAACTTTTGCATCTGCGTTTACCAATCCATCTTTGGTTTGAAAATTCACCACCACATCCGCACTGGGTAAAGAAGGCTTGTCCACAGATTTAATATCTCTCAACCACAAACTCGCTTTCACCTCAGGAGACGCGAATCCCCCACTCAACTCAATCTCCACCTCTCCCGTTGAAGCTGGATCTAACTGCTCAAAACCACCTACCCATGGCCTGAGCTTCGAGAGCGCTATCACTTCTGACTTTAATTTAAAATCCAGAACCCCCTCATCTCTCGAAATCCAGGATTTCAGCTCATTGACATTCTCCGGCAGAGAAATTTTCCCACTACCAATCGCTATCTGATCCTTTCCATCGAACCACTTAAAAGAACTCAGAGTCAGCAAGTTTTCGTGGATCGACGCATCTAACTCAATTTGCTGACCCTCACTTTTGATTACCCAACCTCCTACCATAATATCCCCCGGCCATGCGTATTCGAACTCTCCACTTCCACTGACTAAGGGTCTTCCACGTGCCTGCCACTCTACCGAAAAGTCTGAGGTTTTCCCTTTATGTATTCTATTCTTGAAATCTCCCGATCCTTTCCAGACACCATTCATTAGCCCGGATCCCGGCCACTCAAATCCCATACCTTCAACCCAAGGTCTCATGATTTCAGTCCTGAAACTTTCAAATTCAGTATGCTCTTCATAAGTCTTACGATCGAAATGATAATAACCCGAAATATCCAGACCCTCAGCGGTGAATGATTTCATGTTGAGTTGCTTGTCGGAATAATCAGCGATCAACCGAACCGGAACCACATTTGGATCGAGCGCATCCAAACTCAAATCCCCCGCCACCGACTTAAATCCACCATCAAGATTTAATTTCAATTTTCCGCTTAGCTCACTCTCTGGAAAGCGCGAAAAATCCATCTTCCAATTATACTTTTGCTGCAATGCAACGAAGAACTCCGTAGCTCTTTGAATTTTTATGTCTCCCTCCATCGATGGAAATACAGATACTTCAGCCGACTTGTTAATCGTCTCACTTGTAGCCAAAATTAAGAATTTCGTATTCATACTCACACCATCCAACTTCGCGGTGAGCTTACCTGTCTGATCCAAATCAAGAATCACATCGAGCGCTTGAAAATTCCAATCTGCATAAGAAGCATCTGTTAGGGATCCTGTCGCACTGATTTTTCCCTGCCGCCAGTTTGGATATAGATCGGTAGTGACCATGGAAAACGAATTAACCTTACCCGCGAGCGGCAGCTTCAAACCGAAACCATCCATCGATTTTTTCAAATCCAGGTTTCCCTCTATGAGTTTAACTCGTGCCTCTTTGAATCCAGGCTCTACCACCAAATCAAACATCGCATCCTCCAAACGAATCTGACTCAACACTTCAACCTCTCCATTCTCTGGAAATTTCACAACAAAATCCCGAACGCCGAATCCTGGTAATAAATCAAATTGATCTAACCTCAACCCATCCTCCAACCATTGGATCTCCGTGCGCTGAGATACCGAACTCCTTCCCGTCGCATCGGTCACTTTACCTGAAACCAATTCGAATCGATCCTCACCCGCAAGATGCTTAAGTGCACCTCCTTCAAACTCTAGCAAACGTTCGCCGCTTTTAGTTACTCGCGCATCCACGTCTTGAAAATCCAAACCCATCGGCATCAACCGATTTCTCATCACAGCAAGTGCCTTGTTAAGCTCTTGGAAATTCACTGGCCGCTTTGACTCTCCTTTGCTCTCTATCAGTTGAATATCCAAATTCACCCCATCACCTTTGATATTTCGAATTTTCCCTTTAAGAATTTCACCCCTCACATAGTCCACATCCAAATGCTCGATCTTCAACTTAGCAATCAAGCCATCACTTCGCAGTTCTACATCCGAGAAATCTAATCCACCAAAAAACGTGCCTGAAATTTTGAGATCAATCTCAAACCCGGCCTTCTCCAAATAATGCTGAACAATCCTGGGACCTAACCATCTTACTCCAGGACCATTGAGCCAAACAGCCACTCCAAATAAAACAACAAAACTCAGCAAACCCATACGCAGCAGTCTAAAAAGACAACCGCGAGGTTTTTTGGATGTTATATTCGGTTGTGCATTTACATCTGCCACTCGTGCACACTAGCCCACACAGATCTAAACTCCACCGTGAACCCATTTTGCAAGATGGGTAAATACCCTACCTTGTATGATGTATCATACTTACTTCGCTGGCTCTTCCGTCTTCTTTTTGTAAGTGCTCTGCACGTAAACTTCGCGCAACTCCTTCAAGCCAATTTCACATGGGCTTTGTGCCATGAGGTCAGCTCCCTTGTTGTTTTTCGGAAAAGCAATCACCTCACGGATACTATCTTCACCTGAAACCAACATCGCGATACGATCTAGACCAAGAGCCAAACCACCGTGCGGAGGCGCGCCGAAACGGAATGCATCCAAGATATGCGCGAACTTGATCTGCTGCTCTTCCGGGCTCACACCGAGAACTTCGAACATTTTCGCCTGGAGATCTTTTTCGTGGATTCGGATCGATCCACCACCGAGCTCATAGCCATTGAGAACGACGTCATAAGCCACAGCACGCACATTGGCGTAGTCTCCTTTTTCAAGTAACTCGATATCATCTGGATGCGGACGGGTGAATGGATGATGCACCGCGACCCAATGTCCTGACTCCTCGTCATGAGCAAGCAGCGGGAAATCCACGACCCACAAGAAATTAAAAGCCGTGCTGTCTTTAAGCAGTTCCATCATCACTGCGCATTCACTACGAACGCGACCCAAGATCGTACTGACACTCTCGCGTGAACCGGCTGCGAAAAATACGATATCGCCTTCTTCAAGATTCATTTTTGCTGTGACTGCTTCTTTCTCTGAATCAGAGAAAATCTTCCAGAGCGGGCTCTTATATTCGCCGTTCTCCAATTTGATGAACGCGAGGTTTTTCACAGGAAGCCCTGCTTGCACGGCGATCTCATTGAGACGGTTCATCTGACCCGTCGTGATTCCAGCGAAGCCTTTGGCGTTGATCGCGCGAACGACTCCGCCACCATCCAAGACTCCACGGAAAATTTTAAATTCGGTCGCTGCAAAAACATCCGCAAGATCGGTGATCTTGATTTCGAAGCGAGTATCTGGCTTATCTGAACCATAGATATCCATCGCATCGCGATAGGTCATTCTTGGAAACTCATTCGCCAAGTCGATATCCAGACCTGCTTTGAACATGGCACGCAGCAAACCTTGCACAGTCGTGATGATGTCTTCTTGTCCCACAAAACTCATCTCAAGATCGATCTGTGTGAACTCTGGTTGACGATCCGCACGCAAATCCTCATCGCGGAAACAACGGGCGATTTGGAAATATTTTTCCACACCCGCCACCATCAGCAACTGCTTGTATTGCTGCGGAGCTTGCGGGAGAGCGTAGAATTTACCTGGGTTCAAACGCGATGGCACAAGGAAATCGCGCGCGCCTTCTGGTGTCGGATTCGAAAGAATCGGCGTCTCGATTTCATAGAATCCCGTGTCATCGAGGAAACGGCGTGCCGCAGAAGTGATCTTGCTGCGCTGGCGGATGTTCTTGTTCATCCGCGGACGACGCAGATCGAGATAGCGGTATTTCATCCGGATATCTTCGTTGGAAAGTTCCTTATCGAGCTGGAAAGGCAACACATCGGATTTGTTAACGATCTTTAGTTCGCTCGCGACGACTTCGATGGCTCCAGTCGCCATCTTATCATTTTCCGCACCATCAAGACGTTTGCAAACTTTGCCTATAACCTGCACCACGTCTTCTTCACGAAGGCTGTGTGAAAGTTGCGCGACCTCCGCTCCTTCTTCTGGACGGAAAACACATTGAGTCAAACCTTCACGATCGCGCAAATCGATGAAAATCACGCCGCCGTGATCTCGTGCGGAATTCACCCAACCGATCAATGTGACTTCTTTTCCTAAATCACTTTCTCTCAACTCACTGCAATGATGACTACGCATATTCTTAGACTCTAATTTTAAAATGTTTTCTTACGCCAGCAACGGTCCATCCGGTTCGCTCAGACGTTGCTTGATCCATCCGACCAATTCGGATGCCTGACAAATTTCCTCCTGCCTGCTGCCGAGGTTCTTGATTTTCACGGATGGAAACTCCGCATCCACAATCAACGCAAATCGTGCACCGCATTTCTCCGCAGCTTGAAATTGCTTACCAACTTTCACGCTGGAAAGCGGAAGATCCACAGAAATCCCAGCGCGACGCAGTGCCGTGACCAAACCCAAAGCATGAGCACGTGCGGTTTCATCAGGAATAACCATGTAAACCTCACAACCTGCCGCGTTGCGCTGCAACCAGACTTCCATCTGCATCGCTGCATGCGTGGTTTCTTCAATGAGGTTACGAATCACATAATCCCCCATCGCAAATCCCGTCGCCGGCAAATCCACGGCACCATCGGAAATGGTTTTCACTAAAGTGTCATAGCGTCCGCCACCAGCGACCGCGCGCATGGATTTCTTCGAATCAAAAATTTCAAACACCACTCCGGTGTAGTAAGCCAGACCTCGAACGATCGAGAGATCCAATTCCACAAATGCACCAAATCCCCGACCTCTGAGATCGCTGAGAATTTCCTGAAAGGTGCCCTCGGCCTCTTTCGGATTCGCGACGAAGTTTTTCACCTCCTCAAGAGTCGTTCCAAACTTCGCGAGCTTCTCGGTCAATACCTCAGGTTTTTCGCGCTCCAGCTTGTCGACCTGATTGAGGAAATCCGGCATAAGATCTTCCGTAACGCCTCTCGCTTCAGCAAATTTCACCCAAGCATTCCGATCCGAGATCCGGACCACAAAATCTCCTTCCACAAATCCAAACGAGAGCATGGTCTCAATCGCTAGCGCGATCAATTCCGCATCCGCCCCCGGACCAGCCTCGCCGAGAATATCGACGTTGAACTGATGAAACTCACGTCCCCTGCCCTTTTGCGGCTTTTCGTAACGAAAACACTGACCGATCTCGAACCATTTGAGCGGCTTCGGATACTGGCGCTGCTCGGTAGCTGCAATCCGCGCCAAGGACGCAGTCACTTCTGGCCGCAAGGTAACATCACGCCCACCCTGATCCTCAAAACGAAACAACTGTGAAGAAAGCTCACCGCCCGATTTTTTCAAATACAACCCAGTGTCCTCCAAAATCGGCGTTTCATACTCCACATACCCACAGCGACGCGCCACATTCCGCCAAGTCTCGAACAAATAGTTGCGCACCGCACATTCACGGGGAGTGAAGTCACGGAAACCAGGTAATGCTTGAAATGTCGATCCTGCCATTGCGGGGGCGCGACAATGCACAGCCCAACTGACATATCAAGCCTTTACGTGATTGGTTTTTATGACTGGAACATGTTCTCCGGCCCGTCATGGAAATATCTCATTCCCATCCACCCCAAACCCCTTCAACATCCTTCTCCACAAGCATACCGAAAAAAATATCACATTCACCCAAAAAAACCTTGCATCAAACCAAGCCCTCAGCTTTCTTTCCGCCCCACCGCGACTAACGACCCGTTCGTCTATCGGTTAGGACTCCAGGTTTTCATCCTGGCAAGAAGGGTTCGACTCCCTTACGGGTCGCCATTTTCATGGATATAAGCCTCCGCTCAGAGCACTGCTCCCCGGAGGCTTTTTCA
>JANOKJ010000140.1:0-5942 GCA_031419275.1 Akkermansiaceae bacterium | reverse complement strand
TGGTCGCTCAAAACGCTCGGGATCTTCGATGGTCAAAACGAAACTCAAAGCAGTGATCGATCCGACTCCTGTGATCTGGCGTATACGTTTCGTCGCCGGATATTTCTCCTCACATAGATTTTCAATCGCCTTATCCAGCTCGCGGATCTTCTGCGTCATCATATCAATGACATGTAATGAAGGTTCGATCATTACTAAAAGATCTTCATGAGCGCCGCTCAGCAGAGTCCGGCAGCGTTTGACAAAACAGGCGCTGTTGGGCGATGGCAGAGAAATTCCAAGACTCTTCAAGGTGAAGCGCACACTTGAAATAATATCCACCCGTTGACGCACGAGGTTATCACGCAGTTTAATTTGTAGTAAATCACGCTGGGATTGCTCGGCGCCATGCTCAATGGGATAGAGCAACTCTGGATCGATACGAGCGATCTTTGCCAACATGCGTGCATCGTTCTTATCGCTCTTGCGATCACTGGTGTAAATAGCACGTAGCTTGCGTGGATTCGCCACAAAAACCTCATGACCCAACTGCTTGAAAAAACGACTCGTCCATGGACTATGGGAACCCACTTCCATCGCAATACGCGAGTTGGGATATTTTAGCGAGAGGCGTCGCAGGGATTCGCGATGATTGGTCATCATGCGCTCGTCGACAATTTCTCCGTCTTGGTTCAAAACGCATAACGCGTGCTTCTTATCTCCAAGATCGAGACCGATGGTAATAGATGGAATATTTGTTTTCATGGCAGTGTGTAGATTAACACGGCGCGCAAGCGCCGCCTCTCACTGCCTTCTCATCTAATCTTGTCCACGTAGCTCACGGAAGTGCCGCCGGTCACTCCTTCGACGCGCGGAAGGTATGACTGGTCTCCGGTGACAGCCGGGTCATCGGGAAAGCCGATGACGATGGTGAGGCCGGTGTGCTGGCCGATGGAACCGACCGAGCCGGACGTGTAGGCGAAGGAAATGGGTGCGGAAAATTCCGGCGCAGTGGACAGCAAGGATTTCTCTATGCTCTGCCCATCTAACAGGGGGGCCAGATTGCCATTCGACTGAGCGTTGGATCCTCCTTGATTCTCATTATGCAAGCGGGAGTTACCGCATATATGGCGGATATTTTCTGGCGCGACGGTGATGTGGCGCTCCAGGTCGTTAGAAGGCTTGGCGGTGGCTTTCGTATCGGTGGGCACGAGTTGCGAGCCATTCTCGGAAAGCCGTGCGTAGTAGTAAAATCCGTCGTAGTGGCTGCGCACCACAGTAAAGCCATCCAGTGTGGTTTGAAGGGTCAGCTCTTCTGTCGAGTAATCCTTCAGATGAATTTCTGAGCCATCGGGCTGGCCGTCGATGATGGTGTGAGCGTCGAACTGAAATTGGCCTGCTAGCTTGGAACGATCGGTGGCGGTGTTGGTATTATAAGTGGTTGGCGTAGCTGCTGTGACCGGAGCTGATTTTTGTTCTGCACGTTCAAGTGAGAATGGAATGGCTGCGGCAATCAGGATGGCGAAGAGGCAGGGAAACCAAAGCGGGTAGCAGGATTTGAGGCGATTCATCGGATTTCAATCTGCTTGAATGAATGCCAGGAATTTGCTTTTGGAGAGAGGCTCCTGAAATAGCCGATGACCCGGACCGGAGGGCGGGGAAAAGTGGGGGAAAGATAGCTTGTTCGTTCCCTTGTCATGTCATTGGGGTTGAAAGACGAGGAGGGTGGGTTTCCAGACGGGCGGGTTTTTCGGGCCAAAGCGAACGTCGCGGCAAGGCCGAGGTATATAAGCGTGGGAAGAATCCGTGTCATGGATTGGATGATTCGAGGCGATTACGTCATTCCTATTCGCCAAGCCGCGACCCTCAAGCAGGAAAGCTTACGAAGTTCCGGCACTACTATCCAGAAATGAATAAAGTTCTTACCTCGGCATTGAGCCTAAAAAGAGAAATTTAACCGCGAATGAACGCGAATCCGTTGCATCTGGATCAGAAAAATGAGTTTTTAATGAAATTAATTCGATTCCACTCTAAATACGTTATCACTAATCTTAGATTAGCGTTCATTCGCGTTCATTCGCGGTTTTCTTTTCCCTAACTTGATCGGTGTGAGCGGGAGGCAAATGGACGCGGGTAATGAATGAGTTACGCTGAATGCCTGCAGTCTAAATGAAAGAGCGCGACTATCTACTCCATCGGGGCACGCTGAAGTCACGCGGTCCGGTTTTCAAATTCATCTTATTGGCGATTCATTTCATGCGGATCATCTACGGTCAACTGAGGCCAGTTGACCCTACCTTTTTCATCTAGGATCTAAGGGTTTGGACTGATCAGTTTAAGGTTCGCCTCTGCAAATGCCTTGCCCATCTGGGCAAAGATTTTTGCGCTGCCAAAATAGTGATAACCGCCATTGGAAGCGCCTTTGAGAGCCTCCCTTTCCTTGGGCGAAAGGACTTCCTCCAAGGCGAGGTCGAGTTTCTTCTGGTCGGCTTTGGTGATGCCCTCAATCCGCATGTCGATCGCGCCATAGCGCTCTGGGGAATTTTGATCATATTGATCATTGGCATAAACCGCTAACACATTCTTCCCCTTCTTTAAATATTGGATCTGTTCTTTTTCGAGGACGATGGAGCCATAAACCGGCTTGTCTTGCCACCAGATGTAGGTGTGGATTTTATGGCCATTCAAATAAACATGGAATCCTTGTCTTGCTAAGTTCGCGATGCGAAACGATTCGAAGTCGAGGTCTTCCACTTCAAACGTGGTGCGCATCAGCAGGAATTCGCCATCGCCCCATTGGGAGGGAAATTTGTCCAAGGTGATTCCGCTGTCTTTCCAGACGCCCTTACCGATGGGGGCTTTGCCTTCCGTCCATTTGCTATCATCGAACTCGGGCATGAACCACTTCTCCATCCCGGCTGGCAGGGTGATGTCGCGGAATCTCCTGGCGTCATATTTTTCCGGCTTATCCTTCTGCTCTGTGGGATTGATCGTAGTGAAACGCCAGATCCGTTCCTCAGGCAGAGGTTTGCCAACCGGCTTCCAGTAATTTTCCCATTTCCAATCTTTGTCGAGAGTGCCATCTGCTTTGAATGTGTGCGATGTGCCGACGATGCTGTTATACTCGCCCTGCTTGGGCTGCGCTGCTTCGATGTCCTTATCCCAAAAGGGAACGGTGTCCACAGCGATCACATTGCCCTTGAACTCGGGCATGTCGGCAGGAGCGGCCATGGCCTTGCGGAAATTCACATTCTTATCACCATCAACTCCTAACACGCCGATCACGAATGGCATTTTCGGAGCCGAAAGATCTTTGCGCACATCGCGGATGAAGTGCGCCAAAAGGCGCGAGTATTCATCATAGTTCTCATTGGGATAGGTCGTTCCATCGACCAAGTCGTTAAAACCTTGGAGCCAGACAAAACCGGCAATTTCATAACCATCCTTCTCATTATATTCCGGGCACACCCGTTTCGGATCTGTTAGAACTTTTTTCACATGGTCGATCATCATTCGGTAAAACACACCCGAAGCGGCATCCTTGTCATCCTGCCATTTTTTACGTTCCTCAAGCTTAGGAACCCCGTGAGCGCCTTGGGGATGTTGATCCCACACATCTTGAATCTCCTTGGGCAGCTTGTATTGCCCGGCACTGGGCGGACGGAATTCGGTGTTGAGTGATCTGCCGCCCCAAGCCGTCTTGATAATCAGTATGGGCTCCTTTAGTTCTTTTTCCATGTAGATACCGAAGGTGAACTCGGGACCAATCTTGCCACATAACTTAGTGGGTTGATCATCACGCGCACCAAAGCCAGCGGTCAACTTGCCTAGGCCTTCACCATTCGCACTGCCATCATAAGGCCCTGTTAGATAGGACATCCAGACCTTGTCACATACCCGTGGAGTTCCATCGGGATTGCGCATCTCTTTGAGGATGGGTGCCGTCAGCGGATCCTTGCCGATGTAGTCAAACGTGCTGATTGCCGCGTGCCCCTCCATGTTAGATTGCCCAGCGAGGATGAATACCTTGAGCGGTTTGGCGAAGGAGTCCAGAGAAGAGACGCACAGCAGCGCTGCGGTGAGGATTAGTTTTGTTTTCATGATTTTTTTACTCCAAGTCAGAGATTTTTAGACCCTCGATAAAACAGTCCATCTGGCCGAACAGTTCTTTCGTTTTCTGATCATATTCCGCATTGCCATATACCGCCAAAACATTGGTGCCTTTTTTCAAGTGTCGGGTGACGTCAATCTCCCAAGGTGAGTAGAATTGACCATCAAACCACCACCCGTAATCCGCGATTGATTGACCATTCAGGTAAAACTTGAAGCCTTGAACGGTCAGGATACTCAATCGGTAGAAATCGAAGTCAACGGCATCCAACTCGAAGCTGGTGCGCATGACGATGAATTCCCCTTTGCCCCAGTCGGATTGATTAGCAAACTTGGGAGCATTTCCATTGTATAGAGCGGTGCCTACGGGCGCGCGTCCAGAATTCCACTTACTGTCGTCATATTCAGGTTTGAACCAGTCTTTCAAATCATCCGTCAATTGAATGTCACGCATGCGTCTCTTCTCATGGATGACAAGTTGGTCTTTTTCCACGATGGGATCGAAGGACTTGAATCGCCATACACGCTCGGACGGTGGCAATTTGCCGATGGACTTCCATCCTGCCGTGGGATTCTTGAGTTTTACGAGGTCGATGAGGGTATTCAACAGTTCTTGACTATGCTTGACCCGGTATCGTTTGAGGAGTTCAGGGCGATAGATGTCGTAAAGGATACTCTTGAGTTCGTCTTGTTGCTTTGACTCCAGTTTTTTCATTATGCTGAAAAACCCTGTGGGCTGCCCAGCGGGATATGCGCCTGGAGCTGCCACGAGTCGGATCATATCGTTCGTATCAAGGCCGTCGAAACGCGGTTGTAGAAGCATCGCGAGCGCTGCGGCATTTTCTGGACTAGATTCTAGGCAAATCCTAACAGATTCCAATACGTTGAAGGCGCCCTCGCGAGAACGAACACCGCTCTTCATCTCGCTCGTGGTCACGGCTGTCTTTAGCCCTGCAACGATGAGTTTGCCCACCTCGCTTTCCGGTTTCTTTTGCTGCAGGACGGCGTTGAGGTGATTCATCATCCGCTCGCGGGGCATGGTGTGGTATTCGCTGGTCGCGATTTTCAGCAGTGTAGGAAGAATTTTAATGTACAGGGCGTCGTCTTTTTCAAGTCCTGAAAGCGCCATGAAGGCCGCCTCGCGCAGCCACCAGTCTGAGTGCTTGGTCCATGGCTCGATGAGCTTGTAGTTCTGCTGGATGTCCTTGGCCGGAGCGAACTTGAGCGCCAACAGCGCACCGTCAACCACCCACCACGACTCCTTGGGATCGGAGAGCATTTTCGTGATGCTTTTCACCATCGCGGGAGTGAACTTTTCGGCGGGGATGGGTTTATCTCCGATGCCAAACCAGTAGTTATAATCGATCATGCCGTCCAGTGCGGCGCGGCGCGCGCGCGGGTCGGGGTCTTGCAGGAGTTTTTCGAGTTCATCGAAAGCATCAACTGCCCTGAGAGCCTTGCCCGCCTGAGTGCGGAACATGTCGTTCCGTTGATAGATGTTCTTGATAAACACTTCACGAGGCAGGGTTTTGAGATCCTTCTCCGGTTGGTGATACTGGCCGCCCAAAGCATAATAGGGAATATGCGCGGGATCCTCTGCGCCGTATTTCAAGTATTTGGGGTTGTGCTCGAGGGAGAGGAATGCCAGGTCGGCCTTGGTGCCCCAGAGGTTTTCAGGCAGGGTAAATTTCTGGGAGAATTTTGTTCTCGGCGCGCCAGTGATGCGCAGCTTGCGCAACGGTGCGGTGTAAGACAGCCCCATGCCGGGACCGGATGAGCCGACTGCGCCACCGGAGAAGTCGAGCGTCGCGATACCGATGCTGCCGCCCGGTTCGCGGCTCAGATCGTGCCAC
>JANOKJ010000139.1:0-2333 GCA_031419275.1 Akkermansiaceae bacterium | reverse complement strand
GAGTGGCGGTAGATGAGGGCAAGTCTTGCCATAGCTGCGTCCCAGTCGCGTTCTATATCTAAATGATTTTTTTAATAAAAAGGGACAGTCCTTATACAAAAATTATGTGCGAAACATCACCGCACACAGCATGGGTAATATCGTTGTTAGTTCTGCGCTTCTAGAAAATATGCAGGTTGAAAACTATGCTCTCTTGAACGCAGCAATCCCCGCGATGTGTTTTGATGGAAATGAGGCTCTCTATGAGTTTGATAGAGACACTCCAGATGGCGATGCGGATCCTATTACCAAGAATCTTGGATTTAAGGAAAAAATTTCACAGACAAACGACGCAAGGTTAGTAAATTTCTATCTTGAGGGAGATTCGGCTTTGGCTGACGAAAACTTTGGCTGGGTAGCTAATAATAGAAAGTATAAGCCTGAGTCATTCAATCTTGGAACTACAGGCTACGACTATGATCCAGATCGACCTGATGGGACAAAGGTATATATCAACTTTTTGACGGAATTTGGACGTCACCTGCGCCTCTTTCCAGAATCCGCATCGTATGCAACTGCATCAAGAACCAAAACAGTAGGAGCAGATCGACGCACTGAAGGGGTGATTAATGATAAAGTGGATATGAATGCGCGATACGGTTTTGGAGAAACACACAGTGCCGAGTGGCTATGGAGAATCCAAAAGACTGATCGCTTCTATCATGATCTGATGGAAAAACTAAATCTCAACCCAAACCCATGAACCGAAACTTAAAATACGCGCTGATTGAGCTGGCCCCCGAAAATCAGGCCAGTAGCTAAGCTATGATTGTGGTGTGAGGGAATGGCATTAAAACCAAACCAAACACACACGAAATGAAAGCAAAACGAAGAAGACACGACCCAGAATTTAAAGCCCGCGTCGCCCTTGAGGCACTCAAAGGCATCAATACCATCCAGCAAATTGCCAAGGAATTTGACATCCATCCTGTTCAAGTTTCTGAATGGAAAAAGACTATGGCCCAGGGAGCCGCGAGCGTCTTTGGCCCAGGAGCGGGAAAAACAGAATCCGAAATTTTTGAGCGAGAACGGGCGCGGCTACATGCCAAGATTGGCCAACAGGCAGTCGAATTGGATTGGCTGACAAAAAAGTCAAAACAACTCGGTCTGTAAGGGATCGCATCGAGTTGGTGAAAAAAATGCATCCCAAAATCAGCATTAGAAAGCAATCTGAGCTCCTAGCCGTTACGCGTGGCACAATCAATTACAAACCCGTGGACGAAAACCCAGAAGACCTCCGCATCAAGCGGCTATTGGACGAGATATACATGAAAGATCCGTGCCTTGGAAGTCGCCGACTCGTCACGGTGCTGGAACGAGATCACGGCATCAAAACGAATCGCAAACGCATCTCACGCCTACGGCGCGAGATCGGCCAAGAGGCCATCTGGTGCAAACCGCGCACCAGCATACCCGACAACGGCCACCGCAAGTATCCTTACTTGCTGCGCCACCTCGCCATTGACCGCCCCGATCAGGTCTGGTGCGCCGACATCACTTACGTACCAATGCCGCGAGGCAGTGCCTACCTGTGTGCGGTGATGGACTGGAACTCGCGCAAAGTGCTGGGCTGGTCACTCTCCAACACGATGGGCACCGACCTCTGCTTGGAGGCATTGGAAATGGCGTTGGTCGCAACAGGCAAGACTCCGGAGATATTCAACACCGACCAAGGCTGCCAGTTCACCTCGGCGGAATGGACTGGAAAACTGAAGCAACTAAAAGTGAAAATCAGCATGGACGGCAAAGGTCGCTGGATGGATAACGTCTTCATTGAGCGCTTGTGGAGAAGCGTGAAATACGAGGAAATTTACCTCAAAGAACACGCCACGCTGCCAGCCTTGAGTAAAGGCTTGGAAGAATGGTTCAAACGCTACAACCACTGGCGCCCCCATGAGAACTTAGGCAATCTGACACCGTCGGCAGTCTATGAAGCAACGACTCTAACACCCAAAGCTGCATGAAAAGTCCCATCCACTCGGCTCTGCCACGACATGGGGCTCCCCGCCCCAAACCCCGGCAAGCTGATGTCAGCTTGACCACACCCGCCCTCCTTCTTTGCCTTGGAGGCAGAGCAACCTTGACTAGTAATTCATAATCTCCCATGTATCCGCCACAGCCCTCCACCATAACTTAATTTAGCCACTGAGTGGTCAGATTTTCGGGGCCACCTCACATCTCGTCCAATAGCCGCTTGATGCGGAGGTCTTCTGGGTTTTCGTCCACGGGTTTGTAATTGATTGTGCCACGCGTAACGGCTAGGAGCTCAGATTGCTTTCTAATGCTGATTTTGG
>JANOKJ010000138.1:0-19903 GCA_031419275.1 Akkermansiaceae bacterium | reverse complement strand
GGAGCGGGGATCAAACGCGCCTATCAATTGGCTTTGGAGAACTTTATCGCAGGTGGGGTCAATCGGGTTATTCTCGCGAGTGACGGCGACTTCAATGTGGGAGTCACAGGTCAAGGTGCGTTGGTGGAGCTCGTCAAAGAGCGCGCGGCGAAAAACATTTATCTGAGCGTTCTCGCTTTCGGAACGGGCAACTTGAATGACTCGATGTTCGAGGCGATCTGCAAAGATGGAAATGGCAATTATTTCTACATCGATACCATTCGCGAAGGACGCAAAGTGTTTCTTGAAAACCTAACAGGATCGCTGATCACGATTGCGAAGGATGTGAAAATTCAGGTTGAGTTCAATCCAGATAAAGTCGGTTCGTATCGTTTGATTGGTTACGCCAATCGCGTGCTTAAAGATGAGGATTTCAACAATGACAAGGTTGATGCTGGTGATATCGGTGCAGGTCATACGGTGACCGCGTTTTATGAAATTGTTCCTGTTGGATTGGCTCAACCGAATGGTGGAGGTGTCGATGCGCTCAAGTATCAAAAAAACACAGTATCAGAGGTGAAACCAGCAACTGAACCCAGCGATGAGTGGCTGACCTTGAAACTACGTCACAAGCACGCAGAGGGGGATATCAGCGCTTTGGAAGAAAGCGTTGTCAAAGGCCAGGCGACCCCTTGGCAGAAAAGTGGAACGGATTTTCAATTCGCAACAGCTGTTGCCATGTTCGGAATGAAGCTCCGTGGCATGAATGAAGTCTCTGAAATTCCATGGGAGGGCGTTCGTGAGCTGGCTCGCTTGGGTCTGAAAGATGACAAAAACGAGGATCGCGCGGAATTCGTCGAGTTGATTTCTCAATTAGAGAAACGGTCGCGTTAAGAAGAAAAGAAATGGATATAGGTCGTATAAGTTCTATAAGACCTATGTCCATGCTCGAAGTCGTCTGCGGAATCATTAGAAATACTGAAGGAAAATTCCTCGCGTGTCGCCGTGGCTTTGAGCGGCATTTGGGTGGGTTGTGGGAATTCCCTGGGGGTAAAGTAGATGCTGGCGAAACACCCCAGCAGGCCCTAGCTAGAGAGCTTCTGGAGGAATTAGGCATCGTGGTGCGGGTCGGCAAACAGCTCGCCGCCACGGTTGAATGGACGGATGGTGCGGTTTCGATCCGTCTCCGTGGTTTTTTTTGTGAGATTATGGAAGGTATCCCGCACGCCCATGAACATGAGGAAATCCGTTGGTGCGAGATCTCTGGGCTCCACGAACTAGATTGGGCAGAGGCAGATGTTCCGCTGGTTGAAGAGTTGCTGCATGAATAATCGCATCATGACTCATTTATTGCTTGCGTCAGACCGCTGAGGATGGCGTTTTAGTAGTTGAATATAACCCAGATACCCCGTGAGTGAAGACCGCCTGCCCTTTGACGAAGCCTTTCTGAAAGAAAAACTCAATTTCAACCCTTCAGACTGGGAGACGCGTCTGCAGTTAGCAGATGGGCTTTATGATAAACAGGCATACGCCGAAGCAGCTGAGGTTATATGGAGTGGCAGAATCGTTCCAAGCAACGATCTGGATCTTGCGCTGTCCATCCGTATTTTAGCGAAAGCACAACCGCGCAAAGCGATCCGACTTATAACAGCTGTTCTCGAGCAAAACCAAGGGAAAGCAACTTATAACCTGGCGATGGCAAACGCGTTGCTTCACTTCGGTATGGTCACGCAAGCCATTCGCTTCTATGGGGCTGCTATGGAGGTCGATCCCTCTCTTGTAAATCCAGATATTGAGTCCTTGATTTTGTGGTCCGATGATAAAGCCGCTACAATGGCTTTGTATGAAAAGAGACTTCCTAAAATTGGTAATCTTCCTCGAGTCGTTCGCAATCCGATTGAGGCTCTTGATCTTTCTTCACGTCTCTCTCTCAACGAGTTGCCGGTCTACTTGCCAGATTTAGCTCCCGGTCCTGGTGAAGAATTTAGCCACGATTTCTCTGCGCAAGATGCGCTCCAAGATAAAATAGCACCTCCGGTACCGATTAGTAAATCCTCGGTTCCTACTGCCGTGCTTCACGTGAAATGGAGCACGGTTGCTGCGAATCCTGGAGATACAACTATACCTGTAAATCCTCCACCCGCCTCTCCATTTACTGCTGCTCCAGCTGAACCTCCTGCTCCCGGACCGCGTAAGCTGAATATTCCAGGAAAGTAGTGAAGCAGAGAGATGCTGATATCTAGACTGGTTAAGCAGTCTAAGCGAAAATTGCGCTCACGGGTTTGCCTTTGTTGCCGATGGTGAATGGTCGTCCGCTAGAGCTGACTACGGCTTTTTCGATCGGTAAACCGTAGGCTTGTGCGATCGTTGCATGAAGATCACCGACCGTGACCGGATCTTTATCAACTTCGCCACCCGCAGCATCGCTGGCGCCGTGGACGTAGCCACGTTTCGCGCCTCCGCCTGCAAGCACGCAGGAAAACACTAGAGGATGGTGACCGCGACCACTGCCGTCGAAGTTGGGTTTACGACCAAACTCCGTTGCGACCACGACCATAGTGCTATCGAGTAAACCACGTGAATCTAAGTCGCTCACCAGCGCGGCGAAGGCGGTGTCAAATTCCGCACCGCGATCTTCCATGCCTCCTTCGATGTCTTTGTGCATGTCCCAACCGCCGCTTTCCACTTCGACATAGCGCACGCCACCTTCGACCAAGCGTCTCGCGAGCAGGCATCCTTGGCCGAATTTATTTCTGCCATATTTATCGCGCAGTTCAGCGGGTTCTTTTTCAAGATCGAAGCACTGTAAATCTTTGCCCTTCATTAGGCGCAGTGTACTTTCATAAAAATCGTTGTAAGCAGAAACGCTTGGGTCACTGATGGCATCGCTGAACGTGCTGTCCATTTGATGAAGGAGAGAGAGACGCTTTTCCATTACTGTTGAATCCGCATTTGAAATGGCATTTTTAAGTCCTTCATCCGGATCAAGGATGGGTAGCGGGCTCATGGTGGCAGGGAAAAATCCGTTGCCGTGATTGGCGGAGCGATTCACGCACACGCTGCTCGGTAAGGTCTGATGACTTGGGCCAAGATAATTTTGCGCCCATGCGCCAAGGGTTGGATGCACAACGGTTCCTCGTTTTTCAAAACCCGTGCGCATAAGATAACGGGCTTCTTCATGCACTCCCACTTTGGCCGTCATGCTGCGAATCACCGAAATTTTATCTGCGATTTTTGCAGTCTCTGGGAGGAACGATGAAATTTGGTAACCTGCTTTTGTGCTAAGCGCCGAGCCAGGGCCTTTTGATGCTCCTGTTTTCGGATCGAAGCTATCGATCTGGCTCAATCCGCCTGAGAGTTGTAACATGATAACCGCTTTGGCTTTGCCGAAACCTTGTTTGGATGGGTTAGAGGCTGTGGCGGTTTCTGCAGCGAAACTTTGTTGTGAAAAATAAGGCAACAAGCTGAGTCCGAAAGCCGACTTCGCCATGCGTTCGACAAACAAGCGGCGAGTCACTTCATTGAGTTTGGTGTGATCAGATTTCATGATGATGGTTGGAGGAAAAAGTTAGGGAAGAAAAAGGAATTCACGTGTGTTGAGTAACACCCATGCAAGATCTGCAGTGGTCAGGCCTTGTTTGAGAGCGGCGAGAGCTGTAGTTGCCTCATCGGTGGTTGGCTTACGACTGAGGAGGCTTACGTAAAGCGAAGTGATTTGTGCCGTTGGATCTTTCTGTTGATTTGCGGAACGTATCGCGAGTGAAGACTTGGTGACGATGTCTTGAACCGGGCCATTCATGAGTTGCAGCATTTGCGGCACGCTGCCGTCGGAAGTATTCGTGTTCGAAACCATACGGTCACTTTGACCAAACAAACGCAGGAAGTGGTTTTCCGGAGCGGGTTGTTGGATTTCACTGGCGCGAGCCAGTAGCAAGCCGTAGCGGAACTCGGGTTTTCCTCCCTCATAAAACGAAGCCATGCGCATGCTGTTGCCTGCCTTCTTGCCGCCGCCGCCCCCCATCATAGTGCTAGTGCCATTTTCCTGCATTTCCTCGACGAGTTTTTTGACGTTTTCCACATTGAGTTTGTCATCGGCAATAACCGTTTTCTGAAGATCATCACCACGGCGCAGCAGCAAATGATCTGCGCTATCGCCGGAGACCAAGGTCACGATCGAGTCCCATGCTTGCTCCGCACTCATGCGACGAACAACCGGTCCAGGGAAGCGATATTCCTTCGGATTGTCCGGAGTTTGACTCGCTTGCCGCTGATAAGCCGCAGTATGGAAAAGGATGCGTTGAAACTCACGTAGGTCAAATTTCGCCTGCTTCATAAAAGTCGTGAGCTGAGCTAACAATTCTGGATTGCTGGCAAGCGAAGGATCATCGATGTCTGAGACGGGCTCTTGCACAGCAACTCCGAAAACTTTTTTCCATAAACGGTTTGCAATCGCTGTGGCAAACCGGGGATTTTCGGGGTGGGTCATCCAATCGGCAAATTGATCGCGGAGTTGAGCGGGGCTTTGGCTCTTGAGATTGTATGCCGGATTGTTTTCTTTCGTGTCAGCCCAACGAATCAGTGAAGGCACGGTCAGTTCACCAGGCTTGGCATCTTTGTATTTATAATCCACTGGAAATTTCAACCGATTGTTAGGCAGATCTACCAGGTTAAGTGCGTTCGCAGATAGTGACTGCGCAATCATGTTTTTTCCCATCGAGGAAAGTTCTTCAGATTTAAAGATACGACGAGCTTTACGGAAGACATCTTCATGGTAGCCATCGGTTGCACCAAAATACGCCGACATGCTGTAGAAGTCATGCTGAGACCAATCTGCAAACGGATGATCATGGCATTGTGCGCAGGAAACATTCGCGCCAAGAAAAGTGGTAAGTAAATTGGAAACACCATCGAGCGGCATTTGCGCATCTCGCAGGAGAAATCCCGCGGCACCATTTTCATAGAGTTTTCCATCGGCGGTCAACATGTCGCGAACTATGGTGTTCCATGGCACGTTCATTGCGATTTGGTCTTTGAGCCAATCTTGGTAGAGAAAGGCACGCGAGCCCTTGCCGTAGTCATCTTTAACCCTGAGCATGTCAGCCAGCCAGTTATACATGTGCATCGTATAACCCGGAGAATTGAGTAGCGCGTTGATCAAGTTGGAGCGCTTGTTTGGGGATGAGTCATTCAAAAATGCCTGCGCTTCTTCTTCGGTAGGTATGCGGCCGATGGTATCGAGATAAATTCGGCGCATGAACAAAGCGTCTGGAATGTCTCTATTAGGCGGGGTATTGCTGTTTTTGAGTGCGAGATTGATCGATTCATCCAAGCGCGCTGCAGCGCTGTTGATTACAGTCTGTGAAAACGGGGCATTTGGCTGAGCTATTTTACATGCTTGGGCAAATGCCTGATCGGCGGCGCTCAGACGAGTCATTGGAAATCTTGCCAGCCGCTTGTCTTTTGTCTCCACAGTCACGATCCCGTTTTCCAAGGCTTTGAACTTCGCTTCCAGTTTCTCGCCACCGGATGCTGTCCAAGTATGCAATGAAGAACTGGCTTTAGGGGGCGTCTGGACTGGTGATTCCTCTTTTTGGCTCGGCTCGTCGGCGCGGTTCTTACCCTTTTTTTTGCCATCTGGAGCCGCAGCACATGCAATCGAGCTCAATATGGACAAAGTGCCTAGTAGGATAAATGTGGGTTTCATACAAATTTTCTATGGATTAAAACATCCTACCTCGAGGATAGTTGCGTAAAAATAATGCCCAGAGTGGCTCAGAAACTCAAAATTTAGGGGTTTGTGGAATTTTCCGAAAAAATATCAGGATGCACAAATTGATCGATAGCTCACTTTCTTGCTTGCCGAAAATGCACAGGGATGGCGTTTTAGTAACCCAACTAAATCTACTGAAATACTGTGAGTGCTGAACGCCTACCCTTCGACGAATCCTTTCTCAAAGAGAAACTCAAAAGTGACCCAACGACATGGGAGACGCGTCGTCAACTCGCACACGGGCTTTACGACAAGCAGGCCTACGAAGAGGCTGCGGAAATTATTTGGACTTCGGACCAGATCCCTAGCACCGATCTTGATCTCGCTTTTGCGATCCGTATTTTAGCGAAAGCTCAGCCACGCCGTGCGATCCGACTTCTAACAGCTGTTCTCGAACTCAATCAGGGCAAGGCTGTGCAAAACATGGCGATGGCAAATGCGTTGCTTCACCATGGCATGGTTCTACAAGCTGCTCGATTTTATGGTGCTGCGTTAGAAGCAGATCCTACTCTGGTTAATCCAGACCTTGAGCACTTTGTGTTGTGGTCAGACGACGAATGCACCATGTGGGATCTATTTGATAAAAACCGTCCTAAGCTTGGACAGTTGCCTTGGATGCTTCGCGATCCAAAAGAGGCACTCAGACTTACTTCACGTATCAGTCTACACACTACTCCAATTTACGTTCCAGATCTTCCAAAAGTTTCTGGTGAAAATCTCAAACACGATCTCTATCAGCAAGAGGCTACGCACAACGCGAAAATCACTCCTCCACCAGCCGTTACTATTCCTATCGATCGCGTTGATCCTAAAGATCGTCTCTTTGATGCAACTTACGGAGCCTCCGTTGTTCGCAGTGCTCCTGCCGAGACTCCACCAGCCACTGCTGCGCCTGCAACAGTTGAGCCCATCGCAGCACCTGCTCCATCATTTCCTTCAAGTGTGGTTTTCCCTGACACTCAGAAATCCGCTTCACCTGCCTCACCTGTTTTACCGGCTGCCGCTATGCTTTCGCCAGTAGCGCCGACTCCTGCCGCGTCGCCTGCTCCAGTTGCTCCGGAATCATTTCCTTCAAGTGTGGTATTTCCAGGAATGCAGAAATCTACTTCACCTGTTTTACCAGCTGCCACATTGCTTTCTCCAGTTGCTCCGGCTCCAAGCCCAGTTGAAGCTATTGTGACACCTGAGGCGCCTCCAGTATCTGCTGCTCCGCCAGAACCTGTTGCTGTATTACCAGCTGTCATTCCGTTTTTTGCAGACCTAGCAGTGCCGAAAAAAGAGACATCATCGGCGCCTGCTCCATTCTTTGCAGATCAATCACCGCCTTCTGCCGAACCACTTCCCTCTGCTGAATCGGCCCATAGAGCCGTTTCCTTTCTCGGTGATGAGAGGTTAACCGGCTCAGTTAAAATTCCAGCAGCCCCCGCGAGCCCATCTCCAAAACTGGTTTCGGCAGAGGCAGATGCAAGCGCTCCTGAGGCAGATAAACCAGACACGATCAAAAAATCCGATATTCCTCAGGCATTCCCTATCAGCCAATCAGCGGTTCCCACAACTGTGCTTCGCGTGAAATGGAGTACTTCTGCCGCTAAGCCCGGCGTCACAACCCCACCAACCGCAGCACCGATGCCATTTCCCGCGCCGATGCCGGTTCCCGTGTTGGATTCAAGTGCTGTGGTGGAGCCAGTTGCGGCGCCAGTTCCATTTGCAGTGCCGGTATCTCCTCCGATTCCAGTAGCAATGCCTGTAACACCTCAACCTATTCAGAACCCCGCAGCGAGCTCGATACCGACCGGTTTACCAATCACTCAACCACCAGCACCTACATTTGGAGCCCCCACTGGCCAGCCAACTCGCGCTCTTGTTCCTAGCGGCGCTCCACCGCTTATGCCAACCGGTGCTCCAACACGCGCTCTCCTTCCAAGCGGGACTCCTCCTGTCAATACTACCGGAGCACCCACACGCGTCCTCCTTCCAGGTGGTACACCGCCTGATAATGCTGGTGGAGCAGCTCCACGCCGCCTTCTCCTAACGCCCTCCCGCCCACCTACTGCGAACCAGGAAGGACAGTGATTATCTAAACTAAAATCACATTGGTATAATTCCAGCTATAATTATTAATCTGCAATAACTCCCTAATATTATGATGTTCGACGCTATTTGCACCTCTTGTGGTGCAGTCAATAAGACTCCATCCCATTACGAAGGGATGTCCATTAAATGCGTGAAATGCAGCGATAATTTCGTAGCGATTCACGCCATTGATCGCCTGTTTAAATTTCATTGTTCATCTTGTGGAGGGCGGATTGAAGCGAAGGAAAAGCTTAGAGGAAAAACAGCACCGTGCCCACACTGTAAGCAGATCGTGCCAGTGGGGGATTACACACCACGGACAAAACCACTCAAAGAAGAACTGGTTGATCAAAGTTCTACGAATTCAGCATCGCCTGCGGCTGGCGGGTCGATCACTTCAAAAATCAAACGAGCCATCACCAAGATGTTTGGGGGTTGAGGCGGGTTCTTGTTCTTGGTTCTTGGTTCTTGGTTCTTGGTTCTTGGTTCTTGGTTTGACTCCGCTTCGCTCCGTCTAAGCGGTCAGGACTTCGTCTTTTGGTAAAGGCTCGCTAGCGCTCACTCGGCTTTGTGGATACTGTCTCCCGACCCCCGACCCCGCGCTGTTTTTTTTGACAACGGGGTGGGGTAGCGGCTATTTCCCTGCCGAGTCATTTTTCAACCCCATTTATTTATGAGCACAGCAACGACAGAAAAGCATGTATTCCAAGCAGAGATCCAACAACTGCTGGATTTGGTAGTGCACTCGCTTTACACCGATAAAGATATTTTCCTACGCGAGTTGATCTCAAATGCATCGGATTCGATGGAAAAAGTTCGCCATCTTGAGGGCACTGAAAAGCATTTCAAAGATGCGGGTGAGGAACTGCAAATCACCTTGGAAGCGGATAAAGACGCAGGCACGGTCACTTTGATCGATCGTGGAATCGGAATGACCCGTGAGGAGTTGATCGAAAACCTCGGCACGATCGCGCATTCTGGAACCAAAGCGTTTCTTGAACAAATGAAAGCAAGCGGCGGTAGTCCGTCAGGTCTCATCGGTCAGTTCGGAGTAGGTTTTTATTCTGCGTTCATGGTCGCGGACAAGGTGGAGGTATTCAGTCGCTCTTGGAAAGAAGACTCAGAGAGCCTGCGTTGGGAAAGTGATGGCAAGACCGGCTACGAGATCGAGACGGTGGATGAACTGCCACGCGGTGTGAAAATCGTGCTTTATCTCAATGAAGCGAGTAAAGAATTCGCCGATGATTTTCGCATCAAAGGATTGATCCAACGTTACAGCAATTTCGTTGGATTCCCAATTTTGATCGATGGCAAACGCGTCAACGAGATCGAGGCGTTGTGGTTGAAAAATAAATCCGAGATCACGGATGAAGAATACAAAGCGTTCTATCAGTTTGCTTGCAAGGGCTTCGACGAGCCGACGTATCGCCTCCATTTCAGTGCGGATGCACCGATCACGATCAACGCCTTGATTTTCACTCCTGGCGAAAATCCAGAGAAAATGGGCTTCGGAAAAGTTGAGGGCGGCGTCGCGCTCTACTGCAAAAAAGTGCTGATCGATCCCGAGCCGAAAGGGTTGTTACCGGATTGGTTGCGTTTTGTGAAAGGCGTAGTCGATAGCGCCGATCTACCGCTGAACATTTCCCGTGAAACCATGCAGGACAGCGCATTGGTGCGGAAGTTGAACGGTGTGATCACCAAGCGCATCATCAAGATGTTCGAAAAGGAAGCCGCAGCCGATCCAGCGAAATACCGCGACTTCTACAAGAAATTCGAGCGCTACTTCAAGGAAGGCATAGCCACCGATTTCTCTAACAAAGATGCGCTCGCCAAGCTGCTGCGTTTCGAAACCTCGATGACCGATGCCGGCGAAGTCTGCAGCCTAGCCGATTACGTCGGCCGTATGAAAGACGGTCAGGAAAAAATTTATTTTTTAGTCGGCCAGAACCGCGATCAAATCGAAAGCGGTCCTTACATCGAGGCATTCAAAGCGCGCGGCTTGGAAGTGATCTATTTCACGGATGCGGTCGATGAATACGTGGTCGACTCCCTCGGCGAATTCGATGGTAAGAAATTGGCCTCCGTGCGCCATGCCGGAGTGGACTTGGAAGACGTCGATTCCGATGCCGACAGCCTCAGCGAGGAGCAGATCAACGGGTTGTGCGAGTTTTTGAAAACCGAACTGGGCGATAAAGTCACCCAAGTTTCCAGCGGCAAACGCTTGGTCGAAAGCCCAGTCATCGCCCTGGTGCCCGAGGACGGCATGAGTCCGCAGGTTCGACAGATGATGAAGGCGATGGATGAGAATTTCAAAGACGAGGTCAAAGTCGAACTCGAGATCAACCCCCGTCATGCGCTCATTAAAAAACTCTCAGAAACCCGTGAATCCCATCCCGAGGTAGCGAAATTGGTGGCCGCGCAGATGCTCGATAACGCACTCATTTCCGCTGGGCTCCTGGACGATGCCCGCGAGATGATCCGCCGCATGAACGCGCTCATGGAAAAGGCGATGAAATAACCGCATCGGCGTTGTGAATAACTTGTGAAGAGTCTGGGGTTAAGCCTCAGGCTCTTTATTTTTGCTTATATTTAAACGGTTGCTTGGGGATTTTCGATTGGGAATTCTTCACACTTATTCACAATGAGATTAGAATTTTTTAACCACGAATTTCACGAATAACACGAATGGTTGCTGATGGATATCCGTTGCGAATGAACATCAACTAATCTGTCTTCATATTTGTGCAATTCGTGAAATTTGACTCCGTTTCACTACGTCCAAGCATTTTGGCTTCGCTGCGGGAGAAGTTCGCTACAGCTCACAGAGCGTTGTGGTTAAAACTCTACATTCCAATGCGGATTCGGTGGGATTGTGTGTTTCGTAGGATTGACTCAGGATGAGAATTAGCTATTTTGGGAGAATCCTATAAATCCATGCATAAAATTTCCAGTTGTGTCTTGCTGACCAGTTTCGCACTGGGGATGAGTGCATTTGGGTTTGATGAGATTAAGCCGAAGGACGATGCGGAATACCTTAAAAAGTCGGCTGTAAAAATTGATACGTTGATCGCGAATTTTTATCGGAATAAGAAATTGGCGGTTCCGGAAGTGACGGACGATGCGACATTTTTACGTCGGGCATTTATGGTGACGATAGGGAGAATCCCCACGGCTGAGGAGGCATTGGCGTTTATCGAGATAGAAGATCCAAACAAGCGGGTTGAACTGGTTGCATATTTAATGAAATCCCAGGGTTATTCGAGTCACATGACGAACTGGGCGTTTGATTTGTTGCGGCTTAGGGATTATCGGCAAGGAGGTCAGGGAAATAGTGAGCCGTATCGTAACTGGATTCGTCAGGCGATGGATCAGAATATGCCTTGGAATGAATTTGTGGAAAAGTTGATCAGCAGCAGTGGAAATGGCTGGGATCCGAAGACGGCCGCAGTGGGTTATTACACCAGTGATCGAGGAATGCCGTTGGATAATTTATCTAACACAATGCGCGTATTTCTCGGGACTCGCATGGAATGTGCACAATGCCATGACGATCCATTTGGCGATACGGAGCGAAAAGATTTCTATCATTTGGCTGCCTTCACGCATGGGCAGGGTCAGTTAAATCAGCACTTGATGAGTAATCTCTGGGAGGAGCTTAGAGAAGTGAGAGAGTCCAAAGGAATTGAGTATCAGGTGGGGCAGTTGTTTTGGGATAGAATTTATGGGATGTCTCTGGCAGGAGGAGGGGATGGTCGGATTCAATTGCCATATGACTATCAATATCGCGACGGCAAGCCAGGTGAGATAGTGGGCGGCAAGACTCCGTTTGGAAAATTCACCAGAACTTCGGATCGAAAAGACGATGATGATGGGCGTGAAAAATTTTCTGATTGGGTCATAGGAAAGACGGGTCCGCAGTTTTCATCTGTGATCGCGAACCGGATGTGGAAGCGAATCATGGGAAAAGGAATCCATGATCCCGTGGATGATTACATCGATGTTTCGAAAACGGTTTATCCTGAGTTGATGACTTATCTTTCTACTTTGATGGTGGAGTTGGAATACGATCTTAAAGCATTCCAGAATGTGCTACTGCTAACAAAGACCTTCCAATTCGCGACGAATCCTAAACCGTCGACCTTGGATAGTGGAGATGATTTCCATGGGCGGAAAATTGATCGTCTATCGGCGGAGCAGATTTGGGATTCTCTGATTACATTATCGAATGGAGATCCGGATCGTCTGGCAAAGCGCAGTGTGGATAATCGGATTTATGTCGGTGGTCGGCCAGTTTTAGTTGGGGAGATGGATATGGTTCAGCTTTCCAATGAAGTGCTAGCGCTGAAGACAGAGGCGCAGGTGAGAAAATATTTCAATGACTTTACACAACGAGTGAAAACAAAAAGTGATGCCAAGAAAGAAAGTGCATCAATGATGATGGAGAATGTTCAGAAGTATGGAGTGGACTCTGCAGTGAGGGCATCTGAACTGCCATCGCCAGCGCCGAGAGAGCATTTCCTATATTTGTTCGGCGCATCGGATCGTGAGGTCGTGGAAGCAGCAAGTAAGGATCCCAATGTGGGTCAGATGCTATCCTTGATGAATGGCTTCGTGCAGAGGCAACTGGTGAATAAGGCAGATGCGCACATTTATAAGAGTCTTCAGGGCGCTACATCGTCGCATGAAAAAATCCGTCGCCTGTATCTTGCCATTTTGAGTCGTCCACCAACCGACAAGGAAATGGAATGGATGCTGGCTGAAGTTGAAGCTGCTGGAGATCAAGCGTATCGAAACATTGTCGCAGCTTTGGTGATGTCCTCCGAGTTTGTTTTCCTGCAATAAGATTCAATCCATAGAACCAACCAAAAATGAATATCCAAGATTTGAACCGCACCGATGAGTTGACGCGTCGGCAGTTTATGTTGAATGCGGCACGGGCATATCTTGGGGTTCATCTTTTTCCGATGTTGGGCTCTTCAGTCGCGAGTGCCGCTCCTGCAGCGGTGGGTGCTGGAGGAAAAGCGAAGTATGTGATCTATCTTTATATGTCAGGTGGGATGAGTCACTTGGATACGTTTGATCCGAAACCTAAGAAAAAGGCGGTGATGGGTCCGACGCAAACGATTATGGGTAAGGCCGATGTGCCGATCAGTGGATATTTGCCAAAGACGGCACAGGTGACGGATAAGATGTGCATTATTAATTCATTGAGTTCGACTCAAGGTGCGCATGAGCAGGGGACGTATATGATGCATCATAGCTACGCTCCCCTGGGAACGATTCGGCATCCGGCGTTCGGTTCGTGGGTATTGAAACTGGCCGGGCCGATCCATCCTCAGTTACCGGGATTTGTTGCGATCAATACGCCTCCTGCCGTGACTTCAGGGGGATTTTTCGGGGCAAAATTTTCAGCTGCTCCGATCGGTAAGCCTGACGAAGGTTTGTCGGATTCGAAGCGATCTGTGGAAGTTTCAGAAGGAAATTTTGATAGGCGTTTGTCGCTGGCTGATAAATTGAATCAACAGTTTCACACGCGCTACCCGAACGCAGATGTGAAAGCGTATGAAGAGCTTTATCGTGATGCGATTGCATTGATGAAATCGTCGGATCTTACGGCATTTGATCTAGCGAAAGAAACCCAAGCGACGCGTGATTTGTATGGCTCGGGGAATTTCGCGCAAGGCTGTTTGTTGGCGAGGCGATTGATTGAGCATGATGTGCGTTTTGTGGAAGTGCAGTTAGGGGGATGGGACACGCATTACGATAATTTCGCAGGAGTTGAAGGGCGTTGCCAAGAATTTGATCAAGCATACGCCGCGTTGCTGACGGATCTGGAAGCGCGAGGGAAACTCAAAGACACATTGGTTGTGGTGGCGACTGAGTTCGGCAGAACGCCTGAAATCAATGGTGAGCACAAAGATGGTCGTGATCATCATCCGAGTGCATTTAGTTGTGTGCTTGCGGGTGGTGGAATCAAGGGTGGTGTGAAATATGGACTGACAGATAGTTCCGGTAGCAAAGTGAAGGAGGGTCTTGTGACCGTCCAAGATTTCAATGCGACAATCGCCTATGGCATGGGATTGCCTTACGATTTAGTAATGATGTCGCCGACGAAGCGTCCGTTCAAAATCGCGGATACGGGAAAACCGGTTATTTCAATTTTCAGTTAGATCGGAATTCACTTGTTGAAACCCTTGTGGTTCATGAATTCCCAAATGCGTTCCATCCAGGAGTAGCTCCCTGTGCCAGGTGCCGCATTTCTTTGAAAACAGTGATCGCGTCCCGCGAGTGTGTGGAGATCGGACTGAATTCCCATGCTGCGCATTTTTTCCCAACATTTCACGGAGTTCATTGCCGCCCAACCATCGGCGTCGCCATGGATGAAAAGCATCGGGCAAGTTGCCTGATCGAACGCAAACTCCGGGGCGAGCTCCGAATCGTCCTCGTTGCCGCCTTGCTTGTTAGGTGATTCCAATCCGTCTGTGAGAGCGTATGCGGGATAGATCGCAACTGCCCACTGCACGTTGCAGGAAAGCTTGTCGATCTCGTCGATAGGCGCATAGGAACTGTTTTTCGAACTGGTTGCTCCCATGAGTGCGAGATGGCCGCCCGCAGAGGAGCCCATGATGCCGATGCGATCGGGATCGAGCCCTTTCGCAGCTGCCTCGCTGCGCACGATGCGGATGCAGCGCTGCAGATCCTGCCAGGCGGTTATGTGCTTGGCCAAGCCACCTTGTGGACGCGGTGTGCGGTATTTCATCGTCACGACCGTCATGCCCTTTTCATTCAGATAGCGTCTTGCCGGCGCGACCTCGAAACTGTCCGGATTATTGCCATTGTAGGAACCGCCTGAGAAGATGATCTGAATTGCCTTAGTTTTGAGTTCCTTCGGCATGTGCCATTCCATGTACGGCTGAACCTGATTTTTCTGGACGTCCGGCATCTTGTCTTGCGGCCAGATCTGTGCCTTGCTGTAAGCGCCGCGCGCCTCATCATTCGGGTAGCGCTTCATGAGTTCGACCTCCTTCTCAAGACGCCCGTCATAATTCATCTGTCGAAGGAATTCTGTGACACGATCGAGCCAGTGATCATAGGCCGCGCCTTTATCTCCTTTTGCGGGATCACCCATGAAACCGTGGGGACGATCCGCAAAGAGATGGATTTCAGTAGGAATTTTCATCCTGCGGAGTTGGCGATAAATCTGGGTGGAACCGATAGGGGAATAAGCGTCCTTGCCGCCGTGAAACAGGGCCATCGGACAGGTTTTCGCGTCGAACTTGAATGCGTCAGATAGTTTGGCATCGTCCGTATCGCCATCGGTTTTGTTAGGTCCGGTGAGTCCATCCATAAGCGCGTAGGCGGTATAGATCGGCACTGCCCAGTTGATATGGCAGGGTTGTTGGTCGAGTTCATCGACCGGCTGGTATGCCGGGGTGAGCGAGTTTGTCGCCAGCAAAACGGTGAGATGCGAGCCTGCAGAGAAGCCAAGCACGCCGATTTTTTCAGGGTCGAATCCGCGTTGCTTCGCCGCGTTGCGAATGAGGCGGACGGCGCGTTGTCCGTCCTCGAGGGCGCTCTGATAGATAGGCATGTTTTTCGGGCGCGGTGTGCGGTAGGTGAGGTTCACGCAGACATAACCGAGTTCTGTTAGTTTATTTGCAACCTTGCCAATCCATGCTCCGTCCACACATCCTTCATAAGCGCCTCCGGAAATGAGCAACATGCATGCGCCGTTTTTCTCCTTGGGCGGTTCATACCAATTGAGATGCGGCATGGTGTTTGCCTCTGCCTTGAATCCCGGAGCTTTTGCTTCCTGTGAGGTCGCCGCAATTTGTTGGGGTTGGAAATTCGGGATCTTGCCCTCCGGCCATATCGGGACGCGCTCCACAGCGAGTGAATGAACGGCCATTATCAACCATGCACTTAGAACGAGTCGTGTTTTCATCGAATTATAGTTTATTTTTTTGAAGCGTTTCTATTCTGCGGTGATTGCCTTCGAGGTGGGAGAACTCCAGCCATTGGGTGTGCTCGGGAAAAAGCTCCGGAAACAAATCCGCCCATTCGCAGATGACGATCGTGTCGTCTTCAAGGTATTCATCCCAACCGAGATCGATGAGTTCGTTGGCGGATTTCAGGCGATAGAAATCGAAGTGATGGATGGGGGTTTCACCATCGGTGTAAGAATTGACGATGCTGAAGGTGGGGCTGGTGACGGCGGTATCCGGTTGGAAATGTGTTAGAAAGCCTTTGGTCCAATGGGTTTTTCCGCTGCCTAAGTTTCCGACGAGCGCAAATACATCGCCGCGTTTTGCATGGGTGGCAAACTCCGCACCAAGTTTCATCATTGCCTCTGGTGAAGATGCAGTGAGAACAGGCTTCATGGAGTTTTGGTATGTTTCACCAATACTGCACGCACATCACCGATGTAAGCGGAAGCGCGGACTTCCAGAGGAATTCGATCGATATCGTCAGAAAGCCAGAGCTTAACTGGTTTCTTGATTTTTTTATACGGGAGGAGCTCGTGGGTATCGAACTTAATTTTTTGCATCGCGATGCTGAGGCGAATAGCATCTTTGCCTTCGTGTTTCTCTTTAGCTTCTACGTGGATAGTCAAAAGGTAAGGGCTTCTAAAAGGGAGGATCAACATGACGTGGGTATCTCCGACATCGAGTTTTTGACTTCTAATAAATAGGATAGCTGAAATTAGATCTCGGACATTTGGTTCATCAAACGATTTTACAAACGTTGTTTCTTTGGAGGTGCTAATGTTTGTGGTGACTTCGTTGATTTCAACCTTTACTGGACTGTAGTGATTCGTGGTGACGACTTTTTCTTTGGAATCGGATTCGGTGGATTCAAAGAAAGACGGCTCCAATGTGTTGAGTTTGAGTTCCGACCAATAGTTGTGCTCGTAAGGGAAAAGTTTTTTTGCCACTCCCAAGCTATATGCCTTGGATGTAACGACGAGGAATCCAGGTTTGCTGACTGTTTTGGGCGCGAATTGGAGGTCGAAGTAGCCGGCTTTGACGACGCCTTTCCAACTGAGTGAATACTCTAGCTTGCAGCTTTCAATGGGAGGATGGCTTCCGAAACTTGAGGGAGTGAGTTTTTCAGTCCACTCTGGTTTTGCGCATAGGGCGGACGTAGCCAGAGCGAATAGGCAAAGAATGCGAAGCGAGGTGAGGCGGTTCATCGCGGTGTAGAACTTCACTCAGCAAAACCCTGAACGGGAGTGGCGCGTGGAGGGAGGACGCCGGGTAGGCTGTCGTCCGGAATATTGAATGAGGTGTCTAGGCGTTGCTCGGAAGTTGGGAGCGGTCTGAAGGATTCTGAGTGAGTATCCACTCGGAAGGAGAGTTTCATGACATCACGATTGGTCTCTCCCATGAGATCGCGCAGGTCCTGATTCTCACTTTTCAGTTGTTTGAGTTCGGCTAGTAACTCGCTAAAAAATGCTTCCTGAGAGTGGCTTTTTGCTGCTGGTTCCTGTGATGCAACCGTCGTTGCAACGGGGGTAGCGATTTTTTGGATCGGCTTTTGGATGGAGGGTAAAGTTGAAACGATCTGAGCTGCTTGTTGTTGAAGCGGAGCCGTGGCCACCATTGACTGAACTGACCAGTAGTGACTGACCCCTGCGCCAACCATAGCGGTTAGCAGGGTTCCACAGATAATGGGTAGGGTGGAGTTCATGGTTTTGGAGGCGGGTTAGTATTAGAAGCAGAAGTTTCGGGTTTTGGCAAGGACGCAAGTAACCTATGTAATTCGGATAAAACGCTGCCCATTTTCAAAGAATCGGTCTCGAGTTGAGAGATTGAGGATTCGAGGATGTTCGCCACGGTCTGGTCCTGCTGGTATCCTTTCTGGTAATCGTATCTAGGCTCGGTGACAGAAAAGATTTTGGCCCCATCGGCCTCTGGGGATAAAATGTGTGGGGTGATTTGAAGTGAGATAAAAGTTCCGGGCTTGATTTCGACCTGACGGGAGAAGGCTGGCGCGTTTTTGTCGGATTCGAGTTTCCAGCCAGAAGGAGCAGGAATCAGTGCTTTGGTTGGGAAGCTAGATTTGATCTCGATATCATTGGGGTCAATTTTTCCAGAACCGGAACGTATGGATTCGACTCGGACGCTGATGGGTTCGGCTGGGGTTTCTGGAGTTTCGGCTGGAGTTTCTGTCGTTTCTGGGATGGCAACGGTATCAGGTATTTGCTGTTCGGACTCTGGTTCGAGAGGTTTGGCCGGTTCATCTTTTCTGGCTTCAGGAGGTTTACCGCTGATTAGAACAGGTTTCTTATTGGCAGGCTTATCTTCGACAGCGATGGCGCGTGGGGCTTCTTCAGTTTTATCATGTGCCGCTTCGGTCTTGCCGGGAGGCGGAAGAACGACGGTGACTTCGGCGGGTTTGGCTTTTCTGCTGCGATTGAATTCATCAATCGCTTTTTGAATTTGCTCTGCATCTGGAATGGATCCTGGATCTGCATCTTGAGCTGGAGCCAAAGAAATCAGTCCGAACGCTAAACTAAGGATGTAAAATGATTTCATGGGGTTTCTTTGTCGCGTTGGATTTTGACGGCGTCTGAATTTGGGGAATGGCTGACCTGGGAGGATTTGAGAAGGTTTGAGGAAACCGATGGGCTATCAGCACGGAGGATTTGATTTGGAGTGGATGCATCCATGAGTTTATTCCAATCTGCTAGAATCATGCTGCCTTCTGTACGAAGCTCTCGGGATTTTTCTTGGTAATCTTCGAGGCGCCTAAGCAAGACGCGTGCTTGTGCGGCATCTTCTTGAGACCAGCGCAAGTTGCGGCTTTTGTAGAGCGCTGGAACATCGATCACGATGCGGTGGATCTCTCCGTTGCTGCTTTCCGCATCAAGGATGTGTTGCATGCGGATGTTGGTTTCTTCAAAGCCGACGGTATGAGGAGCTGAGGGAGGCGCTTGTTTGGCTACGGATGTTTGGTTTTTAGGCTTCGGTGCGGGAGGATTGTTAGATGGAGCTTCTGTTTTAATGACAGGTGTTAAAGGTGGAGTTGTGACTGGGTTTGGGATGTCTACTTTTTCTAGAGTGGAAGAGTAGGTAACGACTACAGGTTTGGTGATATAGGCAAAACAAAAGACGGCAGCGACGGCTGTACTTGCTAACAGCAGTATGGGGTAGAGTCGTTGTATCTTCGGATCGACTATCCTCCGGTTTGCATAAGAATGTGAATGCGGCCTTGGGCTGATGGCTAGAGTCATGTCGAGTGGACGTGGTTCCCTATGGAATTCGTAACCTGAGTTATGCTTCATGGTTTCTTTTCGGATTCGGTCTCTTTGGAAGTCGCTGCAACGGCGTAGCTGACGGTGGTCTGATCGGATACGCCTAGAAAGGTCGTGATGGTGAAAGATTCTTTGGTTAGGCGCAAGTGGCGTAGTGTGCCGTCTATATTGCTAGAAGCCTGGATTCCAGGGATGACTTCAATAGCTCCTGAATCGGAGCGTTGGCGGCTAATTCCATCTGAGCGATAAATCGTAAAGGAGGTAAAAGCTTCTTTTTCATCTTCCATGAGGTTGATGCGCACCGTGACGCCATCGGTATAAACCTTGAAAGCGACAGGTTTCATGGGGATGGGTGTAGCGCCTGTTCCAGTGACTTTGAAATGTGACTGCATCAAGAAATCGCCAATATGCCGAAATTCAGTAGCATGAGCAGCAACTGACGCGAAGCATAAGAGACTTAGGATCAGAGCTTTCATTGACCAACGTCCCATATAGAGTCGAGGGATTGTCCCGAAGGATCATAAGTAGCTGTCCCTTTCAAGAAAACAGGAGGGGTGACGTCTACTTTGATAGTTAGTGCAACACCGTCGAGTGATGTGACGACGGGTAGCGCAGTTGCTCCGCCAGTCAGATAAGGAATGATCTGAGCAGAGGTGATGGAGGCGACTGTCGCTGTTGGATTATCTGAGAGATACAAGCGTTGTGCGGAGTATACGCTTCTGAGCTGCTCTGAAGCAGCGCGGCCTGTTTGCCAGTTGCTGTATTTCGTGGACACGAAGAGCCCTAAGCCCATCAGAGATAAGAGCACCAAGATCACCACAGTC
>JANOKJ010000137.1:0-1966 GCA_031419275.1 Akkermansiaceae bacterium | reverse complement strand
CGGAGAGCTAGATGCCGCGCAATCGATTGCCGGGATCGCCATGGCTCTCGGTTTGGGTTTCAGTGATTTAAAATCTGAAGTCATCGTTCCTATGATTTTAAACCTTCATGGAAACGCAATCACTTTATCCAAAGAGCTAAGTCCAGCAATTATTCAATCCGGTGAAGGTTTGAAAACCTATCTCAATCATTACTGGAAAAAGAGCAGGCCACTCACTCTCGCGACGCCGCATCGTTATTCTTCCCACCACATTCTCATCCATGGATGGTTGCGCCGGCATGGCCTCGATCCACGGCAAGATGTAGAAATTGTTTTTCTGCCACCGCCGCTGATGGCTAAGCATTTAAAAGCAGGACAGATCGATGGTTACTGTGTCGGTGAACCATGGAACTCCGCTGCAATCCTCGGTGGCTACGGCTGGTCACCGGTTACTTCTGCGGATCTTTCCTACGGTCATCCTGAAAAAGTATTGATGGTTTCGGGTCGGTTCATTCGTGAACAAAGAGATAGAACAATCGCTTTGGTCGCCTCGCTACTTGAGGCCTGTAAAATGTGTGACGACAAAGATTTCCTCGATGATCTGATAGCAATCCTCTGCCAGAAGCGCTACATCGGCGTGAGTGAGGAATTACTGCGAAACAGTTTTTGTGGGAGTTTTGTCACCGGTAAAGAAACGATCAATAACAGCCCTTTTCATCTGTTTTATGGAGAATCGGTGAACCGCCCGACGATGGAAAAGGCCTCTTGGCAGTTGGCGGGTTTGCGCGCAATCGGGGTTCTTCCAGAAATCACGGCTGGATCCATTTCCCGTATCCACCGCGAGGATATTTTCTCCGCAGCACAACAACTCGTCCATGCCTGAGCAGGTATGACTCATTCTCATTCCCATGATGAAACAGCATCCCGCAGGTAATGCCTCAATAAGGACAATTGGCACCGAACCCGCTTAAACAAGGTTGCCTAATAACTACAAAAACTATGTCCGATCCCAATCATCTCAGCCGCAGAAATTTCCTGTCCAAAACCGCCAAGACCTCGGCTCTTGGTCTTCTTTACTCCGGTCTCCCCACGGGTTGGGCTGGAGCGCAAACCGCATCTGATGCGCCGGAGTCTCCGAATGTAAACTTCGGTATTATCGCACTAACAGATTGTTCGCCTATCGTCATCGCTCACGAAAAGGGACTTTTCAAAAAATACGGCATCAACTCCACCGTCACCAAAGGCGCAAGTTGGGCGGCGATTCGTGACTCGCTAGCCAACGGCGATATCCAAGCCACTCACATGCTGCTTGGTATGCCAATCGCATCAAGTATGGGCTTGGGTGGTGCACCAAAAGTACCGATGATTGCGCCGTGGATTCTCAATCGCAATGGGCAAGCCATCACTCTTGCTAAGAGCCTAAAAGGCAAAGTTGCCGCAGATCCCAAAGCACTGAAACCACTTGTGGATGCGGCAAAATCATCTGGTACCCCAATGTCCTTCGCGATGACCTTCCCGCCCGGCACTCATGCGATGTGGTTGCGTTACTGGCTCGCTGCTGGCGGCATTAATCCCGGTGACGCTGCCGGAGCTGGTGCAGATGTTTCACTCATCACTATCCCGCCGCCACAAATGGTTGCTAACATGCAGGCCGGAAAAATGGATGGCTACTGCGTAGGCGAGCCATGGAACGGCAAGGCCATCAAAGACGATATCGGCTTCACAGCCATTAACACCCAGGATATCTGGAAAGACCATCCGGAAAAAGTCTGTGCTTTCACGGAAGCTTTCGCCGCAAAGAATCCTAAAACGGTCAAAGCAATCCTTAAAGCGCTTCACGAAGCCAGCGTCTGGCTCGATGTCATGGACAACCGTCCTGAGCAGGCGAAAATTGTCAGCGCTGCAACCTATATCAACTGCCCACCAGAGGCCATTCTTCCCCGCCTCCAAGGAAAATACGATATGGGAGACGGACGCAAAGTTCGTG
>JANOKJ010000136.1:0-13625 GCA_031419275.1 Akkermansiaceae bacterium | reverse complement strand
TTCTCCGCAACCCAGCAGATCAACTTGATGCTCTCCTTGCTCCTGTTTTCGATATCATCGAAACCAAGAAGCAAACCATCATTGCCAAAGGTCTCCCAGCAGGTCCTGGTGCAGCTTCCGGAAAAATCTACCTCAACGCGGATCGCGCCGAGGCAGCTTCGCATCGCGGTGAGAAAGTTCTCCTCGTTCGCGTTGAGACATCCCCAGAAGATCTTCGCGGCATGATCGCTGCGGAAGGTATCCTCACCTCACGTGGTGGTGTTTCCTCGCACGCCGCTCTCGTTGCTCGTCAGATGGGCAAAGTCTGCGTCTGCGGTGCTTCAGGTGTCGATGTCGATTACGACAAGAAGACCGTCAAGGCAGGTGGTAAGACCTTCAAGGAAGGCGATTACCTTTCCATCGATGGAACGGCAGGAACGGTTTACGGCGGCGAGCTCGCCACCGAGCCATCCGAGATCATCACCGGACTCATTCAGAACAAGAAATCCTCGCAGGCCACCGAAAAGTTCAAGAACTTCGTCCAACTCATGGACTGGTGCTCCAAAGCAACTCGTATGGGCGTCCGCACCAATGCTGACACCCCGGAGCAGGTCAAAACCGCCGTCGCTTTTGGCGCGGAGGGCATCGGCCTGACCCGTACTGAGCACATGTTCTTCGAAGGTGACCGTATCGATTCGATGCGTGAGATGATCCTCGCTACCGACGAAACATCCCGCCGCAAAGCGCTTAAGAAACTTCTCCCGCACCAGCGTAAGGATTTCTTTGGTATTTTCAAAGCACTCGAAGGCAAGCCAGCAACGATCCGTCTTCTGGATCCACCGCTTCACGAATTCCTTCCTCACTCCAAAGAGCAGCAGATGGACCTCGCGAACAAACTTGGCGTTAAAGTCGAAGAGATCATGCACCGTGTGCACGACCTCCATGAGTTCAACCCGATGCTCGGTCACCGTGGTTGCCGTCTTGCCATTTCCTATCCGGAAATCGCCGAGATGCAGGCACAGGCGATCTTCGAAGCCGCTGCTGAGTGCGTGAAAAAAGGCATCCCTGTGAAGCCTGAAGTCATGGTTCCTCTCGTTGGTTACGCCCGTGAGCTCGAGCTTCAGGTGGAGATCATCCACCGTGTTGCTAAAGAGGTGAAGGCAGATAAGGGAGTCAAGTTTGACTACCTCGTCGGCACCATGATCGAGGTTCCACGTGGTTGCGTTACCGCAGATGAAATCGCTAAACATGCGCAGTTCTTCTCCTTCGGCACGAATGACCTCACCCAGACCGCACTCGGCGTCAGCCGTGACGACATGGGCTCGTTCCTCAACAGCTATCAGGAAAACGACATCTATCCGAAAAACCCATTTGCCTCGCTCGACACCACCGGTGTTGGCCAGTTGATGCAGATCGCTGTCGCTAAAGGCCGCTCCACCAAAAAGGATATCAAACTTGGTATCTGCGGTGAGCACGGCGGTGATCCGGATTCGGTGAGTTTCTGCCACAAGCTCGGTCTCGCTTACGTTTCCTGCTCGCCTTACCGCGTGCCGGTTGCTCGCCTCGCAGCAGCGCAGGCAGCGATTTTGGATGGCTCAAGCCCAAAGCAGCCAGCTGCAAAAGGAAAAAAGAAAGCCGCTAAAAAGCCTGCTAAGAAAAAGTAACCGTGGCGGCGGATTTTAACCGCCATGCCATTTGAAAATTCAAGAGCCGTCCTGGGAATTTTCCAGGGCGGCTTTTTTGTGAAAAGTTGAAACCGCATTCGCGCAAGAATACGTAAATTCCAGGGCGATCGAGCTAGGTTTTTTAACCACGAATTTCGCGAATTTCACAAATTTTCAGAACTAAATTTCCAGGGTCAGAAATTTGATTATAAAATATTATCGTAATTCGTGATATTCGCGAAATTCGTGGTTCAATCGTCATCCAATATCTGTGGTTCCGCCTTAACGTGATTACTTTGGATATTAGGTCGCATAGGGCGGCTTGCTTTTTGTTTCATCCCACACATCATCCGCGCCGTGCATCGCCAATCGCTACTTGATCAACTTTCCGAATATGCCCTCCGTCATCCCGACGAGGCGGATGTGATACGTGATTTCAGCGAGTTCGTAAAATCTGAACCGCGTTGTTTTGAGCGATCTTTAGAGAAGGGACACATCACCGGTTCCGCGTGGGTGGTGAATGCGGAGGGCGATGAAGTGTTGCTCACGCATCATCGCAAGCTGGATCGCTGGCTACAGTTGGGAGGACATGCCGATGGTGAAAGCGATGTTCTAACAGTGGCAATGAAAGAGGCGGAAGAAGAATCCGGGCTGACTGACTTCTCGCCGGTCGGCGAAGGTATTTTCGACATCGACATCCATCTCATCCCCGAGCGCAAAGGCGAGCCGGCGCATTTACATTACGATGTGCGTTACGTCCTACGTGCGAATGGTGAAACGGATTATATCGTAAGCGATGAATCGCACGATCTGCGTTGGGTGAAACCGGATGAAGTGAAAACTCTCACCACCGAATCATCCATGATGCGCATGGTCGCGAAGTGGAATGAGCAGTTATCGTTAAATTGCAGAGACTGAAAAATTATATAGAATTTCATCATTTATGCATTGGTTGATTAAATCTGAGTCGGATGTTTTTTCGATTGAGGACTTGCAGAAGGTGAAGCAGGAGCCTTGGACGGGGGTGCGGAATTATCAGGCGCGTAACTTTATGTGGCGCGAAATGAATTTAGGTGAGTTGGCGATTTTTTATCATTCCAACGCTAAGCCATCAGGAGCGGCGGGTGTGGCGAAAGTGGTTTCCGAGCCTTATCCAGATCCGACTCAGTTTGATCCGAAGAGTGAGTATTTTGATCCGAAAGCTACTGAAGATAAACCGCGCTGGTGGTTGGTGGATTTCCAGCATGTTGTAACTTTCAAAGAACTGATTCCGTTAGAATCTTTGAAAGCGGATCCGGGGCTTGCTGAGATGATGGTTTGCCAGAAGGGTACAAGGTTATCGATCAATCCGGTGGAGAAGATTCATTTCAACCGAGTGATGAAGATCGCTAAGGTGAAGATTTGAGGAGATGGATCTTTAAATCAAAGTTCAAAAATCAACAATCATCATTCGTCAATCAAACCGAAAAATGTTGGCATATAAATCCAAGATTTGATTTCCGATTAATGATTGATGAGGTTTGATTTTTGAATAAAGAGTTCAGGGAAACAGGATGCAAATCGGACTTGGGGTTTGGATGGTGGATTTAGGTTCACCGAGTATGCCAGTTTCCGGATTCAGGCTGAGAATGGATAGAGTGTTGGAATTTTGGTGACCGCAGAGAAGCCATTTACCAGATGGGTCTATGGCAAAGTGGCGAGGGGTTTTTCCTCCGCAGGGAGCGTGTTGGAGGAAGGTGAGTTTGCCGGATTTAGGATCGCGTTGGTAAACAACGATGGAGTTCAAACCGCGATTTGAGCCGTAGACGAAATTTCCGTTGGGATGGACTTCGATTTCGGCGGTGGTGTTGGGATCTTTGAAATCCGCTGGAAGGGTGGGAATGGTTTGGATATCGGTGAGTTTGCCAGTTTCTGAGTTAAACTCGGCTACGGTGACCGTGTTGGTTAATTCGTTGATGATGTAAGCGTGTTTTTCATCGGGCGAAAAATCCATGTGGCGAGGGCCGGAGCCTGGAGGGGCTTTGAGGGCGGCGGGATCGTTGGGGGTGATCTCGGATGTTAAGGAATTGAATTTGTAAATCAGGGTTTCATCGGTGCCGAGGTCGGGTGCGAAGAGTAGGTTGTTGGCTTTGTTGAAATATACGCCGTGGGTGTGGGGTTCATTTTGGCGCTTGGGATTTGGTCCAGATCCTTGGATTTTGATGTTGGAAGCCATCTCTTCAATTTTGCCATCGGGATTGAGACGGAAAGTTGAAACGGTTCCGCCCCCGTAGTTTGCAACTGCGAGGGTTAGACCCGTTAGATCCACAACGAGGTGACAAGGACCGGCACCGCCGGAATCGGCTTCGTTGATGAAGGTGAGTGATTGATCATCCACGATGCTGAATGCCGCGACATTTTTACCAAAACCGATCGAATAGAGAATAGGTTTTTCAGGATGAAGCGCAAGGAAACCGGGTTTATCGTATTTCGCTGCGAGGGTGGGTCGGGAGATGGTTCCGGTGGTAGAGTCGAAATTTGCCAGATAGATGCCATCAGCAGATGTTCCGATATAAACAGGATGGTTCTCGGCAAGGACTGGAAGGACGCTGAGAGCGATTGGTAGGAGGATGCTTTTCATGAATTTATGTTAGACGTTAAAACCAAAATATTGGTTCGCGTTGTTGAAAGAGATATCAGCGATGAGTTTTGAGAGAGTATCGAAGTCATCGGGGAGTTCGCCTTTTTCTGCTTCGTCGCCGATGAGGTTGCAAAGAATGCGTCGGAAATACTCGTGGCGAGGGAAGGAGAGGAAGGAGCGTGAGTCGGTGAGCATACCGACGAAGCGTGATAGCAAGCCGGTTGCGGAGAGTGCGTTGAGTTGCATTTCCATGCCTTCTTTTTGATCGAGGAACCACCAACCGGATCCAAATTGGATTTTTCCCGGAGTGATCCCGTCTTGGAACACGCCTGTCATGGAGGCGAAGAGGTAGTTATCGCGTGGGTTGAGATTGTAGAGGATGGTTTTCGGAAGGGCTTCGCGGGATTCGAGGGCGTTCAGGAAGACGGCAAGAGCTTCTCCTTGCTGGACATCGCCCATCGTGTCGTATCCGGCATCGGCGCCAAGTTTGGCGGACATGCGAATGTTGGTGTTTCGCACGGGGTTAAGATGGAGCTGTTTGGTCCAACCCCGTGCTGCATCGAGCTGACCGGAGAAGACGAGCAGGTAGAACGAGAAGCGTTCCTTATCTTCAGCGGAAACCGGATTTCCTGCGCGGGCTTTGTTGAAAATGTTGGCGGCCTCTTCATCCGTGCATGTCAGGGCGGGGCAGCGATCCAGCCCGTGATCGGAAAGACGAGCACCAGCGGCATGGAAGTCATCATGGCGTATTTTCAGAGCGTTGAGGAGATCCGAGAGCTGGGTGATCGAGGTGTTAGAAACTTGTTCAAGTTTCGTGATCCATGGATTGAGCAACTCAGGTCGGTCGACTTGGAAGGCTTTGTCCGGACGGAAAGTCGGAAGAACTTTCGTGCTAAAGCCTGATGCGGCGATTTTCAAATGGTCATCGATGGGGTCGGCTGGATCATCCGTGGTGCCGACGACTCGGACGTCGAATTTTTTCAGTAAGCCGCGTGCTGAGAAATTTGGATCGGCGAGTTTGGCATTCGTTTCTTCCCAGATTTCATCTGCGGTGTCGGGGGAAAGCAGGGTGTTAATCCCGAAGTAGCGTTGGAGTTCCATGTGAACCCAATGATGCATGGGGTTGCGGAGAGTGTAGGGGATGGTCTCAGCGAAGGCTTGAAATTTGTCGCGAGGAGATGCGTTGCCGGTGACACGTTCCTCGTTGATGCCGTTGGCACGCAACAGCCGCCATTTGTAATGGTCATGACCGAGCCACATATCGGCGATGTTATCCCAGCGATGGTCATTGGCAATTTCCGCAGGGGAAAGGTGGTTGTGATAATCGATAATGGGGAGATCAGAAGCGACTTCATGAAATAGGCGGCGCGCGGTATCGTTGTAGAGTAAGAAATGGTTGTCGAGGTATGGCATGACGGAGGGATTTCAATGCAAATACTGGCGGAGGGAAAGGCAGAAAAGTGGGGGGTAGGATTGACTTTCAGCGGGGAAAACTTCATTCAATGACTATGGCTGATCAAGAAGAGTTGGATAAATTGTTCGAAGCTGCAATTTATGGGAGGAAGCCTCCGAGTCGATTTGGCACACCTGATGATCAAGTTAAAGCTGCGCCAGCAGCCTTTCAAAAAGCGCAATCGGACTCAGAAATAGCCGATGCTACTTCAGCTAGTCCCTTCAAAGCCGATCTCTCTGAGGCGAAACCTTTTGTAGCATTTACAGCTAGTCCAACACAAGCGTCTTCATCTGAGGAGGACGCTTCACCAGAAGTTGTATTAGATGAGAAGGCGGTGGCAGCGCTGGATGAGAATGTGAACGCGGAGTTTGAACAGCTCACCGATAAAAAAATCGCAAAAGCTAAGGCAAAGAGAAGTCGTGATCGACTTATGTTATACGTTTTATTGATTGGTTCCGTGGTGGGTGGAGGAGGTTGGCTTATGAAGAATCCTGATAAAATGGAATCGATTAAAAACATTCTCGTCGAAATTCGTAGCACTATTGATCCAACTGCAGCTGCAGGAAAGTATGATAAGTCCCTGGAAAAGATAGCAGGTCGCGGGGATCAGTTGGGCGATGCGAGTAGTGCACTCGGCGGAAAAGAAACCGAAGGTGAAGATCAAAGTTTGGGTAATGAAATGAAACAATTGTCCGGTGAAGATAGCACCGGGCTATCGACGAGTGAGAAACAGAAAAAGCTGGAAGCGTTGAAGGACAAGTTGGGTAAAAAAGAGAAGGAGTAGAGAGATAAAAATTTATCCCTACTTCAATTGACGGAATTATTTTGCTGCGTATCGATGATTTTTTTCAGCAGTTCGGCTTCTGGGGTTGGGTGTCGCGTCAGTAGCGGATCGTTATCGAGATCGATGTAATGGAGGCCGAAGTCCGTGTTGAGATCGAAAGGGTGTCCCCATTCACGGTTTGAGGTGATAGACCACCAGTTGTAGGCGCGAACTGGAACGCCTTTGGCGATGGCGTTTTGAACTTCAGCTAAGTGAGATTGCATGTATTGAGATCGTGAAATGCCTCCGGCTGAAGGAGGGCAGCCATTTTCAACGATGAGTAATTCTTGTTTGGGGAACCAACGATGGAGTCGTTGTAATGCGTGGAAAAGTCCACGTGGCCATACGGGAGCGCGAAAAAATCTGCCATTGGCGGCGTCTTCCAATAACCGAAATTTATGGAGTCGATGTGTTGGAAGTCCCCAATAGTAATCGAGGCCAACGAAATCTAATGAGTCGATCGCTTCCTCTGGGCAGAGCTGAGTTGCGAGTTTTCCTGCCATACCGAGATACCACCAATTTGAGTTTGCGATTAGGCAGGTGGTTCCCCAGAAACGCCATGCCCAGTTGAGCCAACTGCGTTTTGATTCGAGTGCGTGGAATCGGTCGATTGGCTCTATCGGAATGATTTCTATTTTTGAGGCATCTCCAAAAATTTGAGTGGCGATTTGTTTTGCTAGCTGAATTTCAAGTCCTGGATCGGGAGCTTGCCTTGAGAGTCCGGGTGCATCGATACGGATGCCGACACGGAGATAGCCACGCTTTAGAATTCTGCGGATGCCGTGGACAGAATCGATGTGTTTGGGTGGGGCATCGGTGCCGTGAAAGACCTCGTAGAGAGAAGTCGGAAGGCTGGATGGGGAAATGATGTTAGAAGGTTCGGATAGCCATGCGACGTCACAGTATTTCCGAAGATCTGTTTGAAAGTCGCAGATGGCCTGATTGATGTGCGCGAGTAGTTGGGCATGTCCGTGGGGGGCGAGAGCGACGTAGTGTTCATCACTCAAGCAGGTTTTTAAAAAGCGGAAATCACTGCGATTTATGAGTTCAGGTGGAAGTAGGTATAGGGCATCGCCATAAACAGCATCGACTTCACCGGATGAGAGCGCGTCGCGAGCGTCGTCATAGTTTCGGAAAAGTTTTTTTCGGGATGCTGAGGGGAGATCGCGTTTCCATGATTGGGGTTGGTTTCCAATGGCAATGACGGCGACGGATTTTGCGTTCAGTGATGAAATATCATTTAATGGATCATCGCTGCGGATGATGATGGTTTTGCCGGTGCGGAGGTAGGGATCGCTGGATTCGTAGAGGGTTTGATCGTCCATGGTGACGCCTCCGATAATCAGGTCCGCTGCACCGTATTCACTGACGATAGCTTCTTTGGTGGTGAATTTGAATAGAGATTCAGAGAGCCCGCGATGACAAGCACCCCAGTCGAGAAGCATTTGGAGCCATGTGGGAAAGCCGGTGATCAATGGATTCACTCCGACTTTTGTATGAGGATGAAGCGCTTTGATTTTTTGTCGTGCTCGTGCATGGGCGGAGAATAAATTAGGTACTAATTTTCCAACTGCCTGAGCCTCGGCGTCGACCGATGAACTACGGGGTAAGCCGGGTGGCATGTAGTAACGGTTTTGCCACCAAGGTTTGATATAACCGAAGGTTAGCTGGCTGGGTTCGTTGAAAGTGATCCACCAATCGATTTTGTCTCCCAATGCCTCGGCGACTTTTTCCGCGTAACGGGCGAATATATCTGGAAAATCATGGCCTAGCATTCCGCCGTGATCGCGTTCTAGCCAAACTGGCCAGACGAAGTGGTGAAGGGTGAGCATGGGGCGCATGCCGTGTTTCAAAATGCAATCTGCTACATCTCGATAATGTTTCAGTGCGTCATGATCGAAGATCCCGTGTTCAGGTTCGATGCGAGACCATGCGACAGAGAAGCGGAAAAGTTTGCAGCCGAGGGCGGCAGCGGAAGCGATGTCTTCATCGTAACGATTCCAGAAGTCCGTTGCCTGGCCACGGGGTGTTAGGCCTTGAGAGCGTTCCCAGAGATCCCAAACGTCTTCGCGTTCAGAATGGTATGCCTCCGTTTGGTGATCCGCATTGGCGGTGCCGAAGATGAAATTCTTCGGGAAAGGCATATTACCGAGGAATTTTCAGGTTTTGTCCGACTCGGATGACTGAGCCTCTTATGCTATTGGCTGCTTGAATTTTTGAAACGGTGGTTTTATAGCGCTTCGCAATAGAGGATAGAGTATCGCCACGTTTGACGGTGTAACGAACAACAGCAGGTGGTTTGGGCTTAGGTTTGGGTTTTACGGTTGTTGGAGAGGCTCTAACAATAGGAGGAGGAGAAGTTGTTTCGATCAGAGGGATGTGTGGCTCTGGAAGAGGTCGCGTGTTGGACGCAATGGCGGTGGTTGGTCTGCTATTATTGCTTGGTGCTGTTGGCCTATACCATTTATCCGGCTGATCCACCCAATCTTCGACGTAATCTCCGCGGCTATTGAAAGGGCCGGTTACGGTTTGAGTTTGAGGAGCGGTTCTTATGCTTCCGCACTGGGTAAGAAGTGGGATTGTGAGCAAGAGAAGGAATTTTCGAGGAAAGAAAATCATCGGACGGGAATATGCGGGAAATATTACGGATATGCAAAGCATTGTTCGTGAAAATCGCCATATTTCAGGGGAATGGAAAAACAAGTGAGTGACAATTTTGTGAAGCGCTGCCTATCAAGTGCGCCCCGATGTCGATGATTCTTGAATGCCGTCAGACTCTCAAACTGGCCTTTCCTTTGGTGATTGGCCAGGTCAGCCAGATGTTGCTCGGGGTTGCGGATACCGTGATGATAGGGAAGCTCGGGGTGACGGAGCTGGCGGTGCTGACTTTTGCGAACTCTCTATTTTATGTGCCGTTTGTGTTTGGAATTGGCGTTTTGACGGCCATTTCGGTGTTCACCTCAAACGCGCGGGGTGCGGGAGATACCGCGGCGGGGCGGGCGAGTTGCAGGTTGGGGGTTTATATTTCAACGGTGCTTGGACTGCTGCTTTTTGGGCTGATGTGGTTGCTTTCCCTTAATCTTGGGATGTTTGGGCAGCCGAAAGAGGTTGAGGAAAGCACAGGACCCTTTTTCATCATCATCATGGCATCCTTGGTGCCGGCGTTAATGTCGTTGGCGTTGAAAAATCATGCGGATTCGTTGGATAGACCGTGGCCGCCGTTTTGGATTTTCCTATCTGGTGTGGTGCTCAATGTATTTTTGAACTGGGTGATGATTTACGGAAACTTGGGTTGTCCGGCGTGGGGTTTGGAAGGAGCGGCAATTGCGACCTTGATCGCTCGGATCGCGATTTTGGTGGCGATGTTTGTTTGGTTATATCACGCCAAGGGGCTGCGTGAATGGGTTCCGTATCATTGGTTCCGTATGCCCGCGAAAGCCGAGACTCGGAAATTTTTAGGGATAGGTTTTCCGGCGAGCTTGCAGATGATTTGTGAGGTTTCTGCATTCTCTACAGCTGGCTTGCTGATGGGAAGATTTGGAGCAGTTGCGATGGCAGCGCATCAGGTCGCGTTGATGTGTGCGGCAACGGCTTTCATGGTTCCGTTAGGTTTGTCGATGGCGTTGAGTGTTAGGATAGGATCGGCGAGTGGTGCAGGGGAGTTTCATCGTTTGCGTAAAATCATTGTTTCAGGTTGGTGGTTAGGAGCGGGATGGGCGCTGGTTGGTGCGTTGATCTTTTTCTTTTTTGGGAAATGGTTGGCATCGCTTTATATCGACAAGTTGCCGGTGATCGAGCTAGCAGCTGCGATCATGGTTGTGGTCGGGGTGTTTCAGTTGTTTGATAGTTTACAGATCTGTTCTGTGGCGATGCTGCGCGGACTGCATGATGCTAGGATGCCGGCCGTTATGGGTTTTGTGGCCTATTGGGTGATAGGTATTCCTATCGGCGTATTTCTATCAATCAAACTTGGCTATGGAGCCGTAGGTGTATGGTGCGGGCTCGCCAGCGGGTTGATGGTGGCTTGTGTGTTGCTTGCCCCAAGGCTATGGAAGTTAACGGCAGTGAATGCATCCCATCGTTATCGATGAAAAAGTTAATCTGGCTTTCTAATGTCTCCTTCGTAGAGGCCAATAAATTGCCCGTTTGAATCGTACCAAAAAGTCAGTGAGTAGTATTCTTTACTCATTTCGTTTCTGTCTTTGATGGCTGATGGCATATAAATCAAATCTCCGATACCAAGGGTAAGTCCGCTGGCCATAGCATAGCCTTGCCCTCTATCGATGTCGGCGTATGGACCTTTTCTGGTATAAACCTCGCACAGTGAAGTTATCGCACCTTCTGAAAATTCATCCCCATTCCAAACATGAGGTTTACTGTTGTTTTTTTGGTTTAATACATAAGATCTATACTCGTCGCTATTTTTGATCGCGACGGGTGGCTGATGAGCTCGACTCCAAGACGCATCTCCTAGCGATTTACGTACGTCACGAACAGTGGTTTTTTTATTTAGTAGATGCTCGTATGATTTACCTGATGCAGCAATAGTAGCGGACACGCATGAAGAAATGGATACACATGCAAGGACTAGTAAAACTGGCTTTATAAATTTCATTAATTGCAGTGTATTCATTATCCCTCAACTGCTGCTAAAATATCTGAGATCTCTGCGAGTCTTCCGATACCTTGGTAACCACATGCTAGATCGCCTGTTGCAGGTTGGATGAAGTGGCAGCCGTCTTTTTGGAGTTGTACCACGTTGCGTTGGGTGGCTGGGTGGAGCCACATTTTTCCGTTCATGGCAGGGGCGATGAAGACGGGGGTTTCGCGTGGGAGAGCGAGGTAGATCGATGTTAGAGGATCAGGGGCGTGGCCGTTGGCGAGGAGGGCGAGGGTGTTTGCGGAGGCGGGGGCGATGAGGAAAAGATCCGCAGTATCGGCGAGCTCGATGTGTCCGGGTTTCCATGAATGCTTCTCGTCCTCAAGGGAGACAAGGACAGGATTCCGGGTGAGGGTTTGGAGAGTGAGGGGCGTGATGAACTCACAAGCAGAATGAGTCATGACCGCATGCACGTCATGCCCGGCTTTGACCAGCTGCGATGCAAGATCGGCAGCTTTGTAAGCAGCGATGGATCCGGTGATGCCGAGGATGATTTTCATTTAAGTTTCAAATCTCAAAATTCAAATTTCAAGTAATAGAGTAAGCCAGTGAGTGATGGTGACAAGTCGAAGTTTAGCTTCAGTTAAAGCGCTTTTTTTGAAACTTGAGATTTGAAATTTCAGCGCAGCATGGCTGCGGCTTTGGTTAGGGCTTTGGCTAGGGAATCGATGTCTTGTTCGGTGTTGTAGAGGGCGAAGGAGGCACGGGTGGTGCCAGTGATGCCGAAGCGGGCCATGAGGGGTTGGCAACAGTGGTGGCCGGTGCGGACGGCGATTCCCATTTGGTCGATCAAGGTTCCAAGATCGTAGTGATGGATACCTTCGATGGCGAAGGAGATTGCGCCGATCCGATCAGATGGACCGTAGAGGTGGATGCCGGGGATTTCGGAAAGGGCGGCGGCGGCTTGATGGATCAGGGTTTCCTCGTGAGCTTGGATTTCCTTGAGTCCGATGTTGTGAATGTAATCGAGGGCGGCGGCAAGAGCGATGGCTCCTTCGATGTTGGGAGTTCCAGCTTCGTATTTGAACGGTAGATCGTTGTAGGTGGTTTTTTCAAACGTGACCTCTTTGATCATTTCACCACCACCGCGCCATGGAGGGAGGACTTCTAACAAACTTTTCCGACCCCACAGCACGCCTATCCCGGTAGGTGCGTAAACTTTGTGTCCGGAGAAGACGATGAAATCCGCGCCGAGTGCTTGGACATCGACTGCAAGGTGCGGGATGGCCTGTGCGGCATCGATTAGAACCGTTGTGCCGAACTTTTTGGCGGCGGCGGTCATTTCGCGTACCGGATTGACTGTGCCGAAAGCGTTAGAAACCCATGTGAAGGCGAGGATTTTGGTTTTTGCTGAAAGGAGTTGTTGAAACGCGGTTTGATCGAGAACGCCGTGATCATCGCAAGGAATGATGCGTAGGACTGCTCCAGTGCGCTGGGCGAGCATCTGCCATGGGACGATGTTCGAGTGATGCTCTAGAGCGGAAATGAGAATTTCTTCGCCGGATGTAATCGGTAGGATGTTAGAAACTAGGTTGATTCCATCTGTGCAGCCGGAGGTGAAAATCACTTCTTCGGATGAACTGGCGTTGATGTATTTCGCAATGGTTTCACGCGCGTGCTCGTGGGCAGCGGTGGCTTCGCGGGCGAGGAGGTGGGTGCCGCGATGGATGTTCGAGTTGATTTTCTCATAATAACGCCGAGACGCATCCAGCACCGCGATCGGTTTCTGGGTGGTGGCAGCGTTGTCTAGGTAGACCAACGGCATGCCATTCACCTTTTCCGAAAGGATGGGGAAATCGGCTTTGAGAGATGGAGAGAGCATGGAGCGGGAAGAAGAGTGGGAGAGCGAGGGAGTGAGGGAGTGAGTGAGGGAGTGAGTGAGGGGGAGATTTATTTACGATTGATGATTGTTGATTTTGGATTTTTGAATGAAGAGGAAGAAACTTATGGGACTTCTAGCTTCATTTCATGAATCTTCGTTTTGTGTTCTTTGCGATCTTTGCGGTTAATTTTCTTCGTTAAGAAAGTAGTTCGATTGCTGCTTCGAGAGATGGGAGATCTTCGATTGAGATGACTTTCGCATCGGGGGCGATTTTTGCAACTAGGCCAGCGAGGACTTTTCCTGGGCCGATTTCGATGAATTCAGTGTGGCCTTGAGAGACGAGGTATTGGATGGATTCGATCCAACGGACGGAGCCAGTGACTTGGGAGGTGAGGGTGGCGCGGATTTCTTCAGCAGAGGAAACAGGGTCGGCGGTGAAGTTTGCGATCACGGGGATCTGTGGGGAAACGATGGCGGTGGTGGCGAGTTCCGCGGCGAGTTTTTCCTGAGCGGTTGCCATCAAGGATGAGTGGTAGGCACCGGCAACGTTGAGTTTGATCGCGCGGCGGATGCCGAAATCCTTGGCTTGGGCGACCGCATCATC
>JANOKJ010000135.1:0-7455 GCA_031419275.1 Akkermansiaceae bacterium | reverse complement strand
TGAGAAATCGATGATCTCCAGCGAAGACATTCTGTTTCTTCAAGGCACCACCCAGTTCGCCGATCCGTATTCCTATGAGGTCGTCAAAGTCATGGCAGATGCGATGAAAGCAGTGCCTGAAGAAGAACGCTTCGTGATCGAAGGTCACGCATCGGCCGAAGGCAGCTACGAAAGCAACATGGCCCTTTCCCAACTGAGAGCGGAACATATTGTTAGAGAAATCGTCCGCCAGGGCGTATCACCTTACCGATTGCTTCCAGTCGGCTACGGCGAGAGCGAAGCCCGCCGGGCCGAGAACTCAGCTGAGAACCTCCGCAGCCAAGACCGCCGGGTCGTAGTATTCCGCATGAAACCGGAAACCATTGCCCAGCGTTGAGATATCTAATTTGGGCCGACCAGGCGAGGCGACCCCACCTTGCAAAAAAGGTAGGGTCAACTCGCCGAGTTGACCGTGATTCTGAAACGGTGGGCTCTTAATGAAGGTCTCACTTCCGTTTGATCAATCGTGCGTTGAGATTTTTGAATTGGGTCGACTGAGGCCAGGCGACCCTACCTTATCTATCGACGAGATCTAACCTATCGTTTATTTCTAATGCATGGATAAATCCGCGCTGAAGCGAATCGATTGTCATGTGCACTTGCTGGGAGACGGAAGTTCCGGCAGTGGATGTTGGTTACAGATGAGAACGCCGCTCCACAAGTTGATGGCGCGCATCATTGTGAAATCTGCTGGCTTGCCATCAGGTTGCTTGCAAACCGGGCTCGACGGAGCGTTGTTAGATCGGTTGGTTCACATGGTTCGCACTTCATCTTTGGACTCCGTGGTGTTATTGGCACAAGACCTGCCTTACACCGACGATGGCAAGGCCATGCCCGAAAAAGGCGCGTTTTATGTTCCGAACGAATATCTTCTTAAAGTCTGCGCCGAGTATCCGGATTTATTCATCCCAGCCGTATCAATCCATCCCTCCAAACCGAATGCCATGGAGGAATTGGATCGATGCATCGCCGCAGGCGCACCGGTTCTGAAATTGCTACCGAACTGCCTCAACGTTGATTACTCGAATCCGAAGCATAAACCGTTTTTCGAAAAAATGGCTGCCGCTGGGATGATTCTGCTGTCTCACACCGGAGGCGAACTTTCATTACCCGTCATCGATCCACTCCTCGCCGATCCTCGTTTGCTGAAATATCCGCTCGAATGCGGCGTCACCGTGATCGCCGCTCACTGCGCGGGTCGATCAGGATTATGGGACGCTGACTACACCGATCATCTCATCGAGATGTTCGAGAAGTATCCTCGACTATTTGGCGACAACTCCGCCTTGTGCAGCCCGATCCGCAGCCGAACCTTGCCGAAAGTCCTCCCTGCAGCCGTGCGGGATCGCATCATCCACGGTAGCGATTTTCCCATCGCAGTGAACGGCTTCGGCCCATGGCGAATGGGGTTGATCAGCTTCAAAACCTGGCGCGCCGCAGACCGCGACCCCAATGTCCTTGAACGCGACGTCTTCCTGAAACGCGAAGTCGGTTTCGATGATTCACATTTCACGCGCATGGCGGAGATTTTGGAATCTAGTAAGCCGAGTTAGTGGATAACAAACTTATTCCCACTCATTTGACGAACTGGAAATCAACTGATACGAAGCACCCATGCCTCCGTGGATTGAATATCTTGCTTGTGCCGTTTGTGCTGTATCCGGCGTATTGGCGGCCGAGGGCAAACGGATCGATCTCTTCGGTGTGCTTGTGCTTGCTCTGGTAACCGCCGTCGGTGGCGGGACGATCCGCGACATCTGTCTCGATACCCAGGTTTTCTGGCTGAAAGATCCCGGCACAGTGCTTTCCGCAGCACTGGCCGCACTGGCAACGTTTCTCGCTGTGCGCTTCATCAACATGCCAAGCCGCGCCCTGATGTTTGCGGATGCCTGCGGCCTAGCCCTGTTCGGAATCGTCGGCACTGAAAAAGCCCTGCTTCTCGGAGCGAGTGACTTTTCAGCCATCCTGCTCGGCATCGTCACCGGAGTCGCGGGAGGTGTGTTGCGCGATGTTCTTCGCAGTGAAATCCCATGGGTGTTCCGCGCAGGGCTTCACTTATACGCCACCACCGTCTTCTTCGGTTCGTTGGCTTTTGTCATACTCAACCACTTCTTTCCTGAGTCTGAAAGCAATCGCTACATCGGTATGGCCGTCATTCTTCTATTAAGACTGTTAGCGATTCGCTTGCAGTTGAAACTGCCTGTGTTTCGGATGCGGGGTGAGTGATGAGACAAACATCCTCATTCGTAGAGAATCACGGTCGACTGAGGCCAGTCGAACCTACCTTTAAATTGGTAGGGTCAACGCGCCGAGTTGACCCAAATCAAAAACGTTTAGTCCACTATTCATCTAAAAGACGTGAGACCTTTCTCAACGCCCACCCAATACCCACTTCAAATACCCTTCAGAAACCTGATCCGGCGAGATCGCTATGATCTCAGGTGTATCGTATGGATGTTTTTCTAACAACGCGTTCTCAAGCTCCTTAAATTCAGCAGCGGTAACTTTAAAAATTGCTAGCATCTCCGATGCTTGTTCGATCTTCCCTTCCCAACGATAGATCGATTCGACTCCAGGGATAAGATTCACGCAGACGGCTAGATTACTGGAGATGATCTCTGTGGAAATTTGTCGCGCGGTTTCAACATCGGGAAATGTGCATAGGACGATAAACATATCTACAGCAACGGGCGGGCTGGAATGATCCTGCCCGCCCGTTGATTGGAGATTTTCCTGCATGGAAATCGGCTATTTGTAGCTCACTGGCTTACCGGTTTTCGCCGATTCGTAGAGAGCATCGATGATCCACATCAGTTTGTGGGCTTGTTCTGGAGTATTGAAAGGCTGAGCGGTGCCGTTAATCGTTTGAATGAAGTTGGAAGCGGAACCGATGCGGCCCATGTCTTCACATGCTTCGGTGATGATCGTCCGATTCACGCTGTTGCCATTTTCCTGAACGTAGAGTTCGCAGGTATCGATGGCGGTTTCATCCAGACCATCGCGACCGAACAAGCGCTCAACTTTTCCACCGGCTTTGGTGCCTTGGAAAACAACGGAGACTTCCTCGCGTTTGACCATTTCCGCCCAAGAGACTTGGAGGCTGAGAACTTGGCCGGTTTTGAATCTAACAAAACCATGCGCCGCGCACTCGACATCCGTGGTGCCGCCTTCGCGGTCAGGTATACCCCATGGACCTTTGAAGCCAGGATCGGTGATGTGAGTATCAAAGGTATTCGCTAAAACGTGCGAAGGCTCAGGATAGCCCATGAGGTAGAGCGCCAGATCGATCATGTGCAACAGATCGATCGTTGCGCCGCCGCCAGACATGGCTTTGGTGGTGAACCAACCGCCGAAGCCAGGAATCCCAGTGCGACGGATCCACTTCGCTTGCGCGGAATTGATGGTGCCGACCGTTCCGTCATCAACGTATTTTTTCATCGCTTGCGATTCGGGACGGGCGCGGTTGTTGAAATTGAACATCAACTTTTTGCCAGATGCTTTCGCAACTTCTATCATCTCCGCCACTTCAGCTGCGTTCAAGCCAGGTGGTTTTTCGCAGAATACGTGTTTACCTGCTTTGAGGCACTGGATCGCGAGTGGAGCATGAAACTTATTCGGAACAATAATGCTGACCGCATCTAGTTCCGGAGCTTCCGCCAACATCTTATCTACGGAATCGAAGGTTTTGGCGATGTTCCATTGCTTGGCTGCGCTTTCCGCTGCGCCTGGCAACGGATCCGCAACGGCTAAGATTTCTGCACCCGCTGCGCGAAAGCCTGCGGCATGATATTTTACCATCCATCCGGCACCGATAACTCCTACTTTGATTGACATGATTTTTATTGGTTGGATTTGTCAAATGCGGCGTCGAACGCGACGTTGGAACCTGGGAAGTCAACATTTCTAACAAATGCTGCGGCTTCGGTTGCACCATGGACGCGATCCATGCGGATGTCTTCCCACTCAACAGAGAGCGGACCTGCGTATTTGAGATCGTTGAGTGCGACGATGATGTCTTCGAACTCGATGTCGCCGTGGCCGAGCGAACGGAAATCCCAGAAGCGGCGTGAATCGCCGAAGTCGGTGCTGCCACCGAACACACCAACAGAACCGTCGCCGTGACCCCACCACACGTCTTTCATGTGTACGTGATAAATGCGGTGACCGAGATCGCGGATGAACTTGATATAATCGACACCTTGATAGCCAAGGTGGGATGGATCGTAGTTGAAGCCGAAGCGTTTGTGGTTTTTCACTGCTTTGAGCGCGCGCTGGGCGGTGGCGATGTCGAAAGCGATTTCGGTCGGGTGAACTTCGAGAGCGAAGTTGACGTTTTCTTTATCAAACGCATCTAAGATAGGAATGAAACGTTTTCCGAAATCTTCGAAACCTTTATCGTAAAATGCCTGACTGGTTGGAGGGAAGGCATAGAGACCGTGCCAGATCGACGATCCAGTGAAGCCGTTCACCACAGCTGGGAATTCGTCTTTGTTTTTGCGGCCGGGCTTAGCGTTGAAAAATTTGCGAGCGGCTTTTCCGGTATCGATCATTTCTTTCGCGGCGCGCTTGCGGACACCTTCTGGATCGCCTTTGCCCCAAACGTGCGGAGGAAGGATCGCTTTGTGGCGCTCGTCGATGTTATCGCAGATCGCTTGTCCAACGAGGTGGCTGGAAATCGCGTAGGAGGTCAGGCCATGATCGGAGAGGAGCTCCCATTTCTCTTTGATGTAGTTCTTTTTCGAATTCGCTTTATCGACATCGAAGTGATCTCCCCAGCAGGCGAGTTCAAGACCGTCGTAGCCCATTTCAGCGGCAAGCGGCGCGAGTTTTTCTAGTGGAAGATCGGCCCATTGGCCTGTGAAAAGTGTGACTGGACGTGACATATATTTGGTTAGGATTGGGGTTACAGAGAGGATATTGGACGATCTACCCCGTGTTCGGAAAGAAAAAATCCTTGGGGTCATTTACAACATTTATTCACAAAGGAAGAATATTAGCTAAATCAGGAAGAGAACCGCGGATGAACACGAATGAACGCGGATAAAATTTAGTTTTAGAGCCATGATTTCTGATTCCGAAGCATGAATTAAGCTCTGGATTAGAGATAGAATTGTAATTCTCATCTCCCATCCGCGTGAATCCGCGTCCATCCGTGGTTCAGATTCTTATATTTTCCTGTTGCAGAAACTTTGGGATTGTTGATTAGCAGCTCCTCATGTTTTCCAGCCACAGGGTCCGGATCGCACTGAAGAGCGGATGAACGGGGTAAGCGCTGCCTTGGAATGAGGAAATCCACACGGGACCTTTGATGGATGAAGTCAGGAAAATTCCGTCTGCTTTACTAAGATCCTTTTTCGTAAGTGTTTTCACATGGCACTGGATTCTCTCCGCCGCTGCGATTTTGATGATAAGATCGCGAGTCACGCCGGGCAGACATCCGCTATCTAGGCTGGGGGTGAAAAGCTCTTTGCCACGAATCAGAAATACATTTGCCATCGCCGCCTCGCAAAGTTCATCGGAAGTGTTGAAAAATAACATTTCATCAAAGCCTTCGTGACGCGCCATATCGAGCGCGATAAGATGCTCTGCATAGTTTCCTACTTTGATTCCACGCAACACACTTTCATTATCCTTTCTCCAAGGTGCAAGTGTTAGACGTAGCGAAGTTTCCTTTGAATCAACCCGCGAAGCGGTCATCCATTTCCAGGACTGACCTCCATCATTCACATTCATCGGCCCATCACCTGCGCTGATTGCGAAACGGATTCTCGCCATGCCTTGTTCAAGACCATTTCGCTTCAACAGCTCGACCATAGAAGCGTGAAGCTGATATTCATCGATATCGATTCGATACATGTTCAATCGCATCAATCCATTCTTCATGCGTCTGAGATGTTCAGTAAGCAGCTTGGGCTGCGCATCTACCGCCAGAATCGTTTCAAACAAACTCAGTCCATGGCACAGGCTGCGATCCGAGGGAGAAACCCGAAATTCGGTTTCTTCAAGAAATTGTCCGTCGCGCCAAACGATTGCCATGCAGTCATTAGAGAACCTACGCGGCACATATCAAGGACTATGGCAGGGACGGTTATCTTAACCGTCCATATTTAGCGGCCCTTAAGACGGAAAGAGCGATGTGATATTTAAGCCGTAGGATATGGACGTTTAGGGCAAACGTCCAATCTGGACAAAAAAAAGAGCGGCTCGACCGATTATCCCCGGGAAAAACCCAAAAACCCAAAGGGACGTTCAGTCGAGCCGCCTTGTCTTGCGACGTGGGGAAAAAAACACGGGATGGGGTTTGGGTCAACGAATTTTTTGTAGGAAATGTGATTTTTTACAAAGTCTTTGAATCTTGGGGAAAATTCCCTTTCCGAACGCTCGATTTTTCATCGCCAGAGGCGGCAGATGAGGGCTTATTTGCGCAAATGGAATGGAACGAAGGCAAACGCAGAGGAAAACCCTTTCCCCACAAGGGAACTCAGAAGGGCCCGATCCCAGCCAAGAAATACGCCGGCAAACCGGCTGCTGGAGCGACAAAGCCAGGAAATGACAAAGGTTGGGACGGGGTCGCTGGCTGGTATGACAAGCTCGTGGGCGCAGATGGCTCAGATTACCATCAAAACGTCATTTTGCCGGGTGTCATGGAATTGCTGGATATTCAAAAAGGCGATGCCGTGGTCGATGTCTGCTGTGGGCAGGGAGTGTTGGTAAAACATCTTCTCGCAGCCGGAGCGGGCAAAATTCATGGGGTCGATGCCAGTGAGAAACTTATTGCCGCAGCGCGGCAGCGAAATGGTGGCGAGCCACGAGTGAGCTTCGAAGTCGCTGATGCTTGCGCGAGGGCACCGTGGACGGATGGAAGTTTTGATAAAGCCGCCTGCGTGATGGCGGTGCATGATGTCCCGGATGCGGCGGCGCTGATGCAAAATGTTTCCGCCGCGCTCAAGCCAGGTGGAAGTTTCGTAATCGTGATGATGCATCCGTGTTTCCGCATTCCAAAAGAAAGTCATTGGGGTTGGGACGGTGATCAGAAAGTTCAATTCCGTCGGTTAGATAAATATGGCTCCGCACTTGAGATCGCGATCCAAACCCGCCCCGGCCTCAACACCGGTGAGGGCACCGTGTTTTATCATCGCCCTCTGGCGGATCTTCTAACAGTCATCGGTGCAGCGGGCATGGGTGTCACGAAATGCACGGAGCTTTTCTCTCACCGCAGATCACAATCCGGCCCTTTCAGCAAAGCTGAGCACAAAGCAGCGGAGGAGTTTCCGTTGTTTTTGGGAATCAAATCTGTGAAGATGTAGAAATAAGATTCAAAGGTGTCGTCCGAGAAAGGTAGGGCGCCATCGCCGAGGGCGCCGCGCGAAGCGGAACGTATTCGCCTATCTTTTGGAACATCATATTCTTTCTCAT
>JANOKJ010000134.1:0-2459 GCA_031419275.1 Akkermansiaceae bacterium | reverse complement strand
CCAGGTTCCGAGAGGCTCTTTCTCCGGCTCCGTGTGATGGAGCCATAGCGGAGCGATCTCATCTAGGGTAATTCTAAAAGCTCGCTTGATTGAACTGATGGTTTCACTATGGTTTCTTTATGAAACAACCAACAAGCCATGTATCCGCCACTTGATCATTGGCTTTGGATCATCCCGGCCGTGATGATAGGGGCGTGTATTGGATCGTTTTTGAACGTGGTGATTTATCGTGTTCCGCTTAGGATGTCGGTGAATAATCCAAAACGTTCGTTCTGTCCGATTTGTAAAAACCAGCTAACCATGTGGCAAAATTTACCGGTGGTAAGTTGGTTGTGCTTGCGGGGAAAATGCGCGCATTGCTCGGCGCCGATTTCGTTTCGATACATCGCGGTGGAGATTCTCACAGCGGTGTTGTTCGGTGTAGTATGGTGGATGTTTCCGCCGCAGGTGGTGATTTTTCTGTGGGTGTTGATGGCTTTGTTAGTGGCGATCACTTACATTGATGCTGAACATCTGATCATTCCTACAAATCTAACATGGGCGGGTTCGGTGGTCGGTTTAATCGCCTGTGCCGTGTGGCCGCAGCTTTCCGCGATGGCGGGTTATCAGTTCACTTGGAAAGAAGGCCTGATTTCGGGAGGAATCGGTTGGGTGGTTGGCTTTGTTGGGTTGTGGTTGGTGGTGGAACTTGGAAAGAAGGCATTTGGAAAGAAGGCAATGAAGTTCGATTCCGAGGTGGAGTGGAGTTTAAAAGAGCCTGAGGGTGATGAGGATCCGATGTGTTTCGTCATTGATGGTGAAGAAATTCCTTGGTGGGATGTTTTTGTTAGGAAAACGGATCGATTGATCGTTGAAGCTTCCAGTGTGGTGGTCGATGGCGAGGAAACGGGGGCGGGTCAGTTGGTGATTCGTGAGAAGGAGATCGAGCTAGCTGACGGAAGGAAATTCGATTTAGAAAAAATGGTTTCGCTCAGCGGTCGTACGAAATCGGTGGTGATTCCGCGAGAAGCGATGGGAATGGGCGATGTTCATTTGCTCGCCATGATCGGTGCGTTCTTTGGCTGGAGCGGGGTGTTTTTCTCCTTATTCGGCGCATCATTGTTCGCGATTGTTGCTGCAGTGATAGGCCGGATTGGTTTCGGAAAACAACTGCCGTTCGGGCCATTTATCGCGATGGGAGCTGTTGCGTGGATGTTTGGTGGCTGGCAACTCTGGCGGATGTATCTTGATTTTCTAGGACTGTGATCGATCAGAGCCGATAACAGATCTCGGCGTTGATTCCATGGAGTGCAGCGCGTTCTTCATCTGAAAGGTCGTTGGTCAGTGAGCGGAAGGTTTCCGCCCATTCCGAATAGGGTGTGCGTAGCAGGCAGACCGGCCAATCGGTGCCGAACATGACATTTCCCGGACCGAAAATTTCCAAGGTTTCATGGAAGTAAGCGGAGACGGTTTCGAAGTCGCCTTCACCTTCGGGGAATTCGGTGAGTAGTCCGGAAAATTTTACGCCGATGACGTTATCGCGCTTTGCCAGTTCTTGCATGCCAGTTCGCCATGCAGGTTCGATGCGGCCGTTGCGGGCTTCTGGTTTGGCGATATGGTTTAGGACGATCGCAAGATCGGGTTGTCGGTCGACAAGTTGAATCGCGACAGGTAGCTGGCGTTGGAAAATGAGAAGATCGTAGGACAGTCCGTATTCGGGAAGCATGGAGAGTCCGCGGTGAAAATCGTCGCGTAGAAAATACTCATCCGGCTCTTCCTGAAGAACGTGGCGGACGGCTTTGAATTTCGGATGAAGGGAGAGCCGTTCGAGATCAGCGCTGACGTTTTCATCAATCAACGGCACCCAGCCTACGACGGCTTGGATGAGATCCGTTTGATCAGCAAGGGAGAGTAGGAAATCGGATTCCTCTATGACTTGGCGGGCTTGAACGACCACGGTTCCAGTGACTCCGGCTGCTGAGGTGACTGCCTCTAGCTCAGGGACGAGCTGATCCTGGGCGAGGGGAGAGCTTTGAGGAATCCAAGGGTAGTCTTCTTTCGAGTAGTGCCAGAGATGGTGGTGGGAATCGATCATGTTTGCAGCTGCATGGTTATTGAAGCGGAGATGGATGGACTAGAAAACTGAAAAATTTACAGCAACTCCCTTTTCTTAGAACGAACCTTAAGTGTGTTCTCTATCCTAGATGAAAAAGTAAATTTCTAGTATTAAACTGGCCGAACTTTTATCTGGAACAAGCGGTTGGAATGATCCAGATTTTAAAGCATATTCCTTATCAACCTCTGACCTCATAACCATGAAAACAAAGATCGTGAATTTTCTGAGTGCCGGCTTCGCCTGCTGTCTGCTTTCCTTGTCATTCGCGCAGGGCCGAACTTGGACCAGCGCCGACGGTGCCAAGACCTTCGATGGTGAATTGCAATCCTATGATCCGGAAACTGGCGCAGTCGGCGTGACATTG
>JANOKJ010000133.1:0-7009 GCA_031419275.1 Akkermansiaceae bacterium | reverse complement strand
GGATGCCGAGCGAGACCGCGTCATCCACCATCTGCACCTGGAGACCTTTCTTGTTAGGAGCTGTTGGAAAAGGCGTGTTGTTTTGCGCGAAAACCGATGTAGCTAGTAGAAGAGCAGAAAGGAAAAAGTAGCGAATCATTGAGGGAAGCTAGCTATAATTAATCTGACCGCAATTCGAGAATTCTACGTAAGTCGGAGACTCACGAGGTCGCGATTGAAATTACCGACATAATAGTGGGATAATGGTCGGCCATCTCCGCTGCACTTCGATTCACAGTTCCTTTCGGTTTGAGCATCTATTCAATACAGAGAGGCCTCAGTCATTCCTCCTTGTTTATTCGTTAATGTCGGCTTTTGACTTGTCGGAAAGTTCCGCATTCTTTAGAGCGTAGCCATCGGGACAAGATTCCCTTCCTTCGCTCTTTACCCTCAACCAACCCCCAACCTTCGTGACCAGCCCAGAAGATTCAACATCACCAAACGAAGTCACTAACTTCGGATCCGAGTTCGTGCCGCCAAGTGTTGAACAACTTCAAAAGCAATTCCCTGATTTGGAGATTCTATCCTTCATCAGACATGGCGGAATGGGCACATATTATCAGGCGCGCCACCCGAAACTCGACCGGCTTGCGGCATTGAAAATACTACCCGTGAATCCGGACATCGATGCAGAGCTCATTGCAAATTTCAAGAAAGAGGCAAAAGCAATGGCACGCCTCAACCATACGAACATCATCGGAATTTATGAGTTCATGGAAACCGATTCCACGCTGTATCTCGTGATGGAGTTTGTGAAAGGCGACATATTCGAACGAGTCATCAACACACGGAGCTTCGAACTCACCGAGATTCTTGCGATCGTCACTCAGATCTGCGCCGCATTGGACTACGCGCACAAGAACGGAGTCATTCATCGAGACCTACGTCCCGGCAATACTTTGTTCGATCAAAACGGACGGGTTAAAATAGGTGATTTCGGGCTCGCTCGACTGATGGGAGAAGAGCTTTTCCGCAGGAAAATGACTGCAACCAACCTGGAAATGGGAACGATGGACTATGTCGCGCCCGAGCAGCTTGAGCCAGGACATCCAGTTGACCATCGTGCCGACATCTACTCTCTCGGCATGATGATCTACAAACTGCTCACGAGAACCCTACCCCGAGGCACCTTCATCGAGCCCTCCAAGTTGGTTCCTAACCTCGACCCACGGGTCGACGACCTTGTGATCCGTTGCTTGCAGCGAAACCCCGACAACCGCTACCAGAACATCACGGAAGTCTGGACCGAGGTCGACCAGATCCTCAAAACTCTTGGCCCAGCCACGAAAAGTCCGACGTTTAATTTCCCGGCTCGCTGAGTCATCTATCGGATTCTCAAGTAGTAATTTGTAGCGGAAATCCTTTCATAAAAATTCATCCGTATCGTATTCGGTCACTCTTCCTTGTTTATTCCCTGCTTGGAATGAAATCTGCGTTGAGTAGTATGTTGATTGAATTTCCGAACCACGATGCCCGAAACCTCTGAAACCACATCCGTTCCGAAGAGGAGCTTTTCCATCCTCGAGTTCTTCTCGATAGGAATAGGTCCGTCATCGTCTCACACGGTCGGGCCGATGCGGGCGGCCGCCAACTTTGCCGCTTCACTTGAGGGCAAGCCGCTATCTCGGGTGGTTTGTAAACTTTACGGATCACTCGCAGCAACAGGAAAAGGCCACGGCACTGACCGCGCGATCATTCTCGGGTTGTTAGGAGAATTGCCCGAGAAGGCAGATATCGATCAAATCCAAGCGAAGCTTGATCGGGTCCGCGATACTGGAACGCTTCAGCTTCCCGATGGCAGAGAGATCGCATTTGATGCATCGAAAGATCTCGATTTCAGTCGAATGAAAGCCCTGCCACGACATCCGAATGGCATGCAGTTTTCCGCATTGAATGAGGCGGAAGATGTGGTGGTAGAGGATGTGATCTATTCACTCGGAGGCGGATTCATCATCAGTGATAAGGACTGGGAAAAAACCTCTACAAAGGAATCCACAGTCGTGCCCTTCCCTTTTGATAAAGCCAATGAGTTGTTGCAGCATTGCGAGGAAAACAAACAATCCATCTCGGATATCGTACTTGCGAACGAAGCAGCATACCGACCCGAAGCCGAAACCCGCTCCCAACTCGATGCAATCTGGGCCGCGATGCGAGCCTGCATTAAGCGTGGAATTTCCACGAGTGGAATCCTTCCAGGTGGACTGAAAGTTTCCCGTCGAGCCAAAGATTTGCATCGGCATTTGTTAAGCGTGGAGCAGGAATCTTCCGGCGATCCTCTTGCTGTGCTCGATTGGGTGAATCTTTTCGCATTAGCCGTTAACGAAGAAAACGCTGCAGGAGGAAGAGTCGTCACAGCACCCACCAATGGTGCAGCTGGCATCATTCCTGCCGTCTTAGAATATGCTGTGCGTTTCCGGAAATCACCGTATCCAGATGGCGTTCATCGTTTCCTTCTAACAGCCGGTGCGATCGCCACACTCTACAAGAAAAATGCGTCCATTTCCGGAGCAGACGTGGGTTGCCAGGGCGAGGTCGGTGTCGCGTGTTCGATGGCGGCAGGTGCGTTGGCGGAATATCTTGGAGGAACCCCGCAACAAGTGGAGTTCGCCGCAGAGATAGGCATGGAACACAACCTAGGCCTGACCTGTGATCCGATTGGCGGTTTGGTGCAAATTCCCTGCATCGAACGCAACGCGATGGGCAGCGTCAAGGCGATCAACGCCTCCCGTCTCGCGCTCAACAGCAAGGGCTCGCATTACGTTTCCTTGGACAAAGTCATCAAAACCATGATGTTGACCGGCCAAGATATGAAAACAAAATACAAGGAAACCTCTAGAGGCGGCCTCGCGGTGAACATGGTTGAATGTTAATGGTTGCATTATTTTACCGCAAAGATCGCAAAGATCGCAAAGGTGAAAAATAGGGCAAATGATGAGCGCAAGGAGCACACATTATTTTCTTTGTGTTCTATGCGTTCTTTGCGGTCATTCATTCTTGATCAACACTTAGTAAACGCAGCTCAAGCAAAGATATCCATCACCGGTTTGCCTACGCCATCTTTCGTTGCGTAGAACGGACGATTCTCGATATCGTAAACCGTTTTCGGGCTGATGCCCATTGCGGTGAAGATGGTTGCGTGGAGATCTTCGATCGTCACTGGCTTATCAGCCAAGCATGGGCGCTCATCGGCAGTTGCGCCGTAGAGGAAACCTTTTTTGGTGCCGCCGCCGAACATCAGAACCGATGATCCGCCGGTGAAATGGCGATGCAAGCCGTAGTGTTTCATCTCCTTAAGCACATCGGTTTTCGCGCGAGACTGGTCTTTCGCAGATGATCCCGGAACACCTTCGATCATCATGTCGCGACTGAACTCGCTGGCGACGATCACCAAGGTACGCTCTAACAAACCTCTTTCCTCAAGATCCTTGATCAAACGCGTGATCGGGCGATCGATCTGATTTTTCATTTTCTCGGCGGTGGTATGGCCGTTTTCGTGTGTATCCCAATGCAGGAACGGTTCGTATTCGGTGGTTACTTCCACGAAACGCGCGCCGTTTTCCACCAGCTTTCTCGCGAGCAAACAACCTTGGCCGAAGCGACCAGTGTTGTATTCGTCGAACACTTCCTTCTTCTCTTTGGTTAGATCGAATGCATCACGCTCTTTCGATCCGAGCAAACGATGGGCGTTATCCAAGGAACGCAGCATGGATTCCTGATGATAATCACTGAGATCACCCGAGCGCGGTGAATTTTTGAGCAGCGCTTCCAATGCTTTGTAACGCTTCGCAAATCGATCCGCAGACATACCGCCAGGAGGCTGCACGGCTTGAGAAGCTTGATCAGGGAAAGGTAGATTCATCGGGCCGAATTCACTGCCGAAAAATCCTCCGGTGGTGAATGCTTTGACCTCTTCGCTTTCACCGAAACCTTCGAGACGTTGACCGATGTTGATGAAAGGCGGCATGACATCATTGCGCCCGCCTAGAACTTTTGCCATCCACGCACCGATGTGCGGCGCAGCGACGGTCTGCGGAGGAACATAACCTGTGTGCCAGTGATACTGATGACGTGAGTGCAAAATACTACCAAGATCCGCCTGGACGTGGGAGCGGATCAAAGTCGCGCGATCCATCACGCTGGCGATGCCTTCCAAGCCTTGGCAAATTTTGATGTTATCGACTGCGGTATTGATCGCTGGAAATGTGCTGATGATTTTCTCAACCGGAGTACCAACCTCATACGGCAGATAAGATTTCGGGTCGAAGGTCTCAGGCGATGCCATACCGCCGGCCATCCAAAGTAAAATACAGGCATCCGCTTTGGCCGCCGGGTGTTTGAGTTTATCCGCCGCCATCGCACGTGGCGCGCCACCAAGAAAAGTGACTGCTGAGGATGCGCCTATCATCCGCAGGAAATTGCGGCGGGTTTGTTCGGGAAGGTTTTCGTTATACCAAGTTTCTGAGTTCATCGTCTTAGTTGATGTAGAAAAATTCGGGGAGCATGAAAATCGACCACAACAAATCTTCAACCTGCTCAGGTTGTGAATCTGTGCCTACCATGATGAGCGCAACGTCCATTTCCGACTTAGTCGGCTTGCGGCTGAGCGACACCTCATACATTTGCGTCACCCATGATTTAGGATCGCTGATTTTGCCAATTTTTTGAGCACCTTCACGGATCAGTCCCGCCAGCTCAGGGCCGTTTGCGAGATTGATCGCTTCGAGTGTGGTTAATTGATCGGGTCTGGAGGTGACGACTTGATCTCGGGTAGGGCGACCCAACACCGCCTGTAACGAATTGCGCTGCACAAAAGCGGTGCGAATCGGCCTGTTATCCCATTTTTGTAATCCGTGGGTTTTCATCACCACATCAAGCTGCCCGCCTTGCCCAGTTGCGACTTTGAAAGCATTTTTGTCCGGCTGCGGCCATACCCCTACAACTGTGCGAACCGAATCAATGAATTGCTCGGCGGTCATGCGTTTGCGGACGGGACCATTGAAGACATAAGCTTTGTTTTCATCTTCAAGAACATCGGCGCGAGCTTGATAGATTTTAGAAGTCGCGATCAAACGGATCACGGCTTTCATATCGTAATTACTAGCTACCAGATGATTCGCAAGCACATCTAACAGATCTTCGCTCCATGGTTCAGTGTTCATGGCATCGACCGGATGAACGATACCACGTCCCATCATTTGTTTCCACAAGCGGTTCACGAGCGTTCTCTGCATTCTACCGTTTTCAGGATGCGTGATCAAACCGGCGAGTTGCTTGAGTCGCTCAGGTTTGGGTTTGGATGCATCGATCTGTCCAAGCTCCGGATACAACCATGCGGCGACAGCTTTTTCACCGGTTGGCTTGTCGCAACGAGTTAACTCCAACTGTTTATCCGAATAAATCGCAGCTAAACTGTAAGCTTCCTTCAAGGTCCAGCGATCCACAAAGCTATCGTGGCAGGATGCGCACTTCATGTTGATGCCCATGAAAACCTGGGAAACGTTTTGAGAAAACTGGACGGCTAGGGTCTGGCTGGCGTTAACCTCGCCGCGCCACTCAATACCATCGATAAATCCTGCTGAGTTAGCGACCGGTGCGACGAGTTCGGTGACGAACGTGTTGTAAGGTTTATTTTCTAACAGCGCTGGGTAGAGCCAAGCGGTGACTTGCTTGCGGCCGCCGGTGATGAAACCTGTTCCTGCATATTCATTGCGCAGGAGGTCATTCCAAAATGTCATCCAATGCACCGCATAGGCTTCATTATTCGCCAGCAACTCATCCACCACTTGGGTTTTGTTGAATGTCGATGATGAAGCCGTCTTTGCCAACACCTCTGAACTTGGTGGGAGGCCGTTTAAATCTGCATAAACCCGACGTAAGAAAGTCGCGTTGTCAGCTGGCTCGGGGAATTTCTGTTTTTGTTTTTTGAAATGCTCCGCGAGGATGAGATCGATGGGATTCGCGCCCGCAGGACCTTTCGGAAGCTGGACTTTGCGTGGCTTCAATGGCGGTTCGTATCGCTCTTTTGCAAAGGTGAATCCCTCTGTCCAAGGCACGCCTGCGGTGATCCAGCGCTTCAAAACATCGATCTCTTTAGCGTTCAGCGCGGCTTTCTTTTTCTCCGGCGGCGGCATTTTTTCTTCCGGATCACCTGACGTGACCAATTCGATCATCAAAGATTTGTCTGGCTTCCCAAGCTCGATCACATCCCCTTCGAGAAGCAGTGCTTTGGTATCCATCGAGAGTCCGCCTTTTGCTTTGGCGCCGGTGTGACACTCAATGCAGTGTTTCTGAATGAGCGGAACGACTTCATGCGCGAAATCGACATCAGCCGCTAAGGGCAACGTGGTAGACGCGATGGCGAGGAAAATTACGGGTCTGAAATGATTCATTGATGGAAGGGAATGGTTTAGAAAACCACGAAACATACCGAAATCAACCTGAAAATCTTGCAGCGAAAAGACTTTTAGCCATCCAGTCTCTTACGGAATGCTAAAAGCTTAGCCCCCCTAAATAAATGAATAATGAATAATGAGTGAATGCTAGGAATTTGCTTTTTCACCTAGCGCGGAGAATACACTGGAGAGCCGGCCTGGGAAGGGGAAAAGGGGGTTCCCATGCACCCCCTTTTTCTAAAAAGAAAGCCTTATGGATCAAGGCGGCTCTTCATTTTGTCTGACACCCTGTGATGCAAAGTAAATCTTCATCCAAAATACGATCGAAACACCCATTGACAGATGACACAATCTGAACGAACCGTCGCCATCAAAGTCGATACCGCAGCAACGAATCAGACTATCGAGCCTCCAAGATGAATTTTTACCAGAAACTACCAAGCTTCGTAGATTTCTCAGATCTCACCCATGATCGCCACTATGAAACCGTGCCTGATGACTGGTTAATAATTGTCGCAGACATTAAAGACTCAACCCAAGCCATCGAGGCAGGCCATTACAAGGACGTCAACACGCTG
>JANOKJ010000132.1:0-28172 GCA_031419275.1 Akkermansiaceae bacterium | reverse complement strand
GGAGAATCAGTGGGTGGAGGGTTTGGCGTTGACGCTGCGGTTGTGCGAGTTGGAACCGGAGGAGCCGGGTGGATTTATCCATGCGGCGTTTTGTTTGCATGAGTTAGGCGAGACAGATGAAGCACGGAAAATGTTGTTGCGTGGACCGGAAGTGCTTTCGGAAATGGCGGTGTTTCATTACAACATGGCCTGCTATCTTTGGACGCTTGGTGAAAAGGAACGCGCTCACAATCATCTCGCGCAAGCATTTGAGATGGACGAAAGCTTCAAAGAATCCGCGCGCTACGATAAAGACTTGGTAGGACTTGAATGGTGAATTTCATCATGAAATCGCGCTTTGACAGATTGTAGGTGTTTTGCGAGGTTACCCAGATGCAGCCCATCCATTTTGAAGAATCTGTTGTTTCAATCATGAAGCGAGATAAGCGTTATGATGGACAGGCTTACTTTTTTCTAAAGGAGGCGTTGGATTTCACACTAAAAAGATTTCTGGATGAATCCACCGGCCGGAACCGACATGTGAGCGGGAAAGAGTTGTTAGAAGGCTTTCGCGATTATGCGTTGGAGCAATACGGACCGATGGCAGCGACCTTGATGGAGGAATGGGGTATTCGACAATCTCGTGACGTGGGGAACATGGTTTTTCGATTGATTGAAGAACAGGTGTTTGGAAAACAAGATTCGGATAAGCCGGAAGATTTCGAAGGTTTGTTCGATCTTGATGAGGCTTTGAGAAGACCGTTTTTACCGACCCGAGTCGGTGTGCATGTGGGGGTTTGATTTCGCTAATTGGTAGGGTGCCATCGCCGAGGGCACCGCATGAAATGAGGAAGAAAAGGATATTTCTCGGAAGAATCGAGTGCGTTTCGCTTCGCGCGGCGCCCTCGGCGATGGCGCCCTACCAAATTCAGATTCAATAATTAACTCGACGGATCGCTTGATGAACTGCTCGACGAATCGCTTGATGATCCGCTCGACGAATCACTGATCGAGCCGCTCGTGGAATCACTGGATGACTCGCTTGGAAAATCAGTTGGCGGATCATTCGTCGGAGTCATTGGTGAATCATACGTCGGAGTGAAAGGCTGATCATTTAGCGTAGAAATTGGCGTAGTAAAATGTGCAGAGCCCGGTGGAAGCGGAGGCGGAATGTTGGCTTTTGGGGCGACCATCCATTTTGGAGCTTTTGGGGTCTTGTCGGAATTCCATGCGAGAAAGGTAAGTAATAGCGTTCCTGCGATACTGCCGAATCCGCAGGTGAAAGCGGCGCACATCCCAACAATAAATGGGGCTAGCCCGATGATGATGACTAGCAGGGAAGAAGGTTTGATTTCGAAATTCATCACTGCAAGACGGAGTCTGGAGCGTGCGACCAGTAGACCAAGGATGACGTAGCAAACTACCACGATCAGGGCACACGTGTGATAGAACGAGATAGCGACTGGTGCCCAAGCGGATGTTTTGGCCATGTTTATCCAGATGCCTCCGCCAATCATGCTGATTCCTCCTCCGGCGACTGCGGAAAACAGCATCACACAGAAAATCCCGAGTTTAGATGCTAGTGTAGGAAAGCCAGAGGCTGCGATGGCGATGGCCGACATCATCGCAGCGGCAGATATGACCGTGCCGGTGTTGGCGATTTCATTGAACCACTCGATACCACCGATGAAGTAGCGGATGATGACATAAGGTAGCAAAGATATTAGAGTGAGCATGCACAGCAGCCAGAGAGTGAGAAACTTTCCTAAAACGATATGCCAGCGATTGAGGCTGGTGAGCAGTAACATCTCATGATTACCCTCCTCGATTTCCTGGGGCATTAGCAACAATCCGGCAAGTGGCATGAGTATCCCGCAGACGGCCATAGCGACCCACCAGAACGGTCCGATGTAATCTGGATCCCATATAAACACTCCTGCCATGGAACCTCCGGATGAGATGTTAAATTCGAACTCATAGATTACCGCAGCGGTGGCGAAAAGATGAATGCAAATGAACGGGTAGACAAAACTTGCGCGGCGCAGGCTTTGGCGCAGTTCCTTGACCTGCATGGGGCCGAAGCGATCAGGTAGATCTGTGTAGGTATGTTGACTCACTTCGTTGAATTAAGGAAGGATGTCAGAATAGACACCGGGATCGCTGCCAGGAATTTCGATAGCGCCGCAGTTTTTTTCGTAAAACTCGCGAGGACCTACGCCGCCAATGATGCCGTAGGCGTAGCCCATATCGCGGAGAGATTCGAGGGCTTTGTATAAAAGCGCTTTGCCAAGCCCTGTGCCGCGTGCGGACTCGATCACTCCGGTAGGCCCAAAAAAACCTCGTTGGGTGGTTTCGTAGCAAGAGAAGCCAATGATCTCCTTGTTGCGCGTGGCGATCCAGCAAGAGATAGGCTGGCGGGTGATAGCGACCTCTACTTCGCTTGCCCACTTTTCTGAGAAATTCTGACGGGCAAAAGCCGCGACTGTGTGTTTTTCAAAGGCTCGTGCACGACGCAGGGTGATACCTTGATCGTGAATTTTTGAGTATAATTCTGCAGTATCGGGCAGATCGTAAAGTCGCACGAGCATGTCTATCATGGGCATATCAAAGAGGTAATTGCCTTTGAGGTGAAGCGTGGAATTCTAAAATTTATCAATTCCTTCAAAATACCTAGGTTAGACTGGTTTGAAAATCGACAAGCAAAGCCATCGTCTAACATTGCTCTAAGAGCGATATGAGCTTATTGGATCACTCGGTCGGTTCGTTTTCTACGCCACCCTCTACTTTTTCATCCACTACTACTTCTTCTTCATCTTTGGCAGGTGCTGTCAACTTTTCGATATATTCTTGATCATCCTTGCTCAGAGCTTCGATTTTCATTTCGCGGATTTCGCCATTTTTCAGGTTCAGACGTACTAGGTTTGCAGCCTTATCGTATTTCACAAGTCTCGCTGAAATCGCTTTGCTGCGATCTGCGTTGTAGAATAGACGGAGCTCTCCAAGGGGAGGGGTAGGTGTGGTGCTTGCTACTCCGGATTTACTATTTTTGTCTGGCTTGCCGGTCACGCCCTGTACGCGGAGCTTTGGTGTGGAAAAGCTATAAATGAATGCCATTGCGGCAGTCGTGTGATTGCGGATGTTGTCGCGATAGTATGAGAAATCGGCGTAGTCGCGACCAGGAAGTACCACGTAGGAGTCGCTGCCATGGCAACGCGCGAGGTTGAACCATGCTTTGTAGTGGTCGGTGACTTTCTTTTTGAGTTTGGCGTCATCCGATGCATAAACGCCAGCTAAGCCCCAGGTGAAACCCATTAGAGCACAAGCATGTCCGTCTGCCATGTCGGGATATGAGGCTTCGATGTTAGAGAGATGTAGTTTCATCCGTTTTTTAGCATCTTTCCGTTCTGGGGAAAGTTTGTATACCAGATATCCCAGCCCTGATTTATGCGAGAATCCAGGAGTGGTGTTTGCTTGCCAACCTGCTATATCCACCAATCCGGAATTCAACGTGAACTCGCCTCCATATGCAATTTGGCCCGCTTGGGTCGTGCCGTTTTCAAGAAATTTGAAACCCGCTGTAACTCCCTCTGTCTGTGGGGCGATTCCACACTGGCTACCTAATTGCCAAGTCATGAGTGCGAGGCAGGTGGGCCACTGCATGGGGCCGTAACCTTGGCCAGGCAAGACTGCGTGATAGGGTTCGTGACCGAATCCGCCTTCATACAAGGCCTGATGCTTGTCGAGCGTCGCTTGAGGAAATCCTTCATCTGGTTTAACCTTCCAGTGTTGGATGTTACCCTGCCACTGAGCGCGTCTTAGAGATTCCATGGTGGCTTTGAGAGTTTTACTTACCGATCTATCGCCTGTGAGTAATTGATATTCGCCGAGAGTGACTCCTTGGAAACCTAGATGCCATGTCCAAGTGTCTGCATCTGCTGGCTCGTTCCATTCCTTCGCTAGACGTTTTCCGGCAGTAGAATATCTGGATTCATCGGAGCTCAGCAAAGCGAGTGTTGCTACGCAGCGTCCCTGTGAACTGACTTCACCTGGGTTATCTATTAGATACTTGTATGCTCGGTCGCGAAGTATGGCGGTCTTTTTGCAATTGACCGGAAAGGTATCTGCAAAACGCCCCAGTTTTTCGAGTTGAATGTCAACCTTGAGCTCCTTGTCCTTGCGTTTCACCGTTAGTTCGAGGATGCCATTGCTACCTTCGCTGTCTTCAATCGCGAGGCCTAGATCCTTCATAGGGCCATCGAAACCATGACTTCCGTCGCCAAACGTGTGTGCGGAGAATTTCTTCCCGTTAGCGCCTACGACCTCGTCGTCGAGTTCCAACACGCCCATGGCTGGCGATTTTTTGAAGATGTGTTTCACAATATACGAGCGCTCTTTGAGGATTCCGCGCGCACCAGTGGGGCCCATATTCACTAAGAATCCTGGCACTTCCGCGTCGGGACCATTGGTGCAAGGCGTAGTCCATCGCCCTTGGTTGTCTGCGTCTCTTAATGCCTGTGCTTCAGGTGCTAGGGCAGTTATCAAAGCGATAAGTAAGAACGAATTTCTGATGACTTGGCTAAATCGAGGGGAGCTCATGAATCGTGCGAGGTTGGGCTTTTTACTGGGTTTTATTGACTCGTGTCGTATGGCAAAACCCAGCAACTGGAGCAAGTTCATTCTTTCTGGGATATTGAGGCGTTTTGAGGGGGGTGAATGTGCTTTTTTGGCGGGAGGATTACAAATTTTAAGCTTCCGTTCAAAAGGGGCATCGGGTAGCACGTGGTATGCGTAATCGTATACTACCCCCCGTTTTAATCTTCGCGCTTGTCCAAAGCCTCTCGGCACAGAAAAAGCCAAAAGATACCTGGTATGAAAAAATGGATATTGGTCCAGCTTGGATGAATACGTTTGATGATTATTACAACGGGCAAAAGCGTGGTGGTACGGTCAAAGGGATTTCCATCGATTTGAATGAAGGTTGGCGCGGGCTGTTTGATACTGAGACGTTGCAGTTGGTCAGTGTTTACCAAGGAGCTATCGAGTGGGGTGGAACGCCATGGACGGGTGCGCATGGCACACTAATCACACTGGCAAATAAGGAGCCACTACAGATTTCAGCACCTGGCTCTGGTTGGGCGGATTCCGAAGGCTCGTTTGAGGATAAGCGTAAACTTGTAGGTTTTGGAAATATGCCGCACGCAGTGTTCACCGGGCATTACCGCCATGGTCGCGAAGTGGTTCTGGAATATACAGTAAACGGAACGTCGGTGCTGGATTATTTGACCAGAGATGGTGCAACTGTGACGCGTGCGTTGAAATTATCTGCGCGTGCCAAACCGCTGACCATGGTGGTGGCGGATGAGAAGGGCGATTTTGTCATCGCATCTGACGGGTTATCTGCAAAATCGGCAGACGGGCTTGAAGTGGTAACTAAGGGCGGAGTGAAACTGATATCGGGAGCGGGTAAAGCATCGCGATTATTGGCTGAAATCCCGGCAGGGAAAACCGAATTAACGGCGCAAATTGGCTTTGCAAGAAATGCCACGCCTATTTTGGCAAAAGCAGCCGATTTCAAAAAACTCACCTCTGGTGGCCCTGGTATTTGGAATGAGATCATCACGACGGCTGGAGTGGTCTCTGATAAAAAAGACAGCGCTTATGTGACGGATGTGGCGACACTTCCTGAGAATAATCCATGGGGTGCGAATTTGAGATTTGGTGGATTTGATTTTATCGATGCTGATTCCGCAGCGCTCTCTTCATGGAATGGCGATGTTTGGGTTGTGAAAGGACTCAAAGGAGATTGGAAAGAACTCAAATGGCAACGTATCGCTTCAGGTTTATTTGAACCACTTGGAGTCAAAGTCGAAAAGGGTGCGATTTATGTGAACGGACGGGATCAGATTACTAAGCTCATCGATTTGAACGGTGATGGTGAAGTTGATCATTACAAAACATTCAACCGCGATGTTTACATTTCTAGAAACTTCCATGAGTTCGCGTTTGATCTTCAGACCGACAAGGCAGGAAATTTCTATTTCTCAAAAGGCGGTCCTGTTAGAGGCGGTGGTCGTAATTTTGAACAAATCCTACCACACCACGGAATCGTCGCAAAAATTTCTCCTGATGGGAAAAAATTTGAAGTGATCGCCACGGGCTTGCGTGCTCCAGGCGGGTTGAGTGTCGGACCAGAAGGTCAGATCACGACGGGTGAGAATGAAGGTACATGGCAGCCTTGCTGTAAAATTAACTTCTTAAACGCCAAAAATGCGCCTGCGTTTTTCGGAACAGATCAGACGCGCCAAACTCTAACAGATGCACCATACACCGAACCGTTGGTATATTTGCCGATGGATGTGGATAACTCAGGTGGTTCCCAAGTATGGGTGCCAGATTTTGCAAAATTCGGAATTAAGACAGGTGAGTTGATCCATTTATCTTACGGAAAATCCTCGTTGTATCACGTTTTACCTGTGGTGCGTGATGGCAAAATCCAAGGCGGCGTCGTCAAATTACCGATCACCCTTCAGTCTTCTGCGATGCGGGCACGCTTCCATCAAGATGGTTCGATGTTTGTTTTAGGTTTCCGTGGATGGCAAACCAACGCGCCAACCAACTGCGCGTTCCAGCGTATTCGCTACAACCCAGAAGTAGGGGTAAAACTTCCTGAAAAACTGGAATATACCGATACCGGTGTAAAACTTCATTTTCCTGTTAAAATCGATGAAGAACTCGCTACGGATATAACGAGCTATTCCGCGCAACGCTGGAACTATGTGCGTGGGCCACAATACGGATCAGGTGAGTTTTCTGTCGATGCTCCAGATACGGAAGCGTTGGCAAAGGCACTGACTTCGGAGTCGCAGAAGCACCGCAATCGCGATGTGGTAAAGATCAGCTCAGCTAAACTTTCGGCTGATGGCAAAGTCGTAGATTTGGCAATAGATGGGATGAAACCTTCTATGTCACTCAAAGTCGCTTACGATCTGGAAGATGCCGGTGGCGAAGTTTTGATCGGTGAAATCCATGCAACGGTTTACGGAAAATAGACCATGAGATATTTGTTAGCGCTTTTGCACGTTATGTTGGTGAGTTCGGTTCAGGCTGAACTCATTGCCACTTTCAAACAAGAGGGTGAACCAGTCGATAAACGATTGGACCGTTTAGCTGCGTTGTCTGTGCCTGTGGGTCAGGTGGCAACGCCGTTTTTAAAGCCTGGAAAGTTCGAAGTTGAATGGACGGGTGGAATTAAAATCGATCAGAGACGCCGGCTTTTCTTTTCCTTCGAAGGTCAGGGAACGAAGGTTGAGTTGAGTATCGATGGTGAAGTTGTGGCGACCGAAGCGGGAAAATTTGGCACTGTGAAATCTGAGCGACTTCGACTCAATCCCGGGGTGCATACTATATCGGTGAAATATCAAAGCGCCGATGATGGATCAGGGGAGTTTCGTTTGTATTGGGAAGAGGAAGGCATGGTGCGTCAGACGATTCCACCGAGTGCGTATGAAGTTGCGGCAGATGATTCAACAGTTGCGGGAGAGTTGAAACGTCATGGACGTATGGTTTTTGCTCAGCATAATTGCACGAAGTGCCATGCGCCAGCAGCGGGTCACGGAGCGACGCCAATGCCTGAGTTGTTAGAAGTAGCCCCGATTCTTTTTGGAATCGGCGACCGGGTTTCCGAGGAATGGTTAATAAAGTGGGTTGCCGATCCAAAGGCGATGAGACCGGGCACGAAGATGCCGCAGTTGGTCGATCCATCGACACCTGAAGGTCTTCAGCAAGCGGCAGATCTGGCGGCGTATATGGTTTCAACCTCTTCCAAGAAAGAGATCAAGCCAATCGTAACCGATCCAAAGCTGGTTCAAGCTGGTGGTGCAGTGTTTCACGAGCTCGGCTGTGTGGCATGTCATTATCCTGCTGGTGAAAATGGTAGCGATGACTCAAAGCGCATTCCGCTTAACAATATTGCTTCAAAATATCTTCCGGATCAATTGATCGCTTTTTTGAATAAGCCTGAGGCGTTTCATCCCTACACAGGGATGCCGAATTTCAAATTATCAGATGCCGAAGCTAACTCACTCGCTCACTTCCTGCACGCTGAGTCGGTAGGTAAAGAAACCAAAATGAGTTACAAGTTTCCGAAAGGTGATGCGGCTCGTGGTGCGGCGGTTTCTGAAAGTCTGCAATGCGGAACATGTCATCCCGGTATGCCAGGTGCAGTGTCCAAAGCGATTTCATTGGAAGGAATTTTCAAAATGGATTGGGCAGAGAAAGGATGTGTCTCAAAAGATGTGAAGCAGGCCAATTTACCACATCCCAATATCGATAAGAAAGAATTGGAAGCGCTCTTGGCGTTTTCGAAAAGTGGCCAGGGGTCGCTAAGTAAAGACAGTCATGCGGAATTTGCGGAGAGACAAATGGATGCGAAACGCTGCACTTCGTGCCATTCTCTGGACGATGAGGTATCGCTGTTGAACTCCTTGCATGGATCCACGGCGAAGTTTGCAGCTCACATCAAAGGTTTAGATGAGCGGGTTGATCAATCACGTCCGCAACTGACATTCATCGGAGAAATGTTGCATACCAGTTATATCGAATCGATGTTAGCAGGGACCTTGAAAGAGCGCCCAAGACCTTGGTTGGGAACACGGATGCCGGCGTTCAATGTGTATGCAAAGCCATTTGCAGAAGGTTTAACACGACTTCATGGATTCAGTCCGAGTTCACCTCAGAAATTCGCAGTGAATCCTGAACTGGTTAAGATCGGTCATTCTTTGATCGGTGCTGAAGGCTTAGGTTGCACAACGTGTCATGGAGTTGGTGATAAGCCAGCAACTGCAGCATTTGAAGTTGGCGCGAACAATTTTTCTCAAGTATCCGAGCGTTTGCGTGAAGGCTATTATTATCGCTGGATGGATCATCCGGCAGCAGTGATACCGGGAAATAAAATGCCACGCTATGCGGACGGTAATAAGTCAAAACTCATGAATGTCCTAGATGGCGATGCTGCTAAGCAGTATGAAGCCATCTGGCATTGGATTCACGAGAAGTGAGGTCCGATAAATAAAAAAGCCCCAACCTTTTTTAGGGTTGAGGCTAATTTTATATCTTCAGTTTTTAGAGTGCTTCGTTAACCAGCTTCTCGAGTTTGACGATGTCGGCGGCGAAGTTGCGGATGCCTTGGGCGGTTTTCTCGGTTGCCATGGCGTCTTCGTTGAACATCAGGCGGAAGGATTTTTCATCGAGTGAAATTTTCTCCACGGGATCGCTCTGGGCGGATGCGGCGGTGAGTTTTGGTTCGATGGTGTCCTCCGATGCGGCGAGCTCTGCGAGTAGGCCGGGGGAAATGGTTAGAAGGTCACAACCGGCAAGGGCGATGATTTCGCCTTTGTTACGGAATGAGGCACCCATGACTTCGGTTTTGTAACCGAATTTTTTGTAATAGTTGTAAATCGCTTTTACGGAAATGACGCCGGGATCTTCATCGCCTTGGTAGTCTTTGCCGGTGCTGGCTTTGTGCCAATCGAGGATGCGTCCAACGAAGGGGGAGATGAGTTGTACTTTGGCTTCGGCACAAGCAACGGCTTGGGCGAAGGAGAACAGGAGGGTAAGGTTGCAGTGGATGCCTTGCTTTTCGAGGATCTCTGCAGCCTTGATGCCTTCCCAAGTGGAGGCAGCTTTGATGAGGACGCGATCGCGGGAAATGCCTTCTTTTTCGTAAGCGGCGATGAGTTGCAGGGCTTTGTCGACTGTGCCTTGAGTATCGAAGGAAAGACGTGCGTCAACTTCTGTGGAAACCCGACCTGGGACGATTTTCAAAATTTCGAGACCGAACAAAATCAGGATGCGGTCGAGGACGGCATCGGTGAGGGCTTGTCCGCTTAGTCCGCTGTTCTTGTGCTCGTTGATGGCTTGATCGATGAGCGGGCGATACTCGGCTTTGGTTGCGGCTTGGAGGATGAGCGATGGGTTGGTGGTCGCGTCTTGAGGCTTGAAAGCTTTCATGGCCTCGAAATCGCCGGTATCGGCGACGACGGTGGTGAGTTTCTTAAGTTGGTCGAGTTGTGTCATGTCAGGATGGTTCTAATACGAGATGGGATGAATTTGAAAATTAATTTTCGGCTTCAGGGGTGGTGGAAGATGAAAATTTGAGAAGGAAGGGATGAAAGTGATTTGCGATGAGCACTCCGAACGAGCCACCGAGGAAATCGGCGAGCCAGTCGTAGAGATCGTTTCCCGAACGGCCGGGGGTGAAGGTTTGGCGGTATTCGTCGATGGCGCCGAAGATGCTGAAAAATATAATGGGGAGGAAGATACGCGTGAGGAGGGAGGATTTGGAGCCGTATTTGAGTAGCAGCCAAGTGGTGAGGATGATGCCGCCGCCGAAGAAATAACCGAAATGGGTGATTTTATCGAAGTGGGGGATTTTCGACGCTTCTTTTGGGAAATCAACGGAAAACGAGGATGCGATGCAGAGCGTGGCCATCCACAAAATCACGAGCCCAAGCCATGGCTTTGGTTTTGTAAAGATGGAGAGAAGGCGTTTCAAGGTTCAGGCAGTTGATGAAAGGATTATGGCTTTTTCATCTCATCCTCGAGACGTTCGGCCAACCATTGTTTCATCATCGACTGATAGTTGAGGTAGCGTGAACGCGCGATGCGTTTGATACGTGAAAGCATGCGCGGATCAAAGCGCAGGGTGATCGTGGTGGATTCACGGACATGGGCTTCGTGGATAGAGTTGCTCATGAGTTTTGGATCAAGCTCGTGGTCTTGCCAAAAAGCATTTTCCGATGCGCTGTCTTCAAAATTTGGAAGCTGATTCCAAGAGGTAATGGTTTTCATGATATTAGCGGGTTTCGTTGTAGTTGCGGTCGTAGAACCGGCGTTCTGCTTCGCTCATTTCACGTGCGGTAACGACACGTGCGACTTTACCATCTGTGGTGAAACCAATGAAAAGATGTCGATCTGTTACGGTGCGACCTAAAGCATAAAATCGGGAAGCGCCGTCATCTCGATCGTTATCGGGAAGGAAACGAATCCCGAATGGATCCTCGAGGATTTCTTGGAGTTCACCAGGTTTGATGAACTTCAAATCGAAGGGAGCGTTGATGAGATCGAGTTCCATGAGTATATCAGTGAGAGTTAATAATCGCTACTCAACATCGAATGAGATTATTTCTGATTCTTGATGTGAGGAAGAATTTTGTCGAGAGCAACTTGAGGGCTAATATGGTGGAGTTTCAAGAGAATCTCTGGTTTGCCGTGTTCGACAAATGCGTCTGGCCAACCGATTCGCTCGACTTTGGTTGAAATACCTGCGTCGTTGAGGTGCTCGATGCAGGCTGCTCCGAAGCCGTTCATGAGCACGTGGTCTTCAAAGGTGCACACGACTTTGGCATTTTTGGCGACTTTTTCGAGTAGTGATGCATCAAGCGGTTTGATGAAACGTGGGTTTACGAGGGAAACGGAGTAACCTTGTTTTTCCAGAAGGTCTTTGGTTTGGACGGCCAGATCGAAGAACGTGCCGAGGCCGATGAGTGCGACATCGGTTCCTTCCTGGATGAGTTCGCCTTTACCGAGTTCGATGGGTGAAACAGGTTGGTCCAGAGGTGTGCCACGGATCACACCACGCGGGTAACGGATGGCTGTTGGTCCTTGGTCGTAGGCGGCCATCCATTTCAGCATCGCTACGAACTCGGGTTCGTCCTTTGGCTGCATGTGAATGATGTTGGGAATGTGACGGAGGTAGCCGATATCGAAAAGTCCGTGATGAGTTGGCCCGTCATCGCCGGAGAGTCCACCGCGATCCATGCACATGCGCACCGGCAGGTTTTGCAGAGCGATGTCATGAATGATCATGTCATAGGCGCGTTGCATGAAAGTGGAGTAGATCGCTAGAAACGGGCGGATGCCTTCGGTGGCCAGACCAGCAGCAAAGAGTGCGGCGTGGTCCTCGGCGATGCCGACATCGTAGTAACGATCCGGTAAGGTTTTTTTGAAAATATCGAGTTTCGTTCCGCCCGGCATGGCTGCGGTGATGGCGACGATTTTCGGATCATCGATGGCGAGATTGGTTACTGTTTGTCCGAAGATTTCCGAGCAGGTCGGAGTTGAGACGGTATCGGTGGAGCCGTCTTCGATTTTGTATGCGCCGAGACCGTGAAATTTCCCTGGGTTATCTAGTGCGGGCTGATAACCACGGCCTTTTTCGGTGATGATGTGAAGGATGGCGGGGTCGTTGAGAGTTTTGAGATGCTCGAAGGTTTTGACCAACAAGGGGATGTTGTGACCATCAATGGGGCCGAAGTAGCGGAGGCCAAACTTTTCAAAAAGGACGTTGGGAAAAATGAGATTTTTCGCACCTTCTTCGACGCGGTGAGCGATTTTTCTAGCAGCTTTTCCGAGGACGCGTTCGACGAAGTCAGCAGCAGTGGTTCTAACAGCGGAGTAAGTGGCGTGGGTTTGGAGGGCGTTGAAGTGGCGGGCGATGGCTCCGACGTTTTTATCGATCGACCATTCGTTATCATTTAGGACGATGATGAATTTTTTTGTGGTCTCGGAAATGTTGTTGAGAGCTTCGAGAGTTGGGCCACAGGTGAACGCGGCATCGCCAGCGACGGCGACGACGTGGTTATCTGCTCCTGTAAGATCGCGTGCAGCGGCCATGCCGAGTGCGGCGGAAAGGCAGGTTCCTGCGTGTCCAGCACCATAGGAATCGTGTTCGGATTCAGTGCGTAGCAAAAATCCATTCAGGCCCTTGTAAGTGCGGATCGTATCAATTTTCGATGCGCGACCTGTTAGCATTTTATGAACGTATCCTTGATGGGAGACGTCGAAGACGAATTTATCTTTTGGGGTAGAGAAAACCTTGTGCATCGCAACGCAGAGTTCGACGACGCCGAGGTTGGGGCCGAGGTGACCTCCGGTGACGGAAAGGCAGTTGATGAGTGTACTGCGTATTTCTTCGCTGAGAGTGACGAGTTGTTCGTCGGAAAGCGATTTTACATCCGCTGGTGACTGGATCGATTTTAGGATCGGTCCCAGTTGCGGATGTTTAGAGGATTCAGAAGAGGCGGATGTCATTAGGTTCGTCGGAAACCCCGTCATTTTCGGACGGAGTGCTTGTTGGGGAATTTTGAGCTGTTTCCTGCCCGCTATCCTCGCGATTTGCAAGAGTGATTAGTTCGATTCTCTTGCGGGCGGATGATAGTACGCTTTCGCAGTGTTTGAGAAGCACGGATCCCTTTTCGTATTGGGTTACGAGATCTTCGAGCGGGAGTTGCTCGCTTTCCATGGAATCGACGATTTCTTCAATATTGGAGAGGGCTTCTTCGAAGCTCAGGGAATCGTCATTTTCAGGGAGTTTTTTACGTGCGGGCATATCTGGCGATTTGGGTTAATTTTCCTCGTCTGAATTGGTAAGAACGCGATCCGAGTAATAGATCATCTCTTTCAATACCAGTGGGTATCGATAGGGGTAGCGGATCATGACTTCTTTGATTTTCGGGTCTTCTTTGGCAACGGAAAGGGCTTCATTGCCCGTGGCGCTCAGGACTTGACCATCAAGGATGAGAGAGGAGAAGTCTTTGTATTCATTTGAGACATTGGCAATAATGTCTGAGCCGTGAGAGGAGGGGGAGATGAGGATACCGGCGATAGGGGTATCGAGGTCATTTCCAATCGTTTGATATTTGATGAAATCTTTACTAGTGACAGGTAACCAAATCGAGATGCGGTCGGCATACCATGCGGTGGCCCAAGGTTGATCGGTGACACAGATTTGAGATTCGTTGAGAAATTTATTCAGGCCCAGGTTATGAACGGGAGCAAAGTAGGGTGGCCAATGAGGGACGCCTCCGATGTCTTTGCGGTGGAAGCCGAGACGGACTTTGTATGGAAGAGAGAGAATCAAGGGTAGGGCGCAGATGATGATGATGATCACGTGGTGTAAATTACGGATCATGGGAGCGCTCATGACGATGGGGAGTTTGTTCCAGAGGATGGAAACAAATGCCAAACCGTAGGCAGTCATCACAGGGGCAAAGAGAAGGTGGGTTTGGTTGGGGTCAAGATTTTCGGAGCTAACTCCGAAAAACGCGAGACCGAGTGCTGAGATGCTGAACATGCACAGTAGTGCCCAGCGGAATGTAGCGATGGATGGGCTTTTGAACGAATGAAGTAAGGAGAGGAAAAACAAGGGCGCGACCAAGATGCCGCCGAGGAATGGGATGATATCGGTGGTTTGAACTAGGAGGGATCTCAGGATAGCGAAGAAGAAACCTCGGTTGATGAGATCTGGTGGGACGGAGCTGCGCAGGGCGAAGTTTTCCTTATCACTGCCGATGCCGTTGTAGAGGTTGTAAAATGCAGTGCCGAAGGGGGTTCCGGAAATGTCGTAGTTACGCAGCATCACAAATACCGAAGGGATAATCAATGTGACGAGAATAGTGATGCCCACCACGCCGCGCGGACGGAAGGCGATGGCTGCAAAAATAATATAACCCAACGCGATCCAAACGGTTAGATAATGCGTCATGCTGAGTAGAGTGAAAAATACCCCAGCAATAATCGCTGAAACCAACGGAGTGCGTCCTTCGCTTGAATCCTCAACGGCTCGGTAGGCGAAATAGATGCCGCAAGTGAACAGTAGGAGCATGAACATTTGAGGTAATCCGCTGAGCGAGTAGTTCCAAAACGTTTCGCAAAACAACATCAACACCGCAGTGACTCCTGCGATTTTCGGGTCAAAAATTCTGACGATCAGCAAGTATGTAACGCCGATGGAAAGCAGGAAACATACGGTAGAGATAGCGGCGATCACGCGATCCAAAGGAAAAATGACTTCTTTGTTCGACATTTTCCAACGCTCGAAATCGTCTGCGCCGATCATTTTAAAAATTGCAGCGTTCAGTAATGGATTTAGGGGAGAGTGATAAGTATCTTGAAAGTTAGTATAGGGTAGGACGCTTTTCTGATGTTCCGTATTTTTTTGATAATCCAACGGACGAATGAATTTGGTAGTGAAGCCGTTGCCGCGTGCGAGTTCTCGGGCGATCTGTGCCTGATCCATGGCGTGCGGGGAGTTGAGTCCACGGAACAAAGGGAACAAATTTCCGATAGTGAGCAGGACGAGAATCACCAGAAATAAACTGCGTCTGACCAGAGGGCCTGAATCTAAAAGAGATGCGGAAAGGTTCATTCGGTTGGGATAGTGTCAGCTGAAAATCTTAGAGACCTAATTCTTTGAGTTTTCGTTGGAGGGTGCGACGGCTGATTCCGAGGAGTTCGGCCGCCCGTGAGCGGTTGTCTTGGGTCTGGGCTAGCGCACTTCTGATCGTCTCAGTCTCAAGCTTATGCAAGTTGAAATCGACTAGACCAGCAAGGTTGTTGTGGGTGTTCAGGCTGCTTTTTTGGGGTGGCTGGGTGCTCTGGTTTAGGAAAGTGGGGAGGTGCTTGATGTCGATTTGATCATCGTTTGACATTACCACGCCATGCTCGATCGCGGTGCGCAGTTCACGGACATTTCCCGGCCATCGGTAGCCAAGTAGGAGCTGAAGCGCTTGATCGGTCAGTGTTTTGAACGATCGTTGGTTTTCTTCGGCGAATTCTTTAAGGAACGCATTCGCTAGCAAGACGATGTCCTCGGGTCGCTCGCGCAGGGTTGGCATCTGGATGGAAACGACGTTCAGACGGAAATACAGATCCTCGCGGAATTTTCCAGCATCGACCATTTGGCGTAGGTTGCGGTTGGTCGCGGTGATGACGCGGACATCGACTTTGATCGGGGAGTTGGAGCCGACTCGTTCGATCGTGCGTTCGGAAAGGGCGCGCAGGAGTTTGACTTGGGTGGCGGGATCGATCTCGCCGATTTCATCGAGAAACAAGGTTCCTCCATCGGCTTGTTCGAAGCGGCCGATGCGTTTCTGCGAGGCACCGGTGAACGCGCCTTTTTCGTGACCGAAGAGTTCGGATTCGAGCAGTTGCGGGGAAAGTGCGGCGCAGTTGACCACGACGAGCTTTGAGGCGGGACGTCCAGACAGGTGATGGATCGTGTGGGCGACGATTTCTTTTCCGGTTCCTGATTCTCCTTCGATGAGAACCGTGGCACGGGTCGGCGCGATTTGTTCGATGAGATCCGAGACGCGTTTGATTTCCGGAGATTTCCCGATGATGCGCGACAGGCTGCTGCCTTTTTTGACCTGCTGGGTAAGCTGGACGTTTTCGGTTTCCAGGTTTCGGCTGCGCAGGGCGCGTTTGAGCAACATTTCGACCTCATCTAAAATCAGAGGCTTGGTGACAAAATGAAACGCTCCGCGCCGCATGGCTTCAACCGCAGTATCAACCGATCCGTATGCGGTCATCATTAGGATGGTCGGTGGGGAAGAAAGTTTGGATGCGGCATCGATGAGATCCATGCCCGAATCGCCTCCTAGCCGCAGATCCGTAAGGAGGAGCTCGATGGGTTCGTTTTTCAGGATAAACAAAGCCTCGGTGTTGTTGGAGGCGAGATAGACATCGAAATCCTCCTCCAATGCCGAGCGAAGTCCTTCGCGGGTCGCGCGTTCGTCGTCAACGATGAGGAGGGTAGGGTGCATGGGAGAGTGGAAAGTGCCGAGTGATCAGTGATCAGTGGAAGACTAAGAGAGGTGACAACTTGACGCAGTATAGTGATGGGAGGTCAGGCGTCAATAGGAGGCTTTTCTTCCAAATCAAAAATCCGAAATCAACAATCATCAATCGTCAATAAACCGGAAGAATCTGTGCTCCCAACCATCGAATTGATTTATGAATGACGATTGTTGAATGTTGATTTTTGAATGAAGAGTTTTTCAGTCGGCATCAATCACAGGCGCAGGCAGCAATCTTGGACTCGGCGCAGTGTGGGGCAGGTGAATCAAAATCGAAGTCCCTTCATTCGGATTGGAATGGATTTCGATTTCGCCGCCGTGTTCGCGGATGATGCGACGGACGATGAGTAGGCCTAGGCCGGTGCCGGCGGATTTGGTAGTGCGGTAAGGCTCGAACAAGCTACCCATTTGCTCTGGAGCGATACCGGTTCCGTTATCGGATATGGAAATGAGGAAATCGGTTTCCGTGGAACGGGTTTTGATATCGATCAATCCCTCATCACCAGAGATGGCTTGGTAGGCATTGCGGAGGAGGTTGTAGAAAACTTGTTGGAATTGATCGGGATCGATGACTGCGTTGGGGAGGGCTTCTGATAGATCGAGATTCACCGCGATGTTGCGGGAACTGATCTCGGGTTCTAACAGGTTGAGCGTCTGTCGAAGAATCGCGTTGAGGTCCTGCGGTTCGCGTCGCGGGGTGGTAGGGCGAACGGCGTGGAGAAATTGTTTGAGGATGGTATCGAGTCGCTGAATCTCCTGACGCGCGGTGTGCATATTTTCCGTCAGGCTCTGGCGATAAGAGGGCGGGAGTTTCCGGATTTTCCGCTCGATGAGTTGCAGGTGGATGTCGAGGGAGTTAAGTGGATTTCCGATTTCGTGCGCGACTCCTGCGGCAAGCAGGGTGAGGGCGTTGAGCCGCTCGGACTCGATGTTTTCCTCGGTCTCCGCATGGGTGCTGGTGGTGTCGCGGATCAACATCACGTGACCGAGCGGGAGCTCGAAATTTTTCGGATCGTCGATGGGTGAGAGGTAAAAGTTGAGTCGGCGGTGTTCGGGGTAGAAGACCTCGATGTCGCGGGAAACCGATTGAGTGGAGCCGCTGAGCGAAAGCTTATCGAGCCCACGGATTTTCGATGAAATGGTCTCGCCAAGCGAGTTCGCGGGATCGAGCCCGAAGAATTGGCAGGCGGCGCGGTTGAGGAACATGATTTTTCCCTCGGGATCGAGGATGATCAAACCCTCGTGCAGAGCCTCGAAAACATGCTCAAGAAAGCCTTTTTCCTGAAGCAAACGCGTCACGATGTTTTGGATCTCACCGGGTTCGACCCGGTCGAGGCGAGATACAAGTTTTTCTAGGAATCCGGACTTCACAGGGGGGATTGTGGGGAAATGTGGGCGGGATGGCGATTTGAAATTTTTTATAGGATAGGCAGGGACGCTTGTCCTCAAGCGTCCATATCTTGAGGTTGTTTCAGGCATGGGGTAGGTAATCGGGCTTTCTTTTACCACTGAGACACAGAGGAAGAAGGAGGACACGGAGCTTTAGTTTAGTTCTAGTTAACTATTTGAGACTCATCTCTTGATTGGGATTTAGAGTTTAAAATTTAGAATTTCATTGTCCGTGTTCTCCTTCTTCCCTCCGTGTCTTTGACTCAAAGTTACAGGGTGTTCGTCCATGTCCGCTTCGCTTCCATTGTGGTCATCATGAAATGGGAGGCCAAAATTGATCCAATAAGCTTAGAAAATGGGTTGCAGCCGGGGGGAGACTTGGTTGAATGCGGGTGCCTTTGGGCGGAAACACAATTTTGATACGATGAATAGAAAACTGAAAATGGGCATGGTAGGTGGTGGACGTGGGGCATTCATTGGTGCGGTGCACCGGATGGCCGCGAATCTGGATGGGAAGATTGAATTGGTGGCGGGTTGTTTTTCGTCGGATCCGGTGAAGTCGAAGCTATCGGGAGAGGATTTCTTTTTGTGCCCAAGCCGGGTTTACGGGTCGTTTGAGGAAATGGCTGAGAAAGAAGCGGCGCTGCCAGTGGGTGAGCGGATTGATTTCGTAAGCATTGTGGCGCGCAATGATCTGCATTACAAAGTGGCGAAGAAGTTTTTGGATAGTGGCATTCACGTGATTTGTGAAAAGCCATTGGCGTTGTCGAAAGCCCAGGGTGAGGAGTTGAAAGCGGTGGTGGATAAAAGCGGTTTGGTGTTTGCGTTGACTCATAACTACACTGGCTACCCGATGGTTAAGGAAGCCAAGGCGATGGTCGCTGAAGGTAAGCTTGGGAAGATCCTGAAAATCGTTGCTGAGTATCCGCAAGGTTACGCGATTTCCGCTTACGACGAAGCTGCTTCGGCTGGTGGAAAAATTTCTAACTGGCGGATGGATCCGAGTATTTCGGGAATCTCCAACTGCATGGGCGACATCGGCACGCATGCTGAGAATCTCGCTCAATATATCTCCGGGCTTCGCTTGGAATCGGTGGCGGCGGATTTAAACACGTTTATTCCGGGTCGTCAGTTGGATGATGATGGATCCATGCTCTGCCGCTATGAAGGTGGCGCGCGCGGGGTGTTGTTTGCATCGCAGATTTCCACGGGAGATGAAAACAATCTGAACGTTCGCATCTATGGAACCAAAGCATCGCTTGAATGGCATCAGGAGCATCCGAATGAGTTGATCGTGAAATTTGCCGACAAGCCGCGTGAGGTATGGCGCAGAGGTAACAGCTATAACGGGGCGATTGCGCAGAAATACACACGTCTTCCCTTCGGTCATCCGGAGGCCTTCATTGAGGCTTTTGCGAATGTCTATCTTGCCGCAGCAGAAGCGATCACGGATGCAGTTGAAGGAAAATTCAAAGGCAACGAAGCGTATGATTATCCAACCGTTCAAGACGGCGTGGATGGCATGGCGTTCATCGAAGCTGCGGTGAAGTCCTCGCAAAATAATGGCGCTTGGACGAAGCTTTGAAGTAGCGGCGATCTTCGGTCGCCGTCTTATCTCTTTAATTATGCAAGAGGAACCACAATGGGAGCGCAGCGGACATGGACGAACTTGAAACATACTCCTTGAGTCAAATGGACACAGATGGACGCAGATAATTCGAGTAGAGCCGTAATCTACCAGTTGTTCGTAAGGACATTTGGAAACAAGCACACATCTCTGATCTTCAGCGGGAGTTTAGAAGATAACGGCTGCGGAAAATTTCGTGATATCGATTCGACTGCTCTTACAGCGATACGCGAAATGGGTTTCAATCATGTCTGGCTGACGGGAGTTATCGAGCAAGCAAGCGGCACGGCGTATCCGGATCGCCCTGCAGATACGCCGGATATTTTGAAAGGACGTGCTGGGAGTCCGTATGCGATTCGGGATTATTTCGATGTCTGTCCGGACTATGCGGTGGAGTCGGAGCGGAGGTTGGAAGAGTTTCGTGAGTTGATTGATCGGTGTCATGATGCGGGTTTACGGGTCATTATCGATTTCATTCCAAACCATGTGGCGCGCAGTTATGGATCGGATGTTAGGCCGGAACTTTCATTTGGTGCTCACGACAAACGCGATGTGTTTTTTGAACGGGATAATCATTTTTTCTATCTCGATGAGACGCATGTAGGTGGCGGGGCTCCGTTGAAATTACCGACGGTTGGGATGGAGGGTTGCACGGGACGTTTTGAGCTGGAACGCGTGTTCGGTCGGGTGACTGGAAACAATGCGGTGACTTGGTCTCCATCGGTTCATGATTGGTATGAGACGGTGAAACTGAACTACGGTCATGATTTCACCCAAGGGCGAGACACTTCGCATTTACCCAAGGCGGATGCTCCTGCGAACGAGGTGCCGCGCACGTGGCGGACGATGGATGAGATTCTGGCTTACTGGCAGGAAATGGGAGTCGATGGATTCCGTGCTGATATGGCACACATGATCCCGATGGAATTCTGGGCGTGGGTTGTAAGAAGGGCGCGGCAGAGAAATCCCAAAGTCTATTTTGGAGCCGAAGCCTATGATTCCGATCCTGCCAAGCTGACCGATCGAGACGTGATCGATGCTTTGTTAGAGTCGGGTTTCGACGGAGCGTATGAGCATCCGACTTATAAAATTCTCCAAGGTATCTACGAATTAGAAAAATGGGCGAACGATCTCGATAGCGAGATTTTCACGGGTCGGAGATTTCATCAATGTATCCGTTATTTGGAAAACCACGATGAGGTGCGGATTTCGAGTCAGCAGCATTGGGGTGGACATGGAATGAAAGTGGGCAAGCCAGCGGCTGCGGTGATGTTTGGGATGAGTCGCGCGTCCATCATGTTTTACAACGGTCAGGAAATCGGCGAGCCGGCGATCGGTGCGGAGGGTTTCAGCGGTGATGACGGGCGGACTTCGATTTTTGATTACACTGCGATGCCGGAGTTTCAGAAATGGCTGAACGGAGGGAAATGTGATGGGGCTTTGCTATCAGGTGAGCAGCAGGATTTAAGGAAATGGTATTCGGGCTTGTTGCGGTTATTGAAAGAGCCGGCGTTTGAACGGGGTGAGTTTTTTGGTCTGAATTACGCGAATCAGGAAAATTATGAATTTGGTCACTGGATCTACGTGTTTCTGAGGTTTGATTCAGAGAGCAAGCAGGCATTTTTATGCGTGGCAAATTTTCATCCGAATCAGGATTTGGAGGTAAAAGTCCGCTTCACATCCGAGGCACTGGCGTTTTTAGAGAAAGCCGAATCCGCAGCGTTATTCTGGCTCGGGAGGTTGGGAGATGGTCGTGAAATCGTGGTTTCCGGAGCGGATTTACTCACGAATGGCTTATATATTGGGAAAATACCATCCTGCGGTGCTTGCTATTACGAGTTGAAATGATGGCGAGGACGGGTTGAACTGTCGGTCATGGATTTTGAAGCGAAAGCGCGAGCGGTGATTGAAATAGAAGCGGACAGTCTGCGTGAGATGGCCTCACGGCTTGGTCCGGAGTTCGGTGAGGCGGTGCGTTTGATTAAGAGCTCGCTGGAAAACCGAGGCAAGGTAGTGATCGTGGGGGTGGGTAAATCTGGGAATGTCGGTCATAAAATTGCGGCGACCTTGAACTCTACAGGCGCGACGGCAGTGGTGTTAAATTCTCAGAATGCGCTTCATGGCGATCTTGGTTTGCTTTCGGATGGTGATGTGGTCCTCGCGCTTTCCTATTCCGGTGAGACAGAGGAACTGCTCAGCTTGGTTCCTTTTCTTCGAAGCTTTGATGTGAAAGTCATCGCGTTATGCGGCAAGCGTGGTTCATCGCTTTCGAAGTCCGCTGACGTTGCTCTTGATACTTGGGTGGAACGTGAGGCATGCCCGATGAATCTTGCTCCAACCTCATCTTCAACCGCGATGTTGGTGATGGGTGATGCGCTGGCGATGGTGTTGTTAGAAGCGCGTGGATTTTCAGAAGATGATTTTGTGCGTTATCATCCCGGTGGCTCGTTGGGCCGAGCCTTGCTTTTAAAGGTTGGCGATGTGATGCGACGCAAAGAAGAAATGCCGATGGTTGGGATGACCGCACGGGTAATCGATGCAGTGGCGGAGATGAATCGGAACCGCTCAGGTGCATGTTTGATTTTGGCCGATGACGGCAAACTCGCAGGAATTTTTACCCACGGAGATTTTGCCCGCGGTTACGAAAAGAATACATCCATTGGTGAAACGCTTGTTGCAGATCTGATGACACGGAATCCGATTGCTCTTACTGAGGATTCGCTGGCAGTCGAGGCCGTCAAGCAAGTCGGTGAGAAACGGATCGATGACATTGTCGTATTGAATGCGGAAGGGAAGCCGATTGGTTTGATCGACGCGCAGGATCTGGCGAGGTTGAAGTTGGTATAACAAAACGAGTATGGAGCAACTCGATGTCGTGATTGTCGGTGGCGGACCTGCCGGGTTGCGAGCGGCTGAGGTTGCGGCGATGTCGGGGCGGTCCGTGACGGTGTTTGATGGTAAACCATCTGTAGGGCGAAAATTTTTGGTGGCGGGAAAGGGTGGGCTGAATCTCACGCATGGCGAGGATGTTGAGACTTTTGTTTCGCGATATGCGGGTGAGAAAATTTGGGAGAGTTTGTTAGAGGATTTCAGTCCTCAGGATTTGCGTGAATGGAGTCATGATCTGGGACAAGAAACATTTCAGGCGACTAGTGGTCGGGTTTATCCGAAAGCGTTGAAAGGCGCACCGGTGTTGAGGGCGTGGTTGGCGCGATTGAAATCGTTGGGTGTGGAGATTCGACCCCGGCATCTTTGGAGTGAGTTGCGCGAGGGGAATGTGTTGGTTTTTGAAAACGGCCATGAAGTAGCGGCGAAGGCGATTGTTTTTGCGCTCGGTGGTGGATCGTGGCCGAAGACTGGATCCGATGGGGGATGGTTGGTGAAGTTTCAGGAGTTGGGCGTGAAGTGTGAACCATTGGTTTCATCGAACTGTGGTTGGGAAGTGGATTGGCCTCCGAGCTTATTGGAAAAGGCCGAAGGACTGCCGATGAAAAACATCGTCGTTAAGGCAGGTGATAAACAAGTGGCAGGGGAGTTGTTGATTACTCGCTACGGTTTGGAAGGAGGAACGGTTTATGCGCTGGGTAGGGAACTGCGGGGGATGAAAGAGCCTGCTTTAGAAATCGATTTTAAGCCGACCTTTTCGAAACAAGAATTGCTAGAAAAGCTGGGTGATGCTGGTGGAAATCTTCTCGATAACGCGACGCGACGTTGGAAGTTGAGTGAAGCGGCGCGTGATGTGATCGCCTTGCAATCGGTGACAAGCGCAGCGGAACTCGTTGAGCGCACCAAAGCTTGTCAAGTTTCTCTCAAAGGTCCTCGACCCATCGCCGAGTCAATTTCATCAGCCGGCGGAGTATGTTGGAGTGAGTTGAATGAGCGGCTCATGCTCAAAAAATTCCCGGGTGTCTTTCTCTGTGGAGAAATGATCGATTGGGATGCGCCGACCGGTGGCTATTTGCTGCAGGGGGTGTTTGCGACAGGGACTCGTGCTGGGAAGTCAGCGGCGAGTTGGGGTGGCGTCTGAGGTTGGGGGAATTTTTCACCGCACCCCACTTCGCCAAGGCTACGAGGGGCAGGAAGACGCAGAGGTCGCAGAGGGACGCAGAGGTAGATAAATGAGGAGAAGGAAAGAGTTTGAGTGGTTTGCAGACAGAAAAATTTTGGGTAAAAAATAAGAGGGGAATGATTGGATGTCATTTCCGCTTTCGAGTTTTCTTCGCCTCGAAGTCGACGGCTTTAGGATCGAAGTGCTCCGGAATGTAGCCCGGATGTGCCCATTCGATTTCACCGGCGGCGGCCATCATGTATTGGAAGGCTCCGCCGAAATCTTCGGGTGGGCAGGCGCGTTCACCGGCGATCATTTCTGGGCCTGACACGGTTTCGCTTTCGACGCGTTTTTCGAACACCACCTCATGAATCCATTCATCTGCGAAGTCGTAACGGTAGAGCATCCGCATCGGCAGACGTTTGCGGCCAATGTAGTCGGCAACGGTGAGGAGGGTCTCGTCTTGGAATTCGCCGAGTGTCTGGTCTTGTAAACCAACCGGGCCGATCACATCGACGAGGCGCTTGCCTTTGCCGTGGCGAAATTCATGAGGGTGTTTGTTTTCCCAGCCCATCGCAGCTTGGACAGCATCGCTCAACTGCAGGAAGTTGACAGATGTATCGATGGAGAATTGTCTCCAGATTTTGGGTTGGATGCCGTAGGTGAAAACTTTGACTACGACTCGTTCGGTTCCGCTTTTCTTGGGCATAGAGGTGAGAGGTGAGAGGTGAGAGGTGAGAGGTGAGAGGTGAGAGGTGAGAGGGCTTTTAAATCAAAAATCAACAATCGGAAATCATCAATCGTCAATCAATCCCATATCATTCGTAGCTGGATTTAGCGGGCCGTTAAATATTACGGTTTATTGACGATTGATGATTGTTGATTTTGGATTTTTGAATGAAGAAGGGTGGGATTAAGCCTCGCGGATGGCTTGGATGGCGGCGGCCATGTCTTTGGCTCCGAAGGTGGTTGAGCCTGCGACCATGACGTTGGCTCCGGCTTTGGCGCTGATTGCGGCGGTTTCTGCACCGATGCCACCGTCGACTTCGATGTGATAGCTGAGGTTGTGCTCTTTGCGATGGGCCGCGGCGGCTTCGACCTTGCTCATCATTTCGTTCATGAATGGCTGACCTCCAAATCCGGGGACGACTGTCATGACAAGTAGAAGATCGATTTGATCGAGAAACGGGACGACCTCGAAAAAGGGCGTCGCAGGATTGAGCGAGAGACCGGCGAGGCAACCGGCTTCACGGATGCGCTTGAGTGTGTCTGAAACGTCGTGATCTGCCTCAACATGCACCGTGATGCAATCCGCTCCAGCAGCGACGAAGCGCGGAAGGTAATGATCAGGTCGTGAAATCATCAGGTGGACATCGAGGAAGATATCGTTCGATTCATGAACCGCCTGCACCATGGCGGGGCCGAAGGAGATATTATCAACGAAATGACCGTCCATGACATCGAGATGCAACCAATCCGCCCCAGCATTGATGGCACGGGTCGTTTCTTCGCCGATTTTTGAAAAATTGGCAGCAAGCAGAGAAGGAGCGATAACGCGGTCGAGGTAAGTCTTGGGAATCACGGGTTTAGGGAAGCATGGGACAGCGGAATGGGAAGGAAAAATCGAGGGGAGTAAAATTCCACCAATTATGATCTCGGCAGGGATCTGAGAAATTAGCCCGGGGTTGAGGAGCGAAGCGACGATCACCCCGGGAGTTTCGAAACAGAAAATCCGACCCCGAAGTGGGTCGCAGAGGGATAGATAAGTGAATGATGTTTCGATTCTGGCACGCCCTTCAGGGTGCTATATTTTTTTGGCGATGTGACCCGGGGTCGGGACCCCGGGCTGATTTCTTTCATCCCGTTGGGATGGGGAAAGGGTCGCGATTCTATCTTTGATCTCGCCAATCCATGGCTTAAACCTTAATCGTTAGAGCCGTATGCGCGGCCAATTTAGATGTGCAATTTTGTTTTTGATGTTTTTAGGTGTTTCTTGTTCGCAACCAGCTTCGGATTCATCAGTTGAGTCTGCGCAAGGTCGAAGAAACACGATTTCGGAAATCTCATTTCCAGAGTTTTGGTTGAACTTTCAGACGGCTCTCAAAAAGAAGGATGAATCTGCCATTTTCAGGATGACGAAATTGCCATTGGAAGGAGGATTGGAGGGGATACACGGATTTGAAGGGCTGAACACGAAAGAGGGATTCAAGCAACATATGTGGGAGGTGTTTCCTGAGGATTCGATCAAAACGCTCTTATCCCAGATTCCTAAAGCAGATGAGCACGGCATGGTTGCGAATTCAAATCAAACGGAAGCATGGAGGATAATATGTCGCACGACCACCCATTTAGAAAATGGTGATTGGACGGATTCGGCTATGATTTATGGCTTCACTCGTATGGAGGATGGGCAAATCAAGCTGACTTTTATTACCATCGCTGGATGATATGAATCGCAGTTTGTCTGATCCTCTGTAACTTCATCAAAAAATGAAGAAGGCAATTCTACTCACCATTTGCGTCCTGCCGATTCTACTTCTCGCAACGATCTACGTTTTTTTGCTGGGGTTTGATATGATGAAGTGGGATCGCATCGCCTTGTATATGCTAATCTCCGCCGTAGTTCTCAGCATCCTGATACCTGTCATTTGCATCGGACTGGGATTGATCTGGAAGGAGTATAGCTCTCTTAGGTTGTATTTCGCTGTCTCTTGTCTATCTAGTCTTACCTTTTGGATCGCGTGTTACGTTGACGTAGGCGACAAGATTCGACAATTTTATGCAGCCTAGAGTGTCGGCTCAAGAATTCAATGATCTTCAGATAATGTTTCAAATACCAAAACCTCTGACGTTAGACGATATAGCCATCCTGATAATAAAACGTGGAGTAATCAGCTTTGGTTGCGCTTTCGTAGCTTGGATGTTCATGATGGTATTTGTTTTATTGCGCTACTATGACCATCCCGTCCGTGGTGAATGGTTTCCAGTGTGGTGGGGGATCGGATTTTTTTCTTCTGTGTTTTACATTAGAATCTATTTGATTTTGATCCTGCCAATTTTCCTGTTAGTTCGTCCTCAGAATTATTTCTGGAGTATATACATCAGTCCGATTTTTCTAACTGCCGCAGGATTTGTTATCTCGAAGTATGGTTTTAACTCGTACATCGTAGATCCCATCTTAGAGACCTCTTGGTTACCTGTAACGATCGGTTGTGCAGCTATGGGTTTAATTTCTGTAATGGTTCAACGTTTGATTGCGAAAAGAATGAGTGGGGCAGAAGTCGCATCGGCTTAGATGGACGAGTCATGATCCCGGCAGGGATCTGAGAAATTAGCCCGGGGTTGAGGAGCGAAGCGACGATCACCCCGGGAGTTGCGAAATAGAAAATCCGACCCCGAAGTGGGTCGCAGAGAAATCGATGGGTGAATGATCCGACTTCGCCAAGGCTACGACGGACAAGTTGTTTTGGTTCTGGCACGCCTTTCAGGGTGCGAAATATGTTGTGGTGATGTGACCCGGGGTGGGGACCCCGGGCTAATTTCTGTCATCCCGTTGGGATGGGTCATTCTTGAGGTTTGATTTTTGAATGTTGGACGATTAAACCCTATTTCAGATGAGCGAAGAACTGATTATTGATCTCCATAGTGATGCCTATTTCATGCAGCAGGCGATGCGTGAGGCGCATAAGGCGTATGCGGCTTCTGAAGTTCCTGTGGGGGCGGTGGTGGTTCATGAAGGGAGAATCATTGCGCGGGCATGGAATCAGGTTGAGACTTTAAAAGATGCCACGGCGCATGCGGAGATGTTGGCGCTGACGGCGGCGCAGCAGGCTTTGGGCGATTGGCGTTTGGAGAAATGCACGTTGTATGTGACCAAAGAGCCCTGCCCGATGTGTGCGGGGGCGATTGTGCATTGTCGGCCAGATCGGGTGGTTTTTGGTTGTGGCGACCCGAAAGCGGGTGCTGCGGGTGGCTGGATCAATTTATTGGATGCAAATCCGCCTTTGAATCATAAGTGCGAGGTGACGGCCGGAGTCATGAGCGATGAGTCTCTGGCCTTGTTGCAATCGTTTTTTCGCGAGGCACGGCAGAGAAATAAGATGGCGGACTCTTGAAAGCTGGGCTCTATTTTGAACGTTATCTGCGCACTTCTTCACCAAAGCATATGAAAATCCCATTACTTATTGGCCTTTTGGCCTCCACTCAGATTCAAGCCGCATCGTTTCTCATCGAAACCGAACAGTTCGCCGACAAAGGTGGCTGGGGTATAGACACCCAATTTATCGAATCGATGGGCTCATCGTATCTGATCGCACATGGTTTGGGAAAACCGGTGGCGGATGCGAGCACGGAGTTTGAGGTGGCTGAGGCTGGGGAGTATAAGGTTTGGGTGAGGACCATCGATTGGACCAAGCGCATGGACAGGCCTGAAAGTGCGGGTCGCTTCAAAGTGGCAGTGAACGGGGTGGAGTTGGAGACGGAACTTGGAAAAAAC
>JANOKJ010000131.1:0-2926 GCA_031419275.1 Akkermansiaceae bacterium | reverse complement strand
GTATGACGCTCTTCGCGGGTCAGGTGTTTGTATTTCATTTGGCACGGGTTCGATTTTGATCGGTGGAACCAGTGCTGACTTTAATCAGCTCCTGATCCGCTTTTCAATTCGTTCCGCGCACTTCCGGTTTGAATCCAAGTGACTCACCCACAATCACATCGCGTCGATCATCTGCTTGCGGGAATCGACCTTGACGCAAAAACACCCGATTCAATGTCTGCATCTTACCATCTTTCGGCAGCGACACCATGTGCCCAGTTGCAGGTTCAGTTACACCGGGTAAATCGAGAGTCACATCCACCACCACCCGTGCCTCGACAGCAGCCACCCCAGACAACGATTTCAATCCATCCGCCGCTGACAATGGCGCCCGCTTCAATGAGGCAAACACATCCGCCAACGCGTATTTCTGATAGTATGCCGAACGCGTGCTTTCCAAGGTCAGCGTCAGACTCCGCGTCATGATCATCATCGCCAGACCACAAGCCATGACCAAACTCACTGCCACCACTTGTCCCTTCATTCGGGACAAATCGCGCAGCAACTTTCGGTCAAGCGGATGGATCATATATCAGTGAGTGAGAATGGGTTCTTGGTTCTTGGTTCTTGGTTCTTGGTTCTTGGTTCTTGGTTCTTGGTTCTTGGTTCTTGGTTCTTGGTTCTTGGTTCCTCGCCCCGATGCGTCGGGGTTGGTTCTTTGATTTCTCCAAGCCACGTAGTGCCTACCACTTCAACTTTGAGGTTGGGAGACGGTTTTCATTAAAGTGGGAGCTGACAATTTTTCCGTCGGATAAATTCATCACCCGATCCGCCATTTCAGACATGATCGCATTGTGAGTGATAATCACCGTCAGTGTTCCGAGCTCGCGGTTGATCCGCTCGACGGCCTCCAACACGGTGATGCCAGTGGTAACATCGAGCGCTCCCGTAGGTTCGTCACAGAGCAGCACTTTCGGGCGCTTAGCAATCGCCCGTGCAATCGCCACCCGCTGTTGTTCACCACCCGATAGCTGTGATGGAAAGTGATCCATCCGCTTTTCCAATCCCACCATCGCCAATGCTTCCTCAGGTGTCATCGGGTTGTGGGCGATCTCAGTGATAAGCGCCACGTTTTCGCGGGCGGTGAGCGACGGGATCAAATTGTAAAACTGAAACACAAACCCCACGCAATTGCGGCGATACTTCGTCAGCGTGTCCTCATTAGCGCCGTTCAACGGCCACCCCTCGTAGCGCAACTCACCAGATGTCGGTATATCCAGCCCACCCAAAATATTGAGCAATGTCGACTTGCCGCTACCCGATGGGCCTAAAAAACAAACCAACTCCCCCGCATTCAAATCCAAATCCACGCCCCCGAGCGCCACCACATCGACCTCACCCGTTTGATAAACTTTCCGCAATTGCCTAGCCTCAAAAACACGACCGGTCCGTGGTTGGCTGGCTAATAGGGGCTTGTCTTTCATCGCACAGACCCAAACTAGCAGACATCCGTAGGTAAGCAAGGTGCAGGGAGCGAGGAGTCAAGAAGCTATCTTTTCATATCTCCCTCCATGTTCCTAGCTTTCCAGCCCTGCAACAAAATACCCGGTGATACTTGCGAAGCTTTACAAAGACATGCTTCCGCCTCCGACCAAATCTTAGCTCACTCTGGGGGTCGCGATGTGATCGAGGCAATCGAATCTACACTGCCCTTTTATCTAACAGAAATCCGCGAAGTCCTCCGCAAGCATGGGAACATGTCGAACCTATCCGTGCTCTTCGCGCTTGGAGAGCGGTCGCGTAACTGCCCAGATGAAACCGCACTTTGGCTCACCGCATTCGGCGCAGGCTTCGCCGCCGACTCCTGCCGGTTATCAAGTGGTCAAAGTAATCTTCATCCAAAATACAGTCAAAACACCCATTGACAGATGACACAATCTGAACGAACCGTCGCCATCAAAGTCGATATCGCAGCAACGAATCAGACTATCGAGCCTCCAGGATGAACTTTTACCAGAAACTACCAAGCTTCGTAGATTTCTCAGATCTCACCCATGATCGCCACTATGAAACCGTGCCTGATGACTGGTTAATCATTGTCGCAGACATTAAAGACTCAACCCAAGCCATCGAGGCAGGCCGTTACAAGGACGTCAACACGCTGGGTGCTGCCGTCATTGTCGCGGTGCATAACAAATTGGATGAGGGCAGCTTTCCATTCGTTTTTGGCGGTGATGGCGCGACCTTGGTTATTCCTCCAGAAAATTTGGGCTTAGTAAAACACCAGCTGATCAGTCTGCGCACCATGGCACACGCGCAATTCAATATGTCTCTGCGTATAGGCGTTGTCCCCGTGTCGGAATTGAGCGGAGTTCAACTTGAAGTCGCCAAACTAAAAATCGCTGGCGATAGATCTCTTGGGGTGTTCCGCGGCGGAGCCATTACCATGGCCGAAGATATGGTGAAGCAAAAAGATAGCCGTTACCATCTAACGGAAAATGCAGACACCAGCAACGTAACCGCGGATCTTAGCGGGCTGTCCTGTCGCTGGCATCCCATCGCCCCAACTCGAGATTACGCCATGTCCTTATTGGTCAAATCTCGGTCAGGTAACGACATCTACGATAAAGTCCTCTCTGAAATTTCTGATTTATATGAAGGTAACCCCGAGCAAGCGAATCCGATTAACTTAGACAGCGCACAGTATCGAACCATCAGACAATGTTTGGAGGATGAACGGCGCTATCACCGCAACCTATGGTCCTTTAAGTTTGCTTGGCGGATCATCGAAATCATCGGCGCTGTCTTGATATTTAGGCATGGCATACTCATCCCTAAAAAGGCCTCGAAATATACCCGCTCCATGGGCCGTCACAGCGATTACCGCAAGTTTGATGACATGCTACGTATGGTCATCGATTGTTCGAAATCACAAGCTGACCAACTC
>JANOKJ010000130.1:0-12857 GCA_031419275.1 Akkermansiaceae bacterium | reverse complement strand
TGCACCAAGGTGCTGTAGATATAGGTCAGTTTGGTCAATACCGGAGAGCGCCAATAACTGTTAGAACCCGGCCACCTGGAGTAGAATCTGCTATCATAACCTATGTTGCAGCTTGAAACTACCTCGGTGCGCACGTCGTTGCTGGTCCAGGTCAGTCGGTTCAATCCTCCGGTTCCGCCATCCCTATTGGCTGTGAAAACAGTCGCAGGCGCAAAGTTCCTTCGTGTTGGATCCGTGGCAGAGCGTGTCGCATCCGAGTCAGAGCGGTACATTCTATAGAAATGACGCATGTTGGTCCAAGATTGGAAGTGTCTTCCACGTATCTGAGCAAGATTTGCAATTTCGGGGCTCATCGGACGGATCGATGGCTCTTGCGGATCGATGGCGGCATCAAAGAAATACGGTTCGGGCAATTGCGATCCATCCTTCTCGAACAGGAGGCTTAAATCCTTCTTCAAACCACCTGTGCGGACATTGGTAAGTAATCCGGTGCTGTTCGTTGTTAGATCAAAGAATTTCTGCTTGGCACTCTCTTTCGTTACATCGGTGAGCAACTGCATCGAATTCTGAGAATGTAATTTCTCTGCCTCATCAGGGTGTTCGTCCATGCTATCGAAGCCGCTAACCGAACTTACCCCAACCTCTCCCGTGTTACCTGCCGAAACTTCCCATTCGTTTAAGGCAAGGGTTCGTGATTGAGTAGCTAGATTTGCCTTCGCCTTGTGGTTTTCTGGAGCTATCCACCATGCGTAGCGACCCGTGTCATTTACGTTGATTAGGTAAGCGCGAGTCTTCTGATCGGGATTTGATGTTGCGGCTGGCCCGAGCGATCCGTCTCCAACCATGATTACGGAGTTCGTGTTGTCCCAATCATCACTGATGGATGTCGGGGCGTTGATGTCGCTCTTATCACTCTCAGGGAGTGAAAGAAGCCATCTGCGGAACATGGGCTCTCTTCCGCGGGTATAAGTGTCTTGGATGGATAGTGGATCGGTTGAATCGGGTAGTGTGTAATTATCGTTCAACCAATTACCCCACGAATTATAGCTAGCCATCCAGCGTGATTGTTCAATGCCATCGATTTGTGGTGTGTTAGGATTGCTATCAAGAATAGCAGACTGCGCGCTCACTCGCATATCAGGGCCCATTTCTTTCTGTAACTCACCGATGGCGATCATGAGTGCCATTCTAGCGTTAGCTCTGGCCATAGATTGTGCAGAGTCATGATTACTTGTGCGGAGAGTAACGACGGATAGGCTGAGTGTGCCCACAGTAATGATAGCCAAAAGCACCATCAGTAGAATGGTGGCTATCAATGCGAAGCCGCTGCTATTTTGGCTGGCAAGATGCTTTTTTGAATATCGGTAAAATTTCATGATGACTTAAAACTAACGGCTTAAAAATCAATCGAACATGCAGCATGGGTGGTGTGAATCATCTAGTAATTACAATATATGCACAAACATAGCTAGGGTGCCATCATATAATCGTATGGCCTTTTGTGATTTCGACCCATACCTGTCAAATTACTTAAATCGGACTTCCTATACCACAAAAGCAGAGGTTGATCATGAGTCCGTTTTGCTTTGGAAATTGGCTATTTTGCTATTTCGCAGGTCACGGTAACTGGAAACTTCAGTATGACGGGTCCGAGGAGACCGGAGGGGAGTAGGGGGGATTTTGGATTGAACTTGTTCGATAAATTGGTGCGGGTGATGCGATCTTCGGGTTTTACCATGGAATCACCGACGAGTCGGTTGTTCCAGGTGTTGATGACTTGGATTTCTAGGTGGTTTTCGCCGGATTTCGCTAAAGCTGAGATATCAATCTGATAGGGTTCTTTCCACAAGATTCCGACTTCCTTTCCGTTCACTCGGACGACGGCGATTTCTTTCACGGTTCCGAGATCGAGGATGATGGGGGAATCGGTTTTCTCAGCTAAGTTGAATGTGTTCTGGTAAGCCGCTGTGCCGGAAAAATATTTCACACCGGGATCGGAGTGTTGAGTCCAGTCGATGAGAGAATTCATGGTGATGGATTCCGGTGCGCCGCGATCTTTAGGGAATGAAATTTTCCATGGGCTGGCGATGGGTTGGTCTGCTTGGATCTTAGGGACGGATAATTTGCCAGTGCGTCCACTCGCGGTTTTGAACGTGTAATCGCCTGCGCTCCAGACTCTGGCTGATATTTGATTGCGCTGCATGGTGGTGACTTGCAGGTCGCTTGGTTTAGGAGAAGTGATTTCGACGATGGGATCTTTGGCTTCGCCTTTTTGGAAAACGACGAAGATGGAAGATGCTGGAGCGAGATCTAGGGTGATGTAGGTGAAGCCGTCTTTGACTTCGTATACCTGACAAGGAGTCACGGTTCCGGTTTCGGGATTCCAGAAACTAGGCACACGTCCCGCACCGTTGCGGAAGCGACAGCGCACGATTTCACGGGTCATGGCGCTGTTGGAAACGAAATAGATGTCTTCGTTTTCCGTGGCGCGGTGGATGTAGTCGATGTGTTGGTCGGAATTGTCGATGTCTTCTGCGATGAAATCACGCGGCACGTTCATTTCCGAGAGCACTTGATCCAAAGGCATGTTCCAAATGATTTTTCCTTTGCCGTGGGCGCGGGATTTTACTTTTTCGCCATCGCAGTTGCCCCAGATTTTCGAAACGAGTTTTTGAACTTCCTGATCACATTCAGGAAAACCGCGTAGGCTGTTAGAACGTTCGGGTTTCGGGCCGATGATAGTTGCACCTGCTTGGACGAGTTCGTCGATTTTTTTCAAAACCTCCAGTGAAATGGTTTTGCGATCCGGCAGTGCCATCACGCGGTAGCTCATGCCATCGGGTAGAGTGAGTTTTCCATCTACTACCTGCATGCGGGTGAGGATGACTTCCTCGTTCATGTAATCGTAATCGTATCCTTTTCCGAGCGAGCTAAGATCGACGGGTTTATCACGGCCGCAGTGCGCGCATTTCTCATCCGACCATTGGGATTTGATGGTTGGTGAAATACGTCTGGCGGGGACGAGGTTTGGGGCTTCATCGCCATAGTAGGCGCAGACATCGGCGACGAATCTTCCTTGTTGTAAGAGATGAGAGGTGCGCGACATGTCTTCTAGCATTGGGCCGGCTTGGTTCCACCAAGTGGAGTTCACATTGAAATGTTCGCCTGCATGATAAGCGAAGCCAGGTAGTCCCGCCTCGGGTGGATTGTGAGCGAAGGTGTGAAAGGTGATTTGGTTCAATCCGGCACAGAAAGCGATGTCAGTAGAGCGTTTGTAGCTTGCTGGGCCATCCTGCCAATGTTGCCAACCGGTCAGGGACTCGGAATTAACAAGGCGTTTTCCGTAAATGTTAGATGCGCTGGCGGCTTCTTTGGTGACCCAGTTTTTACGGTGGTTCCAGAATTCACCCATGGGGATGTCGGATGCGCCGAGGGCTTTGAGAGGATCGACACGCGGGTAACCGCCATGACCGGCTTCTGCCAGAAATTTGAGACCGCGTTGGTTAACCAACTCGCGAACCCTGCCGTAGTGGTTTTTCACCATGAGATCACCGATGAATTTGTGATAATCATGGAGGAAACGCTTAGTGAGCTCTTCGTTCTGCACGGTAAAGCCGGCGAGTGTGGGTAACCACGGGGTCGGGTCGTATTGATTTTGAACGGTGAAATCTTTGATGAAATCCGGTGTCCAGTCGGTGCCGGGGCGGACTTCATAGCTATCTAACATTAGAGTTTTGAGAGGACCGAAACCTTTGCTGCCTCTCGCCAACATATCGAGCAAGTAGTTGATGTGAACATCGGTGGCTTTTTGGCTGAAGTGATCGATGACGAGGCCTTTTGAATTCGGGCTTGGGCAGTTCAGAAACTCACCGGTGTTGTTGCAGACAAAGCGGAGGATGCGCCACGAGCCTTCGGGGACAGACCAGGTGAGTCGACCGCTTTTGTCTAGCTTGCTTTCCAAGCGGATGGCTGCTTCAGCGGAGGCGATGGTTTTGTTAGAAGTTTCTGGAACGGCCATCACGGCGATATCCTGGTAGTGCTCGGTCACTTTCTGTGGCAGAGGCAGGATTTCGGAAAAATCGCGTGGGCCATCCACTTTGAGTTCACTGCACAACAGGACTTTGCTGCCATTTTCTGGAGTGATCCATGTGCCACCGGAGTTCCAGCTGCTTGAGCCAACAAGTCCTATTTCGAGACCAAGTCGCTCGGCTTCATCCATCGCGTGATGGATGGCCTTGATCGATTCAGAGCCAAAAAACGCCTGACCCTCGGGGATGATTTTTTGAGGATCCGCAATACTACCGAGATCCCAGATGATGGCACCGCGCATGCCTTTGGCTTTCATTTCTTCAAGCTCCCGCGTGATTTGTTTGAGATCTACGTGACCGTTCAGCCACGTCCAAAGTGCGGATGGGCGCGCCTCGATAGGTGGATTATGAAAGGTTTTTGGCGAGAACTGCCCATGCACGGGAGGGGAGCTGATAAGAAATGCCGCAGCAACTTTTATCAGCCAACTCCGAGATGATTGGTTGATCATTTTGTTTTTTTGATTTTGATCAGTGTCGGAGTCTCGGTTGAAGCTTCGATGGTGACGATAGCAGCACGGACATCTTTTTCTTTTTGTAGGCTCAGATTTTTTGGGAATGCAGGCTCACCTTTGGAAAACGTATCTGCAAGTTGTGTGAGTGTGGGAATCGTGGCTTTCGCATGAGTGCCGTATGATACTAAGATCGTTAACAATTCAGGTGTGCGAACTTGGCTGGCCCATGGGTTCTGGTTGCCCAGATAGTTCACACAAGCTTGGATTCCTTCTTCGACGTGATGGGATGCCAAAATCTTGAGTCCTTCAATCCGCACTTGGTCTGCGAACATTTCACCACTGGGTGAGGGGACAGCGGATGCTTCAAGGATTGTTGGAAGGAGTGGTTCGATTTCCTCTTTGGAGAGTTTTTTATAGATCGATGAAATACTACCGCGTGCTCGACCGTCCTGGTTTTTTAAGCCTGCTTTGATAGCAGTGGCTAGTTTCTCACGATCCACGCCATCGAGAGGGTTTTTGAGCATTTGTCCGAAAACGGTTGATGAGATGAAGCGTTGTTCCATACCGCGTGGATCTTCTTTGGTTGGTCCTTTAGCGATGATTTCCAGTAGTTCTGGTAATACGACCATAGCGGGTTTGCCGATATTAGCGAGTGACTCAGCGGCTTTTACACGCATCCATAAATCCTTATCTTTTAATGCTAATTGAAGAGCGGGCAATGCTGGTTCGGCTTTTCCCTTGAGGTGGCCGAGAGTAACACAAGCGCCAAGGCGGGTGTTGAGATTCTCTGATTTCAGCATTTCAACCAAAGTGGGAATCGGAGCATCTTTTTTTCTGCTAAGCGCCATCGCGGCACGGTCTCTAACAACGGGTGACCAGCTAGATAGTTTTTCCAACAGCTCATCCCCATCCATTTGATCATACGCGCTGTTACGGTCCTTGTTATTCCAGCCGCGGCCATCAAGTATGATGCTTTGTGCTTCGGTGGCGCTGAGTTGGCGGACTTTGGTAGGACGTTTGCCAGTGAGGTAGGTGTGTTTGAGAGGCATTGCGTAGGCGAGCAGGAAAGCTCCGGTTGCGTCCCAGCCTTTGGTAGAGTCTCCATTGGGTTCAGGTGGTCCTTGATGGGGGAATGCGGAGTTCGAATTACGCGCGAAGTCGTAATACCATGCGCCGAATTCTTTCATCCATGCACCCGTTGCTTGGGGGCCAGATTGGACTACGCCTGGGATAGCCCATGTCATGTTCCAGAAATTTCCGGTGTGGCCGGTGTCGCGTTCACCGCCGTGGCAGGCAAGGCTCATGCGGGAAAAATATTCAGAAGAATCTTTTTCATCTAACAAACCAAACAAGACCGCTGCCATGCCGTTTTTGCCATTGTCATCGTGATTTTGAATCCATGGATCATGGTCTCCATACGGGATGGATCCTTTGCTTGTATAAAAGCGAAGCAGCTTCGTACTGCGATCAATAGCGAGATCGATGGCGGGATCTTTAAGTCCGGCGTTACGAGCTAGGACAAGCGAAGTCGTTAGCGGAACTCCAGGTGCGTTCATCATTCCGTAGCCGAAGAGGCCGCCATCGGGTCTTGCGAATTTATGACCCCATGAGCCAACGATACTTTGACCTTTAGCTGCTTCCATGGCGATGCGAGTCAGGCCAGGCATGATGGATTCATCGCCAGTTGCTATTTTGTATTCTGCGAGGAATGAAAGGACGTAACCATAATACCAGGTTTGCATGCCGTCGTTTGAGAATCCTGCCGCCCACTCGGCTTCTTTTTTAACGATGGGTAAATATTTGGGATTTCCGCTGGCTAACAACGCATAAGCGTTGAGTGCTCGGGTCACAGGGCTTTGTGTTTTGTCATATCCAGCTGTTTCTATGCGTTTCGCCAAAGCCTCGCAGCCGGTTTCCAGAATGCGTTTGGATTTTGGGCAGTTGAATGGAGCAGTTGCGCTGTAGTCGCCGAGAACGGGGAGTTTGACGACAACTTCCTCGGTGTTTCCCTCGCGCCAACGGGTTAACTTCAATTCGCCTTTTCCTGCATCGGATTCCGCAGTGGTGAGGGCTTTTCCAAATTCGGTGCGGGGATCGTAAGAAAATGGTTTGCCTGCTACTCCGAGAATCACATCGCCTTTTTGAAGAACTCCTTCGGCTGGTGAGCCGGGTGCGACATCGACAATTCCGATTTGCCGAGCATCGAGGGTGGTGAGTTTATCACAAAACATCCAGCCTTTCGCGCCTATGGCGCCCAAAGTCCAGGAATGTTTGGCTTCAGCTGGGATAGGTTCGCCTTTGGTTAGATCGACATTTTGCAAGGCGACTTTAGGTGCAGCTGATAGGCTAAGGCAGGTGATGAGCAGGGTGATGAGTGAGACGATGGGTTTCATGGTTTGAGATCGGCTGAAAGTTATGGGTTAAAGGAAATAGGGAAAGATCTTTGTATGATGGAGCGGAAGATAGATGCCATACTGGATGGGCGTCGATTTCATTTCATGGGATTTCTGAAGCATCTTATACGGTTTACGAATAGGATTCAGTGGCGCGACCCATTGACTGGCAATGGGTCGAAATCAAACAAATTTTTTGCAATCTCTCAGCAAGGTGCTATCTCCAAGCGCGATTAACGAAAAACTTTCAATCAAACAACCTCATGGAAAACGACACACCTCCAAATCTGAATTCTGACTCCGCTGCCAAATGCCCATTTTCTGGCGGCAAAACTCCGATGGCCAGCGCGGGTCGCGGCACTCGAAATACGGATTGGTGGCCAAACCAGCTTCAGTTGAACATCCTTCGCCAACATTCTTCGTTGTCCGATCCGATGGGTGAGGGATTCGATTACGCGGCGGAATTTAAATCGCTCGATCTCGCGGCGGTGAAAAAGGACATTTTTGATTTGATGACCACATCACAGGATTGGTGGCCAGCCGATTACGGGCATTATGGTCCGTTGTTCATTCGGATGGCATGGCACAGTGCGGGAACGTATCGCACGGCCGATGGTCGTGGCGGTGCCGGTGGCGGCGGTCAGCGTTTCGCTCCACTCAACAGTTGGCCGGATAACGCGAACCTCGACAAAGCCCGCATGTTGCTTTGGCCGATCAAACAGAAATACGGTCGTAAAATTTCATGGGCGGATCTCATGGTGCTCGCAGGCAACTGCGCGCTGGAATCCATGGGTTTCAAAACCTTCGGCTTTGGCGGTGGTCGTGCGGATGTTTGGGAGCCGGAAGAAGATATTTACTGGGGAGCTGAAGGAAAATGGTTGGATGACAAACGTTACACAGGGGATCGTCAGTTAGAAAATCCACTCGCTGCGGTGCAGATGGGTCTCATCTACGTGAACCCAGAAGGACCGAACGGAAATCCTGATCCTATCGCCTCCGCTCGTGATATTCGCGAGACCTTTGGTCGCATGGCGATGAACGATGAAGAAACCGTCGCGCTCATCGCCGGTGGACATACTTTTGGAAAAGCACACGGTGCGGCGAATCCAGAGCAATATGTGGGTCCCGAACCTGCTGCTGCTCCCATTGAAGAGCAAAGCCTCGGTTGGAAAAACAGTTTCGGCACTGGCAATGGTGCCGCCACGATTACCAGCGGACTCGAAGGCGCATGGACGATCTCGCCTACCAAATGGAGCAATAACTATTTCGATAACCTCTTCGGTTTCGATTGGGAACTCACCAAGAGCCCGGCGGGTGCGCAGCAGTGGAGGCCGAAAAATTCCGCAGGCGCTGGCACCGTGCCAGATGCGCATGACCCTGCAAAACGCCATGCGCCGATGATGTTCACCACCGACATCGCGTTGAAAATGGATCCGATCTACGCGCCGATCTCGAAACGTTTCCACGAAAATCTGGATCAGTTCGCCGATGCGTTTGCGCGCGCTTGGTTCAAGCTCACGCACCGCGATATGGGACCAAAGTGTTTGTATCTCGGATCAGAAGTTCCAGCAGAAGAACTTAACTGGCAGGATCCGATCCCAGCCGTCACGCATCCATTGATCGATGCCGCTGACATCGCGGCGCTGAAAGGAAAAATCCTCGCATCGGGTCTGAGTGTTTCTGAGTTGGTATCCACCGCATGGGCTTCGGCATCCACCTTCCGTGGTTCCGATAAACGCGGTGGCGCGAACGGCGGTCGCTTACGCCTCGCTCCACAACGTTTCTGGCAGGTCAATCAACCCACCCAGCTCAACAAAGTCCTGGATGTGTTAGAGGGAATTCAAAAAGAGTTCAACGCCAGCGCAGCGAACGGAAAACAAGTTTCCATCGCAGACCTCATCGTTCTCGGTGGTTGCACGGGGATAGAACAAGCCGCGAAAAACGCCGGTCAGAACGTCACCGTGCCGTTTGCTCCGGGCCGGGCCGATGCTTCGCAAGAGCAAACCGACGTTGCGTCTTTCGCGATGTTGGAACCGCACGCCGATGGTTTCCGTAACTATCAGAAAGCCTTCTACACCACCTCTGCTGAGGAAATGCTCGTGGACAAGGCGCAGTTGCTGACCCTTACGCCCCCAGAGATGACCGTCCTCGTCGGTGGCCTGCGGGTTTTGAGAACAAACGCCGATGGCTCGAACACCGGTGTGTTCACGAATCGTCCCGAAGCACTCACCAATGATTTCTTCGTTAATCTTCTCGATATGGGAACTACTTGGAAATCTATCTCTGCTCACGATGATCTCTTCGAAGGCAGCGATCGCAAATCAGGTGAAGTGAAATGGACCGGCTCACGCGTTGATCTCATCTTCGGGTCCAACTCCGAACTCCGCGCCCTCGCGGAAGTCTATGGTTGCAGCGATTCCCAAGAAAAATTCCTCAAAGACTTCATCAACGCATGGATCAAAGTCATGATGTTAGATCGGTTTTGAAGAATGAAGAGTGAAGAGTGAATGATGAAGAGTGAAGAGTGAATTTCTTCCTCCGAAGGCTCTGGACTGCTGCGGTCCATTAAGGAGAGGGGATATTCCCCAGAAAGAAACCGCGATTTTAAATCGCGGCTCTTGTCGGCACAGATCAAATCTAGGATGAAACAAGGTACTATCAGCAAAGGAAGTTTCAGCAAAATCTTTAGCCTAAGATTTCCTGATAGTACCCATACCACCTAACAAATTCCTTGTCGTTATTGAGAAATTTGGATTGGATCTAGAAGTTAACCCCGCCTGATATACACACGTGGGACTCTACTAATAAGCAACTGTTGTGCAGAAAATTAAGAGACAATGAAAACGCGCCTCAGTGATTGGTTCAGCATTCTTATTCATGGCGGAACTAACTCTCTCTTCCCAGCAGAGGCTTCACTTTTGTCTGTCGTAGCTGATTCGCTGTCCGCCGATGATAGACAGATACTCCAACGCCAGATAGCTGACATCAGACTAGTTCAGAGGCCGCAACCGCGCCGGATGATCATCTGCTTTTATCGAAAGAATTCCGATTCGCCGCAGTTCGCCCAGAAGGATTACGAGAATTGCCTTGCTCGTATCACTTGGAAGCACCCAGAAGGGAAGAAGGCCAAGGTGAAGGTGATGCTTCACAAAGGGCGGTTTCAGACTTTGGAAGGCCACATTCCAGAGGCCCCAATCCGTTCCGTCGATTGCACTGTTGAGATCTGGCCTTCTCTATCTTCCACGCTTCCCGACGCAGTTGACCGCCTCGAGCACGGAAGAAATAAGAATGCACAACAAACCGGCACATCCGACGACGGGTAACGTCTCAATTTGAATTCGGGCTTCCTTCCCCGCCGTGGATGGCCTATATTGTTAGCCAGAATATATGGACTAGATGGATACGCTCATTTACATCGTTATTGGCGCAGTAGCTATATTGTTTGTCTATAACGCCGCAACACATGGGCGGTTCGTAAGGTATCTTGAGGATGAGAAGCAGAGACGGAGGAAGCTACACAAGCACTATATGCGAGTTTCCCTCAATACAGACGAGTGGGAAGGCGACGGGCTTTGGATCGTCTCCTCGGCAATACAATTTCTAGTCGAGGTAGATGAGGAAGGTGAAGTTGTGCGCGAAATTGGCCTCGACGACGCAGGAGTTGAACTTCACCGCTGGTGCTTCTATGATGTATCGCCGCCCAACCGAATGGGATTCTCATCGGGCGGCTCGGCTTTTGACCATAATTATCTGCCAAAGAATAAGCTTCGTGACGACCTCACTTCCCATGAGTTTGATGATTACTGGCAGCGCGCTAAACATAACCAAGGCTAGCCGCACCATCCAACCGCTAGTAGCCGTTCTGTTTCGATGATTTCCCGTAATTACAACCTCAACCCTGTTTTAGACTTCCGCTATCGCTACTAGCGGCGGATTGGCTTTACGTTCGGCAAATAAATGGAACCAAACATCCAAAGATCTATAAGACATCCTGCCACGTTGTGCTGGCCACCGATTCTTGTGATACTTCCGATTATTATTGGCCGCTCAATTGGGAATTCACGTCCAGAAGCTTTTCGCTATATTCACGTTTATTTAGAGATCCTAATGTTGATCGGTTTCATTGCCGCATTCGGATACACAATTAAACTTTGGAAGCAGAGAACTAATCCAAGTTTATGGTTTCCTCTATATTTCAATATGGCTATTGTCCTGTTGATCGTTGGTGTATTCATCCTGTCTTTTATGATTCAAGTATGGCATTGACAGTGAATCATTTCACAAACACTCGATGACCAAAATTAGAAGCAGAACAAGACGTTGCGAAGTAGGGACAGATTAGGGTCATCCAGATAGGGAGAGTAGGGAGTTTGAACCACGGATAAACGCGGATGAACACGGATCAGAAATCAATAATTGGTGCCGAAGATGAGTTTTAACCCTGCCATTGCGGCTCATTTGGCTGAAAATCTCACCTTCATAATGCTTTTATCCGTGTCCATCTGCGTTCATTTGACGAAATATTTTCTAGTAGTCAGTTCGTCCATGTGCGCTGTGCTACCATTGTGGTTCTCTTCTTTATTTTGCCAAAGTTTCTCCATAGCTGGATGACACTGAGGGACAGATAACTCAGCAATCGGGGTGTGGGCTGCGGCGGTGTTGGTGATGAAGCGGAGGGTTTCGCTTGCCCGGAATATGTGCGGGTGATGTGACCTAGGGCGATGTCCTACCTAGGGCGATGCCCTAGGCTGTCGTGGGTTGCCCTTTCAGGGCGGAGGAGAACGACATTCTCTGTATTCAAAAATCAAACCTCAACAATCATCAATCGGAAATCCATTCATCGAGGATAGTAGCTTCGATATTCGGTCTGATTTCGAATTTTTGAAGTTTAGAGTTTAAAACTTAAAGTTTCTAGCAGTTCGGCTTGAGGTAGTAGAGCACTGCCATTCTTGCGGCTATTCCGTTTTCTACCTGATCGTTGATGAGGGAGCGTTCGTAGTCCATGACGGCGTCGCAGAGTTCGACACCGCGGTTTACGGGGCCGGGGTGCATGAGGTAGAGGCCGCGTTTTCTGATTTCTTCGAGGCGTGCGTCGGTGATGCCGTAGAGTTTGTGGTATTCGCGGACGGAGGGGAAGAAGGGGGCGTCCTGGCGTTCCATTTGGACGCGGAGGAGGTAGACGATGTCGGGATTCCATTTCATCGCTTGGTTGTAATCGGTGAAGCGGTGGATGCCTTCGGGGCCGTTTTTGGGGAGCAGGGAACCGGGGCCGAGGAAGGCGACGTGGACGCCGAGTTTTTTCAGGATGCAGGAGGTGGAGCGGGCGACGCGGGAGTGTAGGATGTCGCCGATGATGAGGACTTTTTTGCCGGTTGGGTCAGGAAATTTTTCTTTGATGGTGAAGGCGTCTAACAATGCCTGAGTGGGGTGGGCATGTGCGCCGTCGCCGGCGTTGATGACTGAGGCGTTGGTTTGTGCTGCGATGGTGGCTGGGAGTCCGGAGCGCGAGTGGCGGACGATGATGTAGTCCGTGCGCATCGCTTGGAGGGTCTCAACCGTTTCGCGGACGGATTCGCCTTTGGTGATGGAGGAGTTGCGGACGTCGAAGTTGGTGACGTCAGCGGAGAGTCGTTTGGCAGCGACCTCGAAGGAGGAGAGGGTGCGGGTGGATGGCTCGTAAAACAGGGTGAGAACGGATTTACCTTTGAGGGCTGGAACTTTTTTCACCGAGCGGGTGAAGAGTTCTTTGAAAGGGATGGCTTGATCGAGGAGAAGGTCGATTTCTTCTCGCTTGAGCGATGCGATGTCCAGCAGGTCTTTACGTGGCATAAGTGGAAAAGTATGGGGCGTAATGGATTCCTCCGAAAACGAGAGTCATGACTAGTATGATGAGCAAGATGGCTGCGTGGTGGCGCGAGCGCTTC
>JANOKJ010000129.1:0-9191 GCA_031419275.1 Akkermansiaceae bacterium | reverse complement strand
CTACTTCGCCAAGGCTACGAAGGGCATTCTTCGCTTCCTTAAACTGATTCTGTGGCTCGCCATTCGTAGCTTCCGGCACGGAAGCGAAGAATGGAGCGTAGCGGATTCGAACCGCTGAGGCCATCTCACAAGTTGATACTACGGGGAAATCCTTTACTTATAAGGAGTAGCGAGCAATAAAAACATTGACGGGACAGAGAAAATAGATGACATAGCAGGTGACACAAAGCACCTCACTCCTATGGCATCACTCCTTAAACGCAAGAAAAACGGCATCGAATTACCCACATGGCACGCGCAGTTTTACACGACCAATCCCGAGACGGGCGAGCTTGTGCAGGTGCGGAAATCCACAGGTGAAACCAGCAAGAAGAAAGCACTCGCTAAAGCCATCGAACTGGAACGCTTGGCACGTGGCAGCATGCCGGAGGATGAAACCAAGCAAGCAGAGATGAAAGCCCTTTACTCTCAGCTAGGGCAAGAGATAGCGCGGGAAACGATCACGAGCGTTTCACTTCGTAAATTCTTCAGTAACATGATGAAGATTCTCACGGGCGAGGAAATGCGAATCGTCACGATTCATTCATGGTGCTTTGAATGGCTCACGAGAAAAGAGCGGGACAGCAGCAAGGCGACCATGGCGCGATACAAGGGGCACGTGAAGGCGTTCATCTCATGGATGGGTGAGAATGCCGCCAAGCCATTGGAAACGCTCACCACGGGCGACGTAGAGCGATGGAAGCGGCACTTGCTAGATCAAGGCATCACAGGAAAAACCGCCCTCTCATACCTCAAAGACCTAGGGCAGATTTACCGCGCCGCTATCCGTGAGGGACTTATTTCATTCTCGCCCGTGGGAGCCGTGGCACCGCCAAGCACAGATGATTCACAAGAGCGCAAGCCATTCACGGCCGAGGAAGTCTCTCAACTGATTGCAGCGGCACCAAGCGAGCAATGGCGCGGCATGATTCTTGCCGCCGCATTCACAGGATTGCGCTTGGGCGACGTGAAAGGCCTCAAATGGTCATCAGTGAACCTCGAAACGAAGATGATTGAACTCATGCCATCGAAAACCAAGCGCAAGAAAAGAATCGTTTCGATACCGATTCAGCCGGACTTGCTCGCTTATCTCACAGCCGCGCCCGTGGCAGATGATTCACCCGATGCGTTTGTGTTTCCCGAGCTGGCAGTCCTTGGCATTGGCTCACGTGCCGGACTCTCAAAAGCATTCAATGGAATCATGGAAGCCGCCGGAGTAGACAGGGGCAAGCCGTCCCGCGTGGCAGCCGATGAAGTAATAGAAGCAGGGGAAAGCAAGATCAAGGGGCGCGTCACATACGAGCGCGGATTCCACAGCTTGCGCCACACGTTCACCACGTGGCTACGTGCCGCCGGAGTATCAGAGGAAGATCGAATGTTGCTCACAGGGCACAGCACGAGAGACGCGCACAGCATTTACAGTCATGCCGATGAAAGCGTGCTACGGGGCGCGATAGACAAGCTCACAGGATTGAAAGGGGACTCAGCGAAGTGAAGAAGAATCGTAAAGCCGTTATCATGCGGAAAATGAATGTCTCCCCTAGCGGAATAGTGGTGATCAGTGAACTATGGAGTGGCACAGATAGCACTCTAGAAACAGCAAATTTACTTCAGAAAAATGGGAGGAAGGGCAAGCCATTGTGCGATGACATGGAGGCACTAAAAAACCGCCATGCCGATGAAGTGGAAGCAGTGGTGAACGATTGGGCACTTTTCGCCCTAACGCTCATTGAAGCGTGCCACAATAACGAACCAGAAGTGTTTCGGCGCATCTACGATGAACTAAGGCAGGAACCCAAGCACAAGCGCACAAAAGCGGTGACGGCACTTGTTAGGGCAGCGAGCAAGGCAGGCAGGCAACCCACTGATTTGGAAGTGTTAGAAGAGGCAAAGAAGCTAGGCAGTGAATCAGGTTGTCAGGACTTAAAAGAGCTGAAAAAGAACCTTGCAAGCCAAGGCTTTCCTATCGAATCAAGCCGCTCTAGAGGGCGACCGAAAAAGCCTAAATAGGGGCGTTTTTCGTACGTCCCGCCCCCCGTTTTTTTAACGTCCCAAGATGGACATGGTGCTTTCATGTCCACTAAGACACGTAAGCAAAACAGGAGCGTCACACCCGTATGGGCAGACGCTAAAACCATTCAAGCCCTTTTTGGGATAACCCGCTCACCGCTCTATCGTTTGATGGGAACGGGGCGCATCAAAACCACGTCGCTAGTTGATGACGGGGCAAGCCGAGGCAAGAGGCTTTTCCATATCCCGAGCTTGGAAACGTATATGGAGGAAAGAGCAACCGGAGGGAAAGGCAAATCACTATGAGTGAGAAAACACCTTTGCCAGTTGAAATGCTTATTTCCGTGGACGCTAGGCGCAGCCGTGAAACGGATCGACTGATTACCGAGGAGCAGCCCGATATACTTTGGCCTAATGACGCTTGGCACATTCAGCCAGCGCAGGCACGCCCGGAGCGCGAGGTTTCTAAGGTGCTTCAAATCTTGGACGAGCTCCAAATGGAAAGCGAGGAATCCTAAGTGAACGATTCAACCAAGCAAAAAGAAGGCGCGCCGTCCTTCGTCCCCCCCGGGTTTCTGAACAGCGCGCCATGTCACCGAGGGCGACAAGCAAGCTTTAAAGTTGGAAATGCAGCCAAGCAAGACCTTTTTGCCGAGGCTAAAGGCAAGATTACAATCTTTGATGCGTGGGAAATGTTAGGCTTGAACGGTGAACCAAAGGCCACTTGTAAAAGCCCTTTCCGTGAGGATAAATCCCCGAGCTTTTCGATTCATTCCGAAGGTAAGGCGTTTAAAGATCACGCAACCGGAGACGGCGGAGACGTTATCGAATTTATCCGCTTGGCAATCGGTGGAAATCATCAAGACGTTAGGGAATGGCTACGTGAACGCATGGGCGCAAACTACGCACCCACGACCACCCACAGCGCACCCAAGACCCGCCCAGCGATCCAATGGCCATCCGATCAATCCGAAGGCACAGGAAGCACGTGGAAGGCGTTTGCGAAGTTGCGCGGTTACTCATGCCCAGCGGTTTATGCGATGGTGAAATCTGGCACTCTGAGCTTCTGCAAAATAGGCTCAGACAAGTGTTTCATTGTCACCGATCCAACCCACCGAGCTGCCGAGATTCGACGCATAGATGGAGGATTGTTTTTTAATGGCAGAAAAGCATATCCGCTCTCAGGTGTAGATAAATCATGGCTTATCGGTGCGAACTGGATCAAAGGTGAACCGAAACAAACGAGCGTGTTATTCACCGAAGGCGCGACCGATCTTCTGGCAGCGTTCGACCTTTATTCACGATACCGGCGCGAAGGTGGAAATGAGTCATGGCTGCCGATAACTCTACTTGGAGCCGGATGCAAAACGCTATGTCCGGAGATCACCGCCACGATCAAAGGCCGATACGTTCGTATCGTTCCGGACGCAGACCCGGCAGGCGACCAGATGGCAGATCACTGGCAAGCACTACTTCGCAAAATTGGATGCACGGTGGACATAGTGAACCTACCCACCGGGACAGACCTTTCAGACCACCTTCACACAATCAAACCCACAGACCTTTACTCACAATGAAACTTTCAATCTCTCAACCATTACCACCCACCGACGACGACGAATCGAAACCATCCGAATCTCATTCACTCCCAGAAAATCCACCCCTAACCTTTTCTTACACTCATGCCGACAACCTATCCGATGAGGAAGGTGCTTTCGACTTCGTGGAAGATGTTTTCACCGATGGCGCGGCCAGCGTTATCTATGGCGCGAGCAATAGCGGCAAAACCTTCCTTGCTATTGATCTAGGCGCACACGTTGCCACAGGCAGGGAATGGCAAGGCAAGGAAGTGGAACAAGGCGCGGTGCTTTACGTAGCGCTGGAAGGTAGGCAAGGGGCAGTCAATCGCATTAAAGCAATGAAGCTCACCGGGATACTTCCAGAAGCCTCTCCGTTCTTTGTGTGCTTCTCTCCGCTTGACTTACTCAACCCGGATCATCCCGCCGCAATCTCTCGCATGGTTAAAGATGTTTCAGAGGAAGCTAAGTTATCGGTGCGCTTTGTTATCATCGACACAATGGCGCGAGCTATGGCCGGGGGTGATGAAAATAGCGGCAAGGATATGGGCTTAGCCGTGGCAACCATCGACGCAGTAAGAGCCGAGACAGGCGCGCACGTTTGCATCATTCACCATTGCGGAAAAGATGCAGCCCGGGGCGCACGTGGCCACAGTTGCTTACGAGCGGCCATTGATACCGAGATTGAAGTGATTCACCCGGATGGAGATAAATACAGAACCGTATCAGTTGTTAAGCAGCGCGATCTTGCACCTATCCCACCGCTTTGCTTCTCACTTGAACCCGTGGAAGTGGGTATCAATCGCAGGGGTAAGCCGATCACTTCCTGCGTTGTTAAGGTGGAAGATGAGATCATGGCACACGTCAAAGGCAAGGCAGGCGCACCGAGAAAATACACGTGCGAAATGTTGCTAGAACTACTGCCGCAACCAACCATTTCAGCGTGGCGTTTAGCTGTAAAAGATGAGCATGGGATGGGCAAGGATGCTTTCGATGAGCGGAGGCGTGAATGTAGCAAGCAATGGGCAAAGGTGGGTAATCAAATTATCTTTAAACCCTTAGAGAATAAAGAAAAGGAGGGTAATAGGGGTAATTGGTTTTAATTACCCCCCCTACTCCCGAACCTGATAGACGGGTAATGGGGGTAATTCTTTAGATTACCCCATTACACCTCTATTCCCAAAACCCTATGCAAGAACCTAACAGAAACACCCACAGAAAATCATGAATACAAATCAGAAATCCGTCTATGAAACCAAGGCACTTAGCATTCTTGGAACCAGAACGAAAGCGATCCGCTCAGAGCTAAGAAACCTACCGCACGAACTTATCGACCGAGGCCGTCGTCTATCACAGGCACGCATCTACAAAGCAGCCGACGTGCTCGCTCTTCGTAAAGCTCGCTGGGAGAAGTTGGACGCAGAACTCAAAGAGTTTAAACGATTGTTTAAATGAAGCTTGCCAATGTCCGAAAACGTGGCAAGGCAGGTTTCATGGCTCGTCCTACAAAGCTCACACCGATCACAGCCGCGACAGCGACGACCTTAGCCCGCCTAGGGTTCACGGATGAAAAGCTCGCTGCCGCGCTTGGCGTTTCTCGCTCAACCCTCAGCGAGTGGAAAAAAGTTGAAGGGTTTGGGGACATCTTAAAGACTGCCAAATCGGAAGCCGATGCAAAAGTGATGGATTCACTCTACCATCGTGCTATCGGCTTCCACGATCCATCCGGCACCTATCACCCGCCGCACCCCACCGCTATCATCTTCTATCTCAAGAACCGGATGCCGGGCGAATGGCGAGACATAACGCGATCCGAGATTTCAGGCGTGGACGGCGCACCGATCACAACCGCCGCCCCCATGATTCAGCTTTCAGAAACCCAAGACCAAGCACTCATGCGCGTCATTCAGGACGCACAAGAGCGCGTTAAACTCCAATCACCACCTAAATTATGAAAACCATCGAAACGAATCATTCAGCCGCACTCGCTGCCGCTGCCGCACTCGCTGCCACAGCACAAGATCAAGTCGACGCTCACGCAAGCCTTGGATCAGAAGTCGCCAACCTCAAGCAGCGAGCCGAGGCAGGCGAGCTCGACGAGGCAGGAGCAAGTGAATTGCTTCGTAAAGCCGAGCTTCACCGCTTAGGTGAGATCACCCAGTCTCGACGTGAACGAGCACTAGCCGACGCAAAAGCGGCCGAGGTCGTCACGGCCTTGGCTGTATTGCGCTCGCTCGAATCAGAGCTAGTTCCGGTAGAGCGAGAGGCAGCTGAGGCCGCTGACAAATTGACGGCTGCATTGGTTCATCCGGCGGCCGCATCAAATGACAATGAATTTTCCTACCACCGCGACACAGGACGGGCGACGGTCGAATCCTTCATGCATGGATGTTTTCCCGCCAAGGTGCTCCGCGAGCGTATTATCGCAATGCAATCCACCTCGTGGGGCTCAAATCACATTCCCCGCGAAACTGCGATAATTGCCAAGACCTACGATGCCGACGTGCTGGCGATCAAAGCAGGCACGGCGATCCTTCGATCAGCGGTCAAGGCCGTCCAAAAGATTTCTTCATAGGTGTGGAGAGCTGCAAAGCGAACCCGACGTGGCCTTGTTCCCCGCGTCGGGTTTTTCGTGCCTTGGTGAGACCAATAAAAAAAGCACCGTGAAGAGAGTAGGTGACACTTTAGGGGACGGTAAGTCACCCATTAGGGCTTCAAACCCTTATAGAATAAGGAAGTGGAGCGTAGCGGATTCGAACCGCTGACCCCTTGCATGCCATGCAAGTGCTCTACCAACTGAGCTAACGCCCCTTACGGGTGGGGCGAAGGTTTAGGGGAGGAACCGTCTGGCTGGCAAGACGAAAACCGCGAAACTTTAAACTTTAAACATTAAATCTCAAAGAAGACTGGGGGAAGTTACGAAAAAGCCTAGGACGTATCGACCTAGGCTCTTCCTTGAAGTTTAGAGTTTAAAACTTAGAGTTTAAATTTTCATCAGGTCCTCTTCTTTGGCGACGGCTAGTTCGTCGATTTTTTTGGTGTATTTGTTGGTGAGGTCTTGGACTTGTTTTTCGTAAGTTTTGAAGGAGTCCTCGGTGAGGATGACATCGACCTTCATTTTTTTCGCTTCGTCGAGGCCGGCTTTGCGGGCGGAGCGGAGGCGGACTTTGGCTTCCTCGGCGAGTTGTTTGATGAGTTTGACCATGTCGCGGCGGCGTTCTTCGGAGAGTTCCGGGATGGGGACGCGGATGGAGCGATCGGCGGCGGCGGGGTTGAGACCGAGTTTGGATTCGCGGATAGCTTTTTCGATGTCGCGTGTGGTGGAGGGATCGAAGGGTTGAACGTTGAGCATGCGTGGCTCAGGCGTGTTGATCACGGCGAGGGTTTTGAGTTTCTGGACACCGCCGTAGGCATGGACATAGACATCGAGGTTATCGATTAGCGAAGGTGAGGCTTTGCCAGTGCGGACGCCGGAGAAATCATGGATCAGGTGTTCGATACCGGATTCCATATCGGCTTCGACTTTTTTGAGGGTGACGGATGGATCTAACATAATTTTTAATGTTCAAGTTTCAAGGTTCAAATCTCAAGTTAGAAAAGGTGTCGGGGACAATTTTATAAATTGAAAATTGAGATTTGAATTTTTCACTCGCCATGCACAAGCGTGCCGATGGGTTGTGAGCGGAGAGCGTGGGAGAGGTTGCCGGTTGGGCCGAGATCGAAGATGATGATGGGGATTTTGTTATCCATGCAGAGACTGAAAGCGGTGGCGTCCATGACGCTGAGTCGGTTTTCCAAACAATGTTGGAAGGTGACGGTTTCGAAGCGTTTGGCATCTGGGTTTTTGCGTGGATCGGAGCAATAAACTCCATCGACCTGGGTGGCTTTGAGGATGACATCGGCAGCCATTTCGCTAGCGCGAAGAGCGGCGGTGGTGTCGGTTGAGAAGAACGGGCTTCCGGTTCCTGCTGCGAAGATAACGACGGTTCCGCCATCCAATTTATGCTCTGCTTTGCGACGGATGAAAGGTTCAGCGACGTTTTTCATTTCGATGGCAGACATCACCGTGCAGTCGACACCGATGTGTGAGAGAGCGCCTTCGAGAGCGAGGGCGTTCATGACTGTGGCGAGCATGCCTACGTAATCAGCGGTGGCGCGATCCATGCCACGAGCCGATGCGCTGGCACCGCGCCAGAAATTTCCGCCACCGACGACGATGCCGAGTTGGAGTCCGGAATCGACCGCTTCTTTAATTTCGGAAGCGATGCGTTGGACGATTTCAGGAGAGATGTTGTCTGTTGAGCCGGGTTCGCGGAGGGCTTCACCACTGAGTTTGAGAATGGCGCGTTTGAAAGGGCGAGGATCTTTATTGGCAGTGTTTGGCATATCGGTTGGCGAAAGAATGAACAGGAACTGTCAATCGTCCAACCCCGAAGATCACATTGGCTGATTTTTTTTTCACAGCGGGCAATTTTCTCACATCGTTTACTCCCTTGCAGGAGGGACGATAAAGGTGGCTTCGAGTCCTATGAGAGTGGAGGTTTTTTCGGTGGTACCGGTGATTTTGATCTCCACGTGAAGGGGGATTGTCTGTTGCTGTTGGTGGACTTCCAAGGTTTTCTGTAAAGCGGCGAATGTGATCCGGACCAGTTGGCGCGCGGTCATGTCTATGTCTTCTGGAATGATGAGTTTTGAAACATCCAGAGTCACAGTCATTCCTTGTTCCGTCATTTCTGCGTCTAGGGTGAGATTGCAGATAACGAGGAGATTTGCTTCTTTGACTTTGTAGTTCGGGGCGTTGGTGGGGATGGGATGGGGAGTGCGTATGGCTTCGACTAGCGCCTCAGGAATTGCGCCTGTGATTGCCATTGGGCGAGGCATGACCGTGGCTTGGAGGGCTTCGCCGATGTCTGTGATGATGTCAGCGGAATCGGTTCCGAATAGGGTGAGGGGTTCGTAGATAGGGACGACGGAAATGGTTGTGGCTTGAGAATAGGCAACAAGCATCAGAGAGATGATCAAGGATTTCATATATAGATAAATGGCCGGTTAGATTGGATAAAGCAAGAATAGAGACACAAGACTGATATACGCTAGGCTCAAGACTTTGAAACAAAAAAGCCGCCAGACATTGCTGTCTGGCGGCTTTGGTTTGATTTTAACTTTGGGGCTTTCGATTAAGCAGCAGCTTTCGCTTTCGCTTCGAGGGCCTTTTTGGCTTGTGCAACGATGGCTGAGAAAGCAGCGGCGTCGGTGATGGCGAGATCCGAGAGGATCTTACGGTCAGCTTCGATACCGGCGGCTTTGAGGCCTTCGATGAAACGCGAGTAGGTCATTCCTTCGTTACGGACTGCAGCGTTGATACGCTGGGTCCAGAGGCGACGGAATTGTCCTTTGCGTCTTTTGCGGTCACGATATTCGTATTGTTGCGCCTTACGGACAGCGTCCTTGGCGTAGCGGAAGAGCTTCGAGCGGAAACCGCGGAAGCCCTTTGCCCGAAGTAGCGTACGCTTGCGGCGTTTGCGACTTGCTGGGGAATTGGTTGCTCTTGGCATGTGTTTGTTT
>JANOKJ010000128.1:0-5458 GCA_031419275.1 Akkermansiaceae bacterium | reverse complement strand
CTCAAGGATTTGCCATGTCGAGAACTGCTTGGAAGGTGAGTCCTTGTTCGCGCAGTTGCACAATCGATCTAGCATCATCACGTTTCGCGATGCGTTTGCAGGTTTCATCGCAGACGCAGCGATGATGAAGATAAGTCGGTTCAGGAAATCCGAGGACGGTTTGGAGTTGGCGGTGGATGTGGGTGGATTCTAACAGATCGTCGCCGTGGGTGATGTTTTGAAAGGTATCTCCGACGTTGACGGCGAGGTGGTAGGCGATGCCTAGGTAGGGTTTCAACCTATGGTGTGGGATCGATCCAGTGCTTAGTTTCAGGGCTTGTAAAGAGGAGAGAGTACCCCAGCCAACCATACCAATATCGTGACCAGCTCATTCAATAGCCTTCAACCAAAAACAACTAACATGAAATATAAAAACTTTTTCCAACCCTTTTCCGCCATGGCGGGACTTTCGATCATCATGTTCTCGTCCAGCGCATATGGTCAACTGTTCGACTTTACAGGCACTTGGCGAGATTTCGCTGTGATTGGCTCCTCCACCGTCACGAATACCGGTCCCTCCATTGTTACCGGAAATCTCGCACTCTCCCCGGGAGGTTCCATCACTGGATTCACTGTATCCCTACCCCCTGGTCCCGGTATCATAACTGGCAACATCAATATTGCTGATGCAGTTGCTAATAATGCTCGGAACGATGCTAGAACAGTCTACAACACCATCCGCAACACGAACTATTACGGCACCAGGGACTTGAGCACTCAAGATCTTGGCGACTTCAACGGCATTAATGCCCTAACGCCAGGTGTTTACAGTTTTAGTTCAAGCGCTTTTCTCACTGGCACACTTCAGCTTAAAACCACCGCTCCCGGCCAAGTTTTCATTTTCAAAATCGGCAGCTCGCTCATTACCGCCTCATCTTCCAGAGTCGTCATCACGGGGGCAGGTGCAGATTGCGCTCAGGTGTATTGGCAGGTGGGTAGCTCGGCAACGTTCGGAACAGCGACGGAATTCAAAGGAAATGTTCTAGCAGACGCTAGCGTCACATTCAATACTGGTGCCAATCTCGTGGAAGGCAGGGCGTTCGCCCTTACAGGTGCTGTGACATTAGACAACAACCTTATACAAGGGGGTCCATTCGATGTTTGTGGGCTAGGCCCGTTAGCCGAGTCGGGTGTGCTATATCCCGATGAACTGACGTCGATCTTTCAAATCGGATTTTCTGCGGCTGGAGCTCAGAATTCAAACATCCAGCGCCACCTCGAGTTGGTTCGCAGAGGTGGTGGACGCTCCGCACTCCAAGCCCCATACATTCCGGAGCAAAATGATAGCAAGAGCGGAATGAGTGACAGCAAAGGTGGAATGAGTGACAGCAAAGGCGGAATGCGTGACAGCAAAGATGGCCTAGTGGACCAAACCGAGGCGTCGCCTCAGCAAGACAACCTCTGGAGCGTTTACCTTGAAGGCACGGGCGCTTCGGCGACTGTGGATCCAAGCAGCGGTGCGGACGGCTATCGCTTCGACACGCTGGGTGCCACCCTCGGTGCCGACCGCCGCATGAATGACAATTTGGTCGTTGGTATACTGGGTTCTTATAGCACGCTGGATGCGGATCTTTTCAATAGTGGCAGCATCGAAGGTGATAGCTACAAGGGTGCAATCTATGCGACTCTCTTCAAAGACGGATTTTTCTTAGATGCGCTTGCTGGTGGTGGATACAACTCCTACGAAACTCGGAGAACCACTGTGACGGGAGAATCTGAAGGGAGCCCGGATGGATGGGAGCTCAATGCAATGCTCAATGGCGGATACGACATCCACAGGGGGAAATGGACGATCACTCCATCGACCTCAGTCGCTTATACGCGCGTCACCTTGAACGGTTTCACTGAGACGGGTTCGCCGTCCTCTTTGCAATTCCCGACGCAGAGTCAAGATTCGCTGCAGACAGACGTTGGTGTGAGAGTTGCGTATTCCACAATGGTCCTCGGAATGGCTGTCACCCCACAGGTGCGTCTATCATGGCAGCATGAATACCTCGACAGCACTCAATCTCTGGAGGCGCTTGCCTTGTCAGGGCCAGGCACGGTGTTCACCTCGAGTGGCCCGGATATTAAGCGAGACCGCGCTGTGTTAAGTGCCGGACTCGATGTGCAAGTCACTCCCACCGTCAATGTCTATGCTCACTATGATGGCCAGTTGGGAAATTCTAATTACTACTACAACAGTGTGACAGTCGGGTTCATGGTGAACTTCTGATATTCTAGGCATCTAAGAAAGCGTCTCCGTAACCACAAGGGGACGGACAAATTGCAGAAATAGATAGGTCGAACGCTTCAACGGTAGCTTTCGAGAGGGTAGCCCCCGACGTATCGGGGTGAACAGAATGCAGCCCCTCCTTGAGGTATTACGCTTTTGCTATATCAAGGACCGTCTCGGGTGTGAGACCTTGTTCGCGGAGGGTGCGGATGGATCTAGCATCATCCCGTTTTGCGAGGCGTTTGCCGGTTTCGTCGCAGATGCAGCGATGGTGGAGATAAGTCGGTTCGGGAAATTCCAACACGGCTTGGAGTTGGCGGTGGATGTGGGTGGATTCTAACAGGTCATCGCCGCGGGTGACGTGGGTGATGTTTTGAAAGGCATCGTCCACGACGACGGCTAAGTGATAGGCGATGCCGATGTCTTTGCGGGCGAGGACGGCATCGCCGTTGGCGTTCGGGTTCACGCGGGTTTTTCCGAAGCGGAGATCCTCGAAGGTGAGTTCGCCGTGGAGTGCTTCGGCTTTGTTAGAATGAAAGCGCCATGCATGCGATTCGCCGTTGGCGATGCGTTGGGCGGATCGTTCTTTGGGGAGGTCGCGACAGGTGCCGGGGTAGATGTTTTCTGTGGCACCGTGTGGCGCGCTGAGACTTTGTTGGATGTCTTTGCGGGTGCAGAAGCAGGGATAGACCAAGTCTTTTTGTTTTAAAATTTCCAAGGCATCGCGGTAGGCGTCTTGTCGACTGCTTTGGCGGAGGGCTTCGCCGTACCAATCGAGGCCGAGCCAGTGGAGATCAGTTTCGATTTGTTGGTAGTAAGCCTCGCGGACGCGTGAGGAATCGATGTCTTCGTGGCGGAGCAGAAAACGACCGTTGTGTTGCCGTGCGAGATCATGCGCGACTTTCGCTGCGTAGGCGTGACCGAGGTGGAGGTGTCCGGTTGGGCTAGGGGCGAAGCGGGTGGTGGTCATAAATATTAGAAATTAGAACCACGGATGGACGCAGATGAACGCGGATAAGAAATGATTCGAATAATTAGGATGAGTTATTTTTGGTAAAAAAGATCAATTCCTAAAAATCCGTGTTCATCTGTGTTTATCCGTGGTTCTACATTCTTCCATGGCGGAAGAATCAATAGAATACCGTGAAGTAGATGACTAGCAGGACGCCGAGGCCGAAGGTGAAGGCGTAGGCTTGGAGGTTGCCGGATTGGGCTTTGCGGAAGACGTTTCCGAATGTTTCGACGAGGCGGGAGCCGCCTCCGACGAGTAGGCCATTGATGATGAATTCATCGAAGAAGTGCACGATGGCGGCGAAGCCGTCTTGGAAATATTTGACGATGCCTTTCTCGTAGATTGCATCGAGGTAGAAGCGGTTGCGGAAGAGTGGGATGGAGATAGGATCTTTGGCTTTGCCGGAGTAGAGGAAGAAGCCGATGCCGACGCCGAGCAAGAGGGTGGCGATGGAAGCGATGAGAACGACGTTGTTAGCGCTGTGATGAGGGCGTATCGCGGAGAGAGGATCTGATAGGAAATGGTAGCCGGAAAGTAATGCCATCGCTGCGAGGAGAACGAGTGGGATCGACATCAATGGTCCGACTTCATGAGCGTGTGAAGAATCTTCAGAACGGGATTTTCCGAGGAAGGTTACGACGAATGCGCGGGTCATGTAGAACGCGGTTAGAAAAGCGACGAAGACGGCGATGCAGAAGAGAAACTTGTTATTGTTCCAAGCGGCGGAGAGGATTTCTTCCTTGGACCAGAAACCGGAGGTGATGTAAGGAACGGCAATGAGTGCTGCGGTGCCGATGGCGAAGGTGATCGCGGTGATCGGCATTTTTTTCATGAGGCCGCCCATTTTCCAGATGTTTTGTTCGTGGTGGCAGGCGTAGATGATCGCGCCGGAGCCGAGGAAGAGCAGAGCTTTGAACCAGGCGTGGGTGAAGAGATGGAACATTGCAGCTTCGCCAGCAAGTAAGCCGACTGCCATGACCATGTAGCCGAGTTGGGAGAGGGTGGAATAAGCGAGGATTTTTTTAATGTCGTCTTGTTGGGTCGCCATCAATGCCGCCATGAGAGAAGTGATGCCGCCGATGTATGCGATGGTAGTTCCGGAGAAGCCTTCGAAGGCTTGAAACGTCTCGGTATTAAGCGAGAACTGAACGCGAACTAACATGTAAACACCCGCAGCGACCATGGTGGCGGCGTGGATAAGGGCGGAAACAGGAGTTGGCCCTTCCATGGCATCTGGAAGCCAGACATGGAGTGGAAGCTGAGCGGATTTTCCGATCGCACCGCAGAACACGCAAAGCAGGGCTGCACCGAGAACACCGGCAGAGACGGTGGCGGGGATTTCCATTTCCGAGAATGTTAGAGTTCCGGTGATACCCCACAGCATGAGGATGCCGATCATGAAACCGAAGTCGCCGATGCGGTTGGTGAGGAAGGCTTTTTTCGCAGCGTCTGCAGCGGAGTCTTTTTCATACCAATGACCGATGAGCAGATAGGAACTGAGTCCGACCAATTCCCAGAAGATGAAAGTCATGATGAAGTTAGATGCCAGCACGATGCCGGTCATGGAGAACATGAACAGGGCGAGGCCGGTGAAGTAGCGTGCTTTGGAGGCATCGTCTTTCATGTAGGCGAGGGAGAATACGTGGACTAACAAACCAACGCCGGTGACGACGATCATCATGCCAGTGGAAAGTTTGTCCAAAGTGATGCCGATCTCGAGTTTATCGAGCTTAAGATCTCCAATCGTAGCCCATGGAATGGAAAGGGATTCGGTTTTTCCTAGGAGCAGAATGGCTATGACAAAGGTCGCTGCTGCGGATGCGGTTGAGACGAGGTGGGCGATGCCGAGTCTACGTAAAAACAGCTGATTTGAGACAGCGGCAACGAGAGGAAGAATGAGGAGAAGCCAAGCCATGGTTGTGTGCGGGGGAAGATGGGGCGGAGAGGCACCAAATTCCAAGCATGAAATTGACAAGTTTCTGTGAGCCTCCGATTAGAGTGCGCTCTTATTCACGGACATGTGGTTGAGTAACTTTTGGTTGAACTCATCTGCCATGTTGTAGCCGAGTCGGCGGAGTTGTTGGTCAAGGGCAGCGATGGTGACCATGCGGGCGGTGTCGCGGCCAGGTCCGACGGGGATTTCGACGTGGGCGACTTGTTGGCCAAGGAGTTCGTAGGATCGGGATTCTAGT
>JANOKJ010000127.1:0-4594 GCA_031419275.1 Akkermansiaceae bacterium | reverse complement strand
GAGAAAATTGAATCCCCGCCACCCAAACCACAGCTTTCGAATATTTCAGGAAACGTTTGGGATTCATCTCAACGCCCGAGGAAAACACCAAAAACACCAAGCCCAACTCGAGCATGTTCATTGATCCCGCGCTGTTACCTAGTCGCAATTCGGTCGGCACCAAACCCGATAAACTCAGCGACATCCCAGCCGCAATCAGCACGGGAACCGATGGCAATCGGAAATATTTCGCCACGCCGTAAGCAATCGCTGCCGCGCCGAGCAAGATCGCGAACAGGATCATTTCAGCACCTCCATTTCTTTCAGTTTTGCCAACTGCGCCTTCACTCCATCGACTTTGGATACGATCAAATAATCCGTTTCCAAATCTAATAAATTATCCACCACCGACAGATCCACCACATGGATCGCACATGGCACATCCACACTCTTCGCTCGATAGGCGAGCAGATCGTTCGTCTCCTCAATTTGAAGTGCAGAAACAATCAACTTCGCCCGTGAATAACCGGCTTCTTCAAGCACGGACAGATATCCCACACTTCCCAACAATGCCTTACCCGGCAACCCCTCAAGCTTTGCAGGATCAGTATCCACCGCCAACACATCCTCGCCTTTCTTCACCAATCGCCGCACCAAATCCCGACCCAGCGTATTCATCCCAACCACAATCACATGTCCTTCTAAATTCTCACCCGCATGCACAATCCTATCCCTGATCTCTGGCTTTCCATCGAGAAATTTCCATCTCAACAAACCCGCTTTGAGCGCCCACGCATACAGCCCGTGGTTGTAGATAATTATGTAAGATGAAACCGCAATCGTCACCACCCCGACCAATGCGGAAACCAAAAGTATATCCCCACCGATTAAACCCTTACTCATCGCCAGTCCCGCTAGGATAAATGAGAACTCACTGGTTTGCGCAAGAGTCGCACCTGTTAGAAAAGCCGTCTTCCGACCATATCCCAACCATCCCAAGATCCCAAGAAACAACAACGGCTTAATAAGTAAAACAAAGGTAGAAAACCCAACTACCGCTCCCAAGTGATCCGACGCCCCCGTCAAATCCATCCGTATTCCTAGTGTCACAAAAAACACCGCGATGAAAAAGTTCATCAACGGATGCACCCTGCGTCGGAGGTCTTCGTTATACGGAAGCTGCGCCAAGCTCATGCCTGCAAGAAACGCCCCGACCTCCACAGAGAGATGAAAATAATGCGCGCCGAGAACCATCAGAAAGCACCATGAAAGCGCCCAAATCAACATCACATCAGGCGATCTTGCCGCCCATTTAAACGGTTTCGGCAAAAGATATTTTGATGCAACTAATGCCACAACCAGCAACACCGCCATACCACCGAACGCTTTCAATAGGCCTTGCCCCACCGCCGCGATATCCACTCCTCCAGCCTCGTTTGAAAAGCCCGCCAAAAAAGTCAGCAACACAATCACCAGCACATCCTGCACCAACAGAACCCCTAACCCAATCCGACCATACAAACTATCAAACTCACCCTTTTCTTCTAACAATTTCACAACCACCACCGTGCTACTGAATGTCAGAGCTGCAGCCATAAACAAACTCTGCGCCAACCCAAATCCCATCATCCTCGCCAATAAGAACCCAAGCCCAGCGGTTAAAACCACCTGCAAGAAACCCGCGATCAACGCCACTTTTCCTACATCACGCACTTTTCCAATACTGAGCTCGAGACCCACCAGAAACAGCAGCAACGCGATTCCCGTCTCAGAGACCAAGTCTAAACCTTGCTCAACACCCACCCATCCGAGCACGGGTCCTATCAAAATCCCACAGAGCAAATACACCACAATCGCCGGCATGCGCAGCATTCGCCCCGCCATCACCATCACCGCAGCGCAGATCGCAATAATTCCCAAACTCTGTAAAAAACCAATTCCAGCCATACACCAACACTGTGTTAGTGACTGGAATCGATCACGTCGAGAAAAGAGGCAGAAATTTCAGCAATGCGAACTCGAATTACCAAGTGTAGTGAACCTTGTAGGTCACGATTTTCTCCTCATCAGGTTTGAGTGTGATGGGAAACTCAATCGTATTGCTGTCGAGTTTGCGAAAGTCATTGGATTTTTCCTTGATCTCCCAGTTAGCAAAGCGAGCGAGATGCTCGACCACGCGGATCTCGACGGCTTCTTTCTTGTGGTTGCGAAGTTTGATTTCGAACGTTTCGTCGAGCCAGTCGTTCGCGCTATCGACTTTATACTCAGTGCGACGGCGCTCGCCGACCAGGTCGAAGGAATTTCCGAGGTAGACGCGGATGGTTTCGTCTTTCGCAGTGTGGTCGATGTTGTTTTCACCGGTGAATTGAAGTGAGCCATCATCGTCACGTGAGTAGAAGCGCAAGCGACCTTTCGGCAAAGCCATACCGAGGTTGTTATCCTTACTGTTTTTAAACTCACGAAGAACCCAAACCTTTTTGTTCGTTTGGATGCCATATTCACCTTCGCCACGGTGATAATTCCAATAGCCGTAGTTCATGGTAGCACCATCATAGACGAAGATTTTCGGAGCTTTCACACCAGTGCCGCGGATAAACTCGACCTGCTTAGTCTCTTGGTTGCGCAACGTGACTGGACGGCCGATGGTGTAGAGATGAAATTCATCGAAGGCTTTTTCGGTGACGACTTGACCCATGTCTCTTTTCTCCATTTCCATTCCATTCTTCGCACGCATTGTAGGCATTGGAGCTTGTTGTTGAACTTTGTTCACATCGCCCGCCATGAGTTTGACTTTGGCATCTTTGAATGAATTGCCGCTCGTGTTGTTAAAGGTCACCCAGCCGACGATGTCGATGTTGTCACCCTTTTCGGCAGCGACGATGTTGTAGTCCGACTTCCAGCTCAGTCCGCCAGTGACGTAGGCAAGTTCGCTGTCGAATTTGACGGCCTCAGGAGTATTGATGGTCCAGCTCAGGGTTGGATTTAGAATCGTGTCATCACCAAGTGCAGGAAATATCGGTTCACCGGGAAGCGAGAAGCGGAGGACTCCATCGACTTCGATGATGGGTTGGCCAGCACCGCGTCCACCCGGACCGTAGCCGCTGCGGATAATTTTCCCCTGCACCTTGTGGTCGGGCTTATTGGGCTCGCGAACGAAGAAATCGATGGTTTTGCCTTCGTTGAGCTGAAGCATCAGGCCAGAGGAAACCGGATCGTTGCGGTAGGCTTGTTCGAGGATTTGGAATTTCACCTTACCTGATGGATCGCGTAGGATCACCGAATCGGTCTCAGCCATGGCGGTCATGCCGGAAAACCGAGCCTCGTTGACACCGGCTTTTAGGTCCAATGGCACCGTATCGCGAACCACGGCGAAATTCTGATTGTAGATCGTGAGAGATGGATCCGCAGCCGCGAGTGGTGCGATGCCTAACAAAGTCAGACAGGCAAAGCGGTTCGGAAATTTGACAGTGGATATTAAACGAGTTTTCATAGGAAAGGTGAATAAAATTTTACCAAGTGTAGTGAACCTTGTAGGTCACGATTTTTTCTTCGTCCGGTTTGAGTGTGATGGGAAACTCAATCGTATTGCTGTCTAGTTTGCGAAAGTCATTGGATTTTTCCTTGATCTCCCAGTTAGCGAAGCGGGTGATATGCTCAACCACGCGGATCTCGACGGCCTCTTTCTTGTGGTTGCGAAGTTTGATTTCAAACGTTTCGTTGAGCCAGTCGTTCGCGCTATCGACTTTATACTCCGTGCGACGGCGCTCGCCTACCAAGTCGAAGGAATTTCCGAGATAGACGCGAATGGTTTCGTCTTTGGCAGTGTGGTCGATGTTGTTTTCACCCGTGAATTGAAGTGAGCCATCATCGTCACGTGAGTAGAAGCGCAAGCGACCTTTCGGCAGTGCCATACCGAGGTTGTTTTCTTTGCTGTTTTTGAACTCACGCAGAACCCATACCTTTTTGTTAGTTTGGATACCATATTCGCCTTCACCACGGTAGTAGTTCCACTGGCCGTAGTTCATGGTTCCGCCATCATAGACAAAGATTTTCGGAGCTTTCACACCAGAGCCGCGGATGAACTCGACCTGTTTGGTTTCTTGATCGCGCAGTGTGACCGAGCGACCGATGGTGTAGAGATGAAATTCATCGAAGGCTTTTTCGGTTACTGTTTCGGCCATGTCTGACATTGCCGCCATAGCCATTCTTTCACCGCGCGCGTAGCCGGGCATTACTTGTTGTTGAACTTTGTTTACATCACCCGCCATCAACTTTACTTTCGCATCTTTGAATGAGGTGCCGCTCATGTTGTTAAACGTCACCCAACCGACGATGTCGATGTTGTCACCCGTTTCGGCAGCGACGATGTTGTAATCTGATTTCCAGCTCAGGCCGCCGGTAACGTAGGCAAGTTCGCTGTCAAATTTGACTGCTTCAGGAGTATTGATGGTCCAGCTCAGGGTTGGATTGAGGATGGTATCATCGCCGAGTGCGGGAAAAATAGGTTCACCGGGAAGTGAGAAGCGTAGGACTCCATCGACTTCGATGATAGGTTGACTGGCACCACGTCCACCGGGGCCGTAGCCGCTGCGGATGATTTTTCCTTGTACCTTGT
>JANOKJ010000126.1:0-2696 GCA_031419275.1 Akkermansiaceae bacterium | reverse complement strand
GCTTGTTCCGGGCAGACTTCTTCGCACATGCCGCAGTAGATGCAGCGGATCATATCGATATCGAATTCCAACGGACGTTTCTCAACCTTCGCCCATGGGTCGTCGGATGGGATTTCGGATGGAGTGATTTTAATCGCTTTTGGCGGGCAGATGAATTCGCAAAGCTGGCATGAAACACAACGTTCACGGCCTTGTTCGTCGGTCACGAGGGTCGGTGCACCGCGGTAGTATTCCGGCATGTGATCGTCCCAACGTTGCTCGGGAAACTGCATGGTTATTCCGAGCCCTGAAGATGCGAGTCCCTCCGCACCAGCGGATTTTCCACGCAACGATTTGATCGCGTGGGTCATGGTAAGGAAAAAGCCTTTGAAGATGGCACCGAGATAAATTTTTTCTCCGGCGTCGAGTTTCGGGCGAGTGAGCTTGATGGTAGGCATTTTAAGAAGTTTGCTAGTTTGCTAGTGTTCAGTTTTCAGGAAAGAAAAGCTGATTAGGCGCGGAGGATTTTGGCTGGGGGTTCGGAGACTTTTGCGACCCAGATGACGGCGGTGGTGACGACGACTAGTAGCACGGAGCCGGAGGCGATGATGGTGGTTTTGAATTCCGGTGCGGCGATGATGAGTGCGGCGAGGAAGACGTTGATGAGTGCGGCTTCGAAAAAGATCACCCAACCGAGTTTCATCAATTGGTCGTAACGGAAACGCGGAACGGTCCAGCGGACGAGGATGAAGAACAGGATGAAGGCGATGAGTTTACCGAGGAAGATTCCGACGTGAATCAGGCCGCCGATTTTAAAATCACCGATTGCGAAGTTTGCGATCGCATCATCGAGACCGAAGCCGAATGACCAGCCACCGAGAAAGAGGGTGATGATGAGGGCGGAGCCGATGACCATCGCCGCGTATTCACCCATGAAGAACATGGCGAATTTCATCGATGAATATTCCGTGTGGTAACCACCGACGAGTTCGGTTTCGCACTCTGGAAGGTCGAAGGGCATGCGGTTGGTTTCTGCAAAAATCGAAATCGTGAAGATCAGGAAAGCGATGAAGGCAGGGATAAAGAATAGCCATTGTGGGCCGCAGGTTGCCCAGTATCCGGCAGATAAAATATTACCGGCTTCATTCCAGAGAGGCAACAAAAGCCAACCATTCTTCGCTTGCTCCTCGACGATGTTGCTGAGGTTGAGCTCGCCGAAATAGAGTAGCACGGGAATGATCGAGAGGCCGAGGCAGATTTCGTAGGAGATCATCTGTGCGGTTGAGCGGACGCCACCGATGAAAGGGAATTTAGAATTCGATGCCCAACCGGCGAGGGTGATTCCGTAAACCGTTAGAGAGGAAATCGCGAAGATGAACAGCGGGCCAATATCGATATCGGCAATGACGAGCTTTTCAGTGTGGCCGAACAAAGTTACATCAGGACCGAAAGGAACCACGCAAACCGTAATGAGTGCGGGCACGACCGTGAGCGCGGGAGCGAGCCAATAGAAAGCCTTGCGCACATGGTTGGGGGTGAAATCTTCTTTGAGGAAAAGTTTGATACCATCGGCGATTGGCTGGATCAGGCCGAAGAAGTGAAAATCTTTCTTCGCGCCGAACAAGGTGAGGGGAATTCCCACGCGGTTCGGGCCAACCCTATCCTGAATGATCGCAGAGAAACGGCGCTCGAAATACACCGAGAGTGGAACCAAAGGCAGCACGACCAAGAAGGTAAACGTCACAACCTTGATGACGATGATTGCGAGAGTGATGAGAATTTCTGGCATGAGTGGAAAACTTTTAACTGATAACTTTTAACTTCTAACTGAATTATCCATTGATAATTCCCGCCGCTTTACGGGCGCGTTCGTTTTCGAGGAGGGCGATTTTGTATTCGGTTTCTTGAATGACGACGCCTTGGGCTCCGATTTTGGAAAGCGTCAGGCCATCGAATGCAGGGACGGCTGCGGCGAGTTTTTTGAAAACGTCTTCGATGCTGTGGAGGGCTGATTTTTCTCCAGTGACGGCAGAAATGAGATCGCGGAGCATTTCCCAATCATCGCGTGCGTTGGTGGGTGGTTCGATCGCGCGGTTGAGGCGTTGCAAGCGGCCGCTGAGGTTGACCATCGATCCGCGTTTTTCGGCGAATGCCGCGCCTGGCAGAACAAGATCAGCGTAGGCTGCGGATGGATTGGCGAGCAGAGATGACTGGACGAAGAAATCGAGTTTGCTGAGATCTTCTGCAGCGAACCCGGCATCGGTGATGAGGTCTTCGTGGAAAGAAAGCAGGGCTTTGATTTTTCCGGATTGAACGCCGCTGCGGATGGCTGCGAGGGATTGATAGGGATCGTCTTGTTTTAAAACGAGTTTCGCACCGGTGGTGTTGGGATTGCGATCCGCCGCGATGAGAAGCGTATCAGCCTCGCCGTTGCGGGCGACGAGAGAGAAGTTTTTCACACCGAGCTTATTGCGGAGTTCTTCTAACAGGAATAGCTCTTCGTTGGTCATCCGCGCGGAGCCGATGATGGCGATTTCATCTGCGGCGAAGTTTTTGATTTTCGCGGCAAAGGATTCCAACGCTTTCGTCCATGTGGTGCCGACGTGTTTGGCGTTTTCGCGAGCCAACGGTTCGGTGAGACGAGCTTTGCTATCGATGTAATGGAAATTCAAACGATGTGAATCGGGCATCCAGTTGGAGTTCACAGCATCGTTTTG
>JANOKJ010000125.1:0-19594 GCA_031419275.1 Akkermansiaceae bacterium | reverse complement strand
CCATCGTGCACGCTCGGCAAGAAACCGGAGGACCAATTGCTATTTCCTCCAGATGGGCCTTTTTTACCCGACGAAAGAACCACGAAACCGGGTAAGTTTTGGTTTTCAGAACCCAAGCCATAAGAAACCCATGAGCCTAATGATGGTCGGCCAAATTGCTGGGATCCCGTGGACATGAGAATCTGAGCAGGAGCGTGGTTAAACGCATCCGTGTGCATGGAGCGGATCAGAGAAATATCATCCGCACAGGAGCCGATGTGCGGCAGTAAATCCGCCATTTCCATTCCGCACTTGCCGTAATTTTTGAACGGAAACTTCGAACCCAATAACTTGTTTTCTGGGCGAATGAAGGCGGATTGGTAACCTTTCAACAATTCCGGTGGTGGATTCGTGCCGTCCAGTTTTCGCAACACCGGCTTGTTGTCAAAAAGATCGATATGGCTCGGTGCGCCGCCCATAAAGAGAAAAATCACGTTCTTTGCCTTCGCTGGGAAATGTGGGGCTTTTGGCGTTTGTGGATTTTCCAAAACCTGCGCTGCAGAAGCCGTGCCTTTTCCAAGCATCGAGGCGAGCGCGATCGAGCCAAGGCTTAGCCCACAATCTTTCATGAACCAACGACGTGAGAAAGAACGTTGGGTATCGTGTAAAATGGAAGAAGGAAGCATATGATCAGGAGTCAGGGGTCAGGAGTCGGGTTTACTCTTGTTTGGGATTTAAGATTTAAAGTTTAGAGTTTAATTCTTGGTGATGGTTTCGTCCAGATTCAACAAAACACGCGATACAGCCATGGCTGCGGCGAGTTGGTTGATGGGATGCGCGGAAAGATCGATGGTGACAGGCTTGTAATTTTCTAACAAAATCTTCATTTGTTCGGGATCGGTCGACAGAGACGACTCGTAATGAGATTTTAAAGCCGCGATTTCATCAGCATCCGGGACGCGCGCGGTGCAACGCTGGAACGCACGGGAAATCTTTTCTTCCAAGCTTCCCGTATCCGTCAGCATCCGATGAGCGAGCCCGAGCGCGGCCTCGACCGAGACCTGTTCGTTGAGCGTCACCAAAGCCTGCAGAGGCGTAGTGGAAAGCGTGCGACGCACACAGGAAACCGAACCATTCGGCGCGTCGAAAGTGGTCAGCATCGGATATGGCACCGAGCGGAAACGGAAGGTGTAAAGAGCACGGCGGTAGCGCTGGGAATCTTTTTCCACAATCCAAGTTTTCGGTCCGTAGGAAACAGGTTTTTGGAAAAGGTAATCCGGTGCGGGTGGGTAAACGCTGCGTCCGCCCAACGATGCATTTAACAATCCAGAAGTTGCGAGTTGGATATCACGCACGGTTTCCGCAGGCGCACGGAATCGTGAAGCACGTGCCAGCGTGCGGTTTTTTGGATCGCGATCGCGCAGTTCTTCGGAGGCAAAAGAGTCCTGCTGATAGGTCGCACTGTTGGTGATCAAGCGATGTAGATGTTTCATATTCCATCCGCTTTCCACAAACTCACTGGCGAGCCAGTCCAAAAGTTCAGGATGTGATGGACGCGCCGCTTGGTGACCGAAGTCCTCTGAGGTCTCTAACAGACCTATTCCGAAATATGCCTGCCAAACACGGTTCACAAAAACGCGGGAAGCGACGGGAGATTTAGGATCGACCAACCATTTCGCAAACGTCAGGCGTGATTCAGGATCGCCGGGCGGGAGCGGATGTAGGAAAGCAGGAACGTGAGGTTTCACGACATGCTTGGGATGGGTTTGCTCACCGCGCTCAAACAAACGCGTCTCGCGTGGGGTTTTGGATTCAGCCGCCACCAACGCCCATGTTGCCAAGGGGACTTTTGCGTAAAGCGCTTCGATTTCTTTAGTCTGCGCGGAAAACTCTGTCTGATTTTCGCGCCAATGTGCAAACAAGCGGGCTTCTTGTTGCTCGGTGCGATCCTTCGCCGGCGTTTCCAACGCCTCCAAAACCAGTGGTGGCAACTGATCGAGCGCGTTCGGTAAAGAAGAAGAAACCGACAAACGGACCCGACCCAAGTTATAGGTCATGTTGTCATCGGAATTGAAGCCACCGTGATTTAACGAAAGCGTGTAATTGAAATAGGTTTTTTCCGCTCCCTCCAACGGTTGCTCCAATTCAAACGTCAGCACTGCGGGATCGTTATTGCGTGCTGGATCTCTCTCATGTGTCCATGCCGTTTTGTTATCACCATCCAAAGCGAATGCTGCTGGCCCCGTGCGCCTATCATCTGGTTTACCGTCCTCACTATTAGGAAAACGTTTCGGATCCAATGCAACGACCGGCGGATTCACACTCGCCACTGGATTTTTGAATTTCAGCTTCTCGGTTTTCGTCGCTTCTTTGCCTCCTTTTAAATTGAACTCAGTCAATGCACCCGTTCCACGAGTGGATCGACCTGGGCCGTTCATTGGCAAATATGGATCGTTCATTACCTCGAGACGAGCAGAACGAATCACCGTCAAATTAGATGAGCTGGTAAACGACTCACCGCCACGCGTTGCTGCGTAGCCCATGTTGATGACAGACTTATCTGGTAGCGGCCAAAATTTCTGTCCTGAATCGCCAAGTTGATAAAGCTCAAGCGCTTCCCATTCGGTGCGCGGCAATGCCAGCATTTCCTGCTGCCAAGCTTGGAATTTCTCTTCGGTAGCCGCTGAAGATTTCCGCACCGTTTTATCAATCTCCGATATCTCAGCTAACAACTGATCCACCGTTTTTCTCTCATTAGGCGTGTAGGCAGCGATTGATGCCTCACTGATCCCATTCAAATACGCAAACATTCCGAAATATTCATCATGCTTGATCGGATCATATTTGTGAGTGTGGCATTGCGCGCATTGCGTAGTCAGTCCAAGCATCGATTTCCCAATCGCATCCATGCGATCAAATACCCCCTCCACGCGGAACTGCTCAGGCTTGGCGCCTCCCTCTTCGTTAACCATGGAGTTTCGCAAAAATCCGGTGGCAATTTTATCGTCTTGGGTCGCATTTGGCAAAAGATCACCAGCGATTTGTTTTACCACGAAATGATTGTAGGGCATGTTTTCATTCATCGCGGAAACCACCCAGTCGCGATAGAAATGGTGATAGCGCGGTAAATCCTTTTCATAACCTGCGGAATCCGAATATCGCGCAGCATCCAACCACTCACGTCCCCAGCGCTCACCGAAATGCGGACTAGCGATCAAGCGCTCAATTTCACTTTTTGCATCCCCTTCCCCAGCAAGCTCTTCCAGGCTTGGCGGCAAACCTGTTAGATCGAGCGATAAACGGCGACGCAAGGTGTTCTTATCCGCTTGCTTCGATGGTGATAATTTTTCTTTCTCCAATTGCGCCAACACAAATGCATCAATCGGATTTTTCACCCATGCTTTGTTTTTGACTTCTGGCACGGGCGGACGCACAGGTGTCTCAAATGCCCAGTGTTTTCCCCACTCTGCACCTTGATTGATCCAGTCACGGATTAGCTTCACTTTTTCTGGCGACAGGCGCTTCTTTTTATCCGGCGGCGGCATGACCTCTTTGGAATCTGTGTGCAAAATCCGTTCCATGATTAACGACGCATCCGCCTTTCCTGGCACGATCGCCTTGCCGCTGTCCCCACCCTTAAATGCCAACTCCTGAACATCCAAACGCAACCCGCCCTCAATCTTCTTCTCATCCGGGCCGTGGCAAGCATAGCAGTTTTCCGAAAGGATGGGCTGGATCTGAGTAATGAAATCAATCTTCTCCGTTGCCGCGAACGTAGGAATGATGGTCAGGAGATAAATTGCAAGTCGGCGCATAAGTCGAACGATATACTAAACTAAACACTTAATTCTTTCCATGCCACAATCTTCATTTTATGGTAGAATCCGCGCATGAAGAAACCCGAAATCCCCATCATTAATGAGTCGATCCTTGGGCTATTCGATCATCTCCCCATGGTGATGTTCTATGTGAAAGACGCGCAGGGAGCATTTATCCGCTGCAATCCCCGCTTCGAGGAGTTTCACGGTCTGAGTCCTGGTGCAGCGATCGGGCTTGATGATTTTTCACTGCATCATCCAGCCATCGCGAGCCGATACCGCACGGAGGATCGTAAAATCATGGAAGCAGGAATCCCCGCTACCAACCGCATTTGGTTAGTTCCCGGCGCGAAGGGTCTGCTGCGCTGGTGGGTTTCTAACAAGCTTCCTACCTATGACGCTGCAGGGAAAATTTCAGGGATCGCAGGAGTGATGTATGAAATTTCCAACGCAAAAGGCATGACCGAGCCCTTCGCGAGGATCGAGCCAGCACTGAAACTCATCCACTCTGAGCTGCATTTATCCCTCACCACTGCCCAACTCGCCGCGGCGTGTCACTACTCCGAAAGCCAGTTCAACCGGATTTTCCGTAACCTCACCGGACAATCCCCACGCCAATACTTGCTTCACCACAAAATCGAGATCGCCAAAGACTTACTGGCCAGAACAGATTTGCCACTCTCACAAATCGCCTTTCAATCTGGCTTTTACGACGCCAGCGATTTCGGGAAACGCTTCCGTGAGATAGAAACGGTCACGCCACGCCAATATCGCGCTCAGCTTCAAAAGCTGATTTTGGAAACTCCAGTCTGAGAAAAAGGTAGCCCCGACAGGTCGGGGGAGGGCGCCGCGCGCAGCGAGATATGCATTTGATGATTTTATGAAGAATTAAATACTTCTTCATTTCATGCGGCGCCCTCGGCGTGCGCCCTACCTATCGATCCTCTCAATCTTTGGGGTTGAGCGCAGTCGCTTAATGGTCAAGCTTCCGGCAGTGGAAACTCAGGTGAACGTTTTACGCAGGGCGCATTGGTTGGATGGCGCTGAAGCGATGGATGTCGCCAAGCGCTTGGAATGGCTGGGTGGACTGGTGTTTTTCGATACTGTTGGAAATATTCCAAGCCATTGGGGGCGGGCCTGTTCGGTGATCGCCGCGCAACCGAGCAAAGTATTCACGGGAGATATTTTTTGCGAAGCCGATCTGGAAACGCTGCGGACTAGCCTGCGCGAAAATGCAGGAGCCAATGGGGATCAAGGATTTCCGCAAGGTGGGCTATGTGGTTGGGTGACTTACGAGGGAGGATTTGTTTTCGGCGAATACCGCGACATGCTGATCCGTGATGAACAGAGCGGCGACTGGTGGGAGATCGGCGGGCTTTCCGCGAAGATAGCCGATCCTTTAACGAGCGCGGCCTTCCCGAAGTCATTCGCCGCTCAGACACAACAGAACGATTTTGTTAGAGCAGTGGAACGCGCGAAGGAATGGATTGCTGCGGGAGATATCTATCAGGTGAATCTCGCGCAAGCATTTGAGGCGGAGGTCTGCGGTGAGGGCTCGTTGCTGGCGCTCTATGAAACGTTGCGTGAGGCTTCGCCTGCGCCGATGGCCGCTTGGATGGCGTTAGGCGGGAAGGAAATTTTGAGCACTTCGCCGGAGTTGTTTTTGAAAATCTCAGGAAGAGGAATCGAGACACGCCCAATTAAAGGAACACGTCCGAGATTTCGGGATGTGGATGAAGACAGGCGTTCCGCGGTGGAGTTGCAGACATCGCCGAAAGAGATTTCCGAATTGGTGATGATCACGGATTTGTTACGCAATGATTTGGGGCAGGTATGCGAATTCGGAAGCGTGGAAGTGAGTAGAATGTTGGAGTTGGAAAGCCTAGCTCAAGTGCATCATCTCGTTTCGACCGTGCGAGGAACCCTGCGCCCACAGCAAGACGCGCTGAGTGCGCTAGCTGCCTGTTTTCCCGGCGGCAGCATCACCGGCGCTCCTAAAAAACGCGCGATGGAAATCATCCGGGAACTCGAGCGACAACCTCGCGGTGTCTACTGCGGCGCGATCGGTTGGCTGGGCTTCAATGGTGAAAGCGAATTCAACATCGCGATCCGAACCCTCGTGCGCGACGGAGAAAAACTCAGCTACCAGGTCGGCGCAGGGATCGTGGCGGACTCGGTGCCAGAAGAGGAATTTCAGGAAACCCTGCATAAAGCGGAGGGAATCAAGCTGGGCGTAGAGAGGTTTCAGAGTTTGAGATAGGTGCGGGCTTATTTTGAACAAGGAGAGAGGAGATGCGGGAGAAGAGGAGCAAGAGTGAAATATAAAATCCTAAATTCTAAAGAAGATGTAAAGTTCGTAGCGCTTGCGAGGAACTCAGGTTCTGTTTTGAGGTTTAGAATCTTAAATTTATCCTTTTTCTATCCTCCTCTTCTCCCGTTTCTCCTCTCTCCCTGTAGAAAAATGCCCAAATTTACCCACAGCACACATTTCCAAAATCAAAACCTAAGAGATCGCCTCCTGTGTGCGTTAGGGTTGCATGGCCAGACATAAAACCCACATTTTCGATAACGAAGGCGACACCACTCTCGATATCTCATCCCTCATCGACGTTTGCTTTCTTTTACTCATCTATTTCATCGTCACATCGACCATCACGCTGAGGGAGAGCGATCTTGGAATGGCGATTCCGGACAAGACTACACCAATAACTATCATTCAGCCACCCATTCCGCCCATGGTTATACGCATCGATGAAAAAGGCGCGGTGATCTCAGGACAAGGCGATGCCGAGCAAGTGCTCGATACCGATACAGACAGCCGTGATCTTCCACTGCTGGTAAGTCAGTTGGAACTTTATAAACACGCAGCTACAAGTTCAGGCGATATCCCTAAGGTTATGTTAGAAGTAAATGAAAATGTCCGGCAGCAACGAACGATTGATGTGCTCAATGCCTTCGCCGCCACCGGAATTTCCTCAGTCGCCTTTAACGAGCTGATTCGTTTGTAAATTTCGTTCAGGCGATTTCCGAAGCGTAGAATTCCTGCCAGTCGTCGAGGTTGTTAAGATTGACGGCATCAGTGGGTTTTCCATCCGGAAGACCCACGGCAGCAAGGATGGATTGGCGAGTTTCGTCTTTGTGTTGATAGCCAATGATCGCAGCATTGATTTCAGCAATCGCAGCCGCAGTTAGTTTGGTTGCGTTGTCGGCGAAAAACTTCTCAAACTGGGTATAGCTCGGCTTGTTGCTGGCAACAAATGAAACCAATGCCTCTTGGCTCACACCAAGTGCATCGAGCACCATCATGTCATAGCCAGGGCCGCAGTTTTTATAACCATCGGCAAGTTTGCCGACTGCACCTAGGCACATTTTTTGCCAAAGACGTGGAAGATGGACAACGCCAAGCGGACCGGCGGTACCGGAGGAGATCGTAGGAACAATTTTGTGACTCATAGTGGCGGGAGGCTAATGCCAAATTTTAAATCTTAAACTCTAAATTCCAAAAGAAGATGAAAAGTTTATAATACGGCCTGTGAACCCATATTCACTTTTGAGATTTAAAGTTTAAAATTTAGAGTTTTATTCTCTGTGTCCTCCCTCTTCCTCCGTGCCTCCGTGGTTAAAAAAGCAGGAACCACCTTGGAAATTTGCTTTATCCTTGCTCGCTTGCCCCAGTTGGGATTTGTTCTCGGCTCTCATGTCCACACTTCCTACCGCTGACCTCCTGGCACTTGATACGGACGGCATTTCCAGCCGCCTGTCAAAACTCAGGAGGTACCTTTGACGTTCCCGCCCTAGAAAACAAGATTCAGACGCTCGAAGAAGCGATGGGTGCTCCGGCGTTTTGGGACGATCCTGACAAAGCTCGGAAAATTTCTGAGGAAGCCGCATCGATGAAAAAGAAGCTGGAGAGCTTCCTTGCGCTCGAGGGTAGATGCAAAGACGTGATCGAAGGTGTGTCGCTCGCTAAAGAATTCGAAGACGAAGATTTAGCGAAAGAAGCCATCGCTGGCGCAGCGGCATTGGAAAAAGACATCCGTGATTTCGAGCTTCTCACCCTGCTGAATCGACCCAACGACAATGCCAATTGCTACCTCGTGATCCAGGCAGGAGCCGGCGGCACCGAGGCTTGCGACTGGGCACAGATGCTTCACCGCATGTACAGCCGCTGGGCGGAACGCAAAGGCTACAAGGTCGAAACCCTCGATTGGGAAGACGGCGATAGCGCTGGCCTGCGATCCTCAACGATCAAGATCACCGGCGAGAACGCTTTTGGTTTCCTCAAGAACGAACGCGGCGTGCACCGACTTGTTAGAATCTCGCCTTTCGATGCCGCAGGGAAACGTCATACCTCCTTCGCGTCCATCGACGCGACCCCTGAAATCGATGACAAGATTAAAATCGAGATCAACGATAAGGATGTGGAAATCAGCACCATGCGCTCCGGCGGCAAGGGCGGACAAAACGTCAACAAGGTTGAGACCGGAGTATTGCTACGCCACCTTCCTTCCGGCATCCTGATCAAATCAACCGCATCCCGCACCCAAGGCGCGAACAAGGAACTCGCTTACCAAATCCTCAAAGCAAAACTGTTCCAGATCGAAGAAGACAAACGCGCCGCCGAAGCCGAAGCCGCCTACGGTGAAAAAAGCGATGTCTCATGGGGAAGCCAGATCCGCTCTTACGTCTTCCAACCCTACCAAAAAGTCCTCGACCTCCGCACCGGCGAGGAAAGCGGAAACATCCAGGATGTAATGGATGGCGACATCGATAATTTCATCGAAGCGAAGCTGCGCGGAAAAGTGAGAGTCAAAGGCGCGAAGGATGATGAAGATTGACAAGGAGAGGCGGCATCCTGCCGCCTTCTTGAAATAAATTTGGTTGTAGGGCAGCAGAATGCAGCCCCTCCTTGTGGATGTATTGTCATCTGTCTGTCCTTATTTACACCACAGGGCTGGTTAAATCGGTCGTCTCGGCGAGACGACCCTGCCTTTTTTGGATTCACCTTAAACCGAAGTCACGCGTGCGAGTTCTTCGCGCCGGAAATTGGTAGGTGAGTTTCCTGTGAAGCGAGCAAAGCTGCGGTTGAACTGGGAGAGCGATTGATAACCGATGTGGAAAGCGATTTCCGAGACGCGGGCCTCGGGTTTGAGGAGTTCTTTTTTCGCCCACTCAATGCGGCGGCGATTGACGTAGTCGGTCAAAGTAAGGCCGGTGGATTCTTTGAAGACCCGACAGAAATGCGATTCACTCAGCCCAGCTTGTCTAGCGACGAGTGAGAGCGGCAATGGATCGGCGAGGGTTTCATCGATGAATTTGCGCGCGCGAGCGACGGCTGCCGGTTCACTGTTATCACTGATGATCGCAAGCTTTTCTGCGTGTCTGCCAAGTTGGGAGGCGAAGGTTGATAGCAGCGTAACCATGCTCTGATAGCGCTCGGGATCAACAACCTGAGTTTGGAAATACGCTGATTTCAACGAATCGACATCTTTCTTCGTCAAACCTTGGCGGCGTAGGGTTTTCGATACTTGATCGAAGGCGACTGGAGTTGGGACCTTATGAAAAATCTGTCCGGTGCGTAGCATTCCAATCGGAGCGCCATTAAACAAAACTGGAACGGCAGTAGCGGCCATTCCTGAAAAACAATGGCAACTGGATGGACCGTTGATTTTAGCTTCTGCGTTGAGACGCTGGTTCACGTCGATACAAGCATTACAGGCGCTTTTACAGAGTTTGAGTTTTTCGCAAAAAGAGCTGCCGTTTGCGTCATACTCGCAAGCACTGGGAATTTCCGCATCAATTCTTAAAAAACGAAGCGGCAACCCAGTAGCATTTCGGAATGCGTGCTGGTAGGTTTTGAATAATTCGCAGTCCAGCACTTTGTCGTAAAGTGCTTGATTGAAATGGTCCGGGTCACTGGTCATCTTTAACTTACGTCTTGCTGCAATGCGGCGGACGATAGATGAGCTTAACCGCGAACGCAACTTTTTGATCCGATCCCGGATTTTTTTGCGACTCTCAGGAGGAAAACAGGGATACCAACTCATGTTTTTTCCTTTAGCCCCAAGGCAATGATGGTTAGTGAGATGACCGAGCTCAGCGGCATGATAATGGCCGCAACCAAAGGATTCATATAGCCCATCCACGCGGCTGTAATGGCCGTCGCGTTGTAAATCAGAGCAAAACTGAACGCGATTGCGATGGTTTGGTAGCGGCGACTCGCGAGATTCAACATGCCTGGGAGAAATCTGAGACTTTGACTCAAAAAGAAGAAATCGGATTTCTGCTCCAATAAACTTCGATCCACCACAGGAGTCCCCGTTACGAATGCGGCATTGAAAGCTAGCGAATCGTTCGCACCATCACCGAGATAGAGTGTGTCATGGCGATCAATGCCGCGCACGATTTGTTCTTTTTCATCCGGTTGCAAAACCGCATGCGCGTCGTCGCTGGCAATGCCTAACGCATCCGCAACGGCAGCGACCTTTTCGGATTTGTCTCCGGATAAGATGATCAAACGGTAATTCATTTTTTGAAGTCTCGAGAGTGCGGTGATGGTATCGGGGCGAAGGCTTTCTCTGAAGTGAAAACGCGCCACGCTTTCACCGTTGCGGGTGAGTTCCGCATCATGCGGTGCATCGGGATCGGGGTTTCCGGTTTTCCAACCAGGCCTACCCAGCGACCAAACTTCATTCTCCATTTCAAAATACCTTCCCATTCCCGGCAGTTCGTGAATTTCCACCGGAGCGGAGGTTTGCATGATTTCCATTCCGCACTTTCCGAGCGATTCAAACAAAGAGCGCGAAACAGGATGAAGCGATCCGTTGCTGAGTCGCGCAAGCGCGAGCTGCGATTGAGAATCAAGTTGAAGGATGGTTTCAGGATTTTCTAACACCGGACGTTCGAGGGTGAGTGTGCCAGTTTTGTCAAAAATGATGGTCTTGATATGGCGCAACCGCGACCACAACAATGACTCGCGGATAAACACTCCTGCGCGCTCCATCTGGGAACCTGCGAGTTCATCCGCAAGAGGAATGGCAACACCGAGTGCACACGGACAGGACACCACAAAGATCGAAATCATCACCTGAAGGGCATGGGTGAAACCTGCGATCGGAAACCAGAAAATGAAACTACTGATCCCGCAGAGAACGATCGCGAGCAGATAAAATTTAAGGAGTTTCTCAATGGCTGGAACTCTTCCGGTTGAACGAACGGATTCTGTTAGGCGGGAAAGCAAGGATTGATCCCATGTTTCCTCTGCGCGAATAATGATGGGTGAACTGCCCAGATAGATAGCACCAGCAGGCACAGGTCTTCCCGCGCGGAAGGCAACCGGAGCCGCCTCACCATTGATCCATTCGAGCGAGAACTCCGCCAGTGAAGATTCAAGAACCGATGCAACAGGAACCGATTGTCCGGGACGAATTTCCAAACGTAAGTCCGCGCATATTTCCGAGAGCGGTAGCGCTGAATCGCGATCTGGCGAGTTCACCATATCGGGAACGGGTCGTCTCCGCTGCAGGCGGTTGCGGTTCTTTTCGATCGCCGACAACTGCAAGTAACGCCCGCCGAGCATGAGAAAAATGAACATCGCGACGAAATCGAAGTAGATCAAACCCTCGCTTCCGACGATCCAGCCGATGATGGAACCCGCGAATGCGAAAATGATACCAAGCGCGATGGGCAGATCGATGTGTGGCGACCGCGCACGCACCGCATGCCATGCACGTTTGATAAAATAGGATCCACCGACCATCATCGAGAGAGTCGCGGAGAGGAAAGTCACGAGTTGGAAAATGCCAGCGAACGCGAAGTCATCCGGCATACCAACATATCTCGGAAGTGTGAACACCATGGCGTTCATCATGAATGCCGCACACAACCCGAGCTTCGCGCCGAGCTCACGTGCTTCGCTACGCTGCGCACTGCCACGATGCTTGGAGAGCATGTAACCAAAACCAGCGATCTCATCCGCAAAGCCGCAAAGATCAGTTTTTCCGGATATCCATTTCAAGCGCAACTGCCCGGTTGCGGGATGCGCTGAAGCTTCGATAGCACCATCGTATTTTAGGAAAATTTTCTCAACCAACCAAACACATCCCACACATGACAATCCTTCCATCGAAAATTCCGCCTGTGCTTCTTCGCCAATCGATAACGCTTCTTCAACTTTCGCGGCTTCGTCTTTCAACCATTCGAAATCCTTTTCTTCGAACGGCACACTTCTGACGGGACGAATCGATGAACTACTACGCAAATCGTAGAATCGATCCAATCCCTCGTGATGGATCAGATCGTAAACATACTCACAGCCTCGGCAGCAGAACTTCTCCAAACCGGCAGCGGTCGAAAATGGCGTAGCGCAATGGACGCAGGTGGACATGGCTTAATGGCAGCAAGATGGGAGTTCGGATTTTTTCTCCGGAGCAGGATCGACAAACGGCAGCGTCCCCCAGAGTCGGAACGCGAGCAGGCAAGCGGACAGAATGGCGAGCGAACGTTGAATGGTGACGAGGTTAAAGCGTTGACCGAGACGGCGAAGTTGTTGTTGAGCAAGCCACAGCAGCGGAACGGTGCCGAGCCCGAAGGCGAGTGCGAACTCCGCACCACGAATCGCCGATCCGCTGAGCAAAGATGCGCCGAAAAGCAGATAGAGCGGCCCGCAAGGAAGCAATGGCGTAAGCACACCGAGCGCGAGTCCGCTGCGAACCGGCGATAATCTTCCTAGCCGGAAACGCAGTTTGGCGGTCCATTTCAGCAAAGCAGGAGGACGAGGCAGTTTCTTTTCCAACCCGAAACCAAAGATCAGAAATACCAGCACCAGCACCCATGGCAGCAGTGCGGCGGGTGAGTCGAAAAACCATTTTAACGGCTGCTGACCTAACGATCCGCACAGAGCACCGATGAGTCCGTATGAAAACAAACGCGCACCATGATAGGATGTCATCGCCATCAATCGCTGGGTCTCAGTGCTCGGCATGGAAGATAAGCCACAAGCGATCGGCCCACACATACCCACGCAATGCACGCTGGTCACAAGACCGGCGATCAGCGCTCCGATGGTTGTATGAACGGGATCCAAAATTTTAAACTTTAAATTTTAAACTCCAATGAAGATAAGTGATTTTTGAATCTAACATTTTAAAAGAGCTTTGTTGAAAATAGAAAATCTGACTATTCACTTATTTTGAGATTTAAGGTTTAGAGTTTAAAGTTTGGATCTGGATGCGTTCAGGCGAATGCTTCACTGCGATAAAAATCAGGCTAGTCCATGCTGCGATGAGCAACAGAAATGCAGCGGCGACGTAGAGCCATGGGCGGATGCTTATAATATTCATGGTTTGTTAATTTGATTTGGATTGGGTCCGAGGAATTTCAGTTTTTGACGGATGATTTGATTGCCGGGTTGGGCGCGGATTTCCAAGTTGAGTTCTTTGGGTCCGGTATAACTTTTACTATCGTTAATGATGACTAGGGCTCGGTTGGTTTCTGCTAGAGCCCCTAGACTGATCGTGCCATCGGTGCCACTCAGCGTGAAACCCTCGGGCGCCTGATCGAGCGAAATTGAAAAATCCACCGGTTGATTACGTTTGTTTAAAAGCCTCAGTTGATAATGATTTCTAACAAAAGAGGCATCCGTGTAGTAAGGAGCGCCACGCATTCGTGAAACCTCCGCGAAAAACGGCTTTGCCTTGAACCACGTCGTGGTGCCGAGCGCGATGAAGCCGAATAGGCCCAGCGCTGCGTATAACCATATCCGTGGTCGCATATACCGGCGCTTGGATCCTGAGAGTCCGGCAGTGGAATCATAGCGCACCAATCCTAACGGGCGATTGATTTTCCGCATGATGTCATCACACGCATCAACGCAAGCCGCGCAACCAATGCATTCCATTTGCAGGCCATTGCGAATATCAATTCCTGTCGGGCAAACCTGGACGCAGCGGTGACAATCGATACAGGCACCTGCTTTTGGATCAGAAGCTTTTCCCCGCGGTTCTCCACGATTAGAATCATAGCCAATAACGACAGTTTGCTCGTCGGTTAACGCGGACTGGATACGACCGTAGGGACAGAGGATGATGCAGAACTGTTCCCGGAACCAGGCGAAGCAGAAGTAGAGCGCTCCGGTGAGGGCGAAGATGATGGTGAATGTGGCTCCGTGTTGGAGTGGGCCTTCCCGCATGAATTGGTACAGGCGGGGCAGTGAGACGAAGTAACTGATGAACACATGGGCTATAATGGCTGAGGCTGTTAGATAAAGCGCGTATTTCACCGCGCGACGTAGTTTTTTTCCGATGCTTGGAGGCGCCGCATCGAGTTTGCGGCGCGCGGTGGCGTCGCCATCGATCCAGCGTTCAATACGTCGGAAAACATGTTCCAGGAAAACGGTATAGGGACACGCCCAGCCGCACCAGAGGCGACCTAGCAGAGCGGTGATGAAAAACAATGTGAACCCGAGCCCACTAATAAGAAAAAAGAACACCCATAAATCCTGCGCGAGGAGGGTCAAACCGAAGATGTGGAAACGCCGGTTTTCAACATCAAGAAACAGTGCTGGCGCGTCATTGATCGGGATCCATGGAAGCAGGACATAGACGGCAATAAGCAGAATTCCGAATAATCTCCGAGCGATGGTGAACTTCCCTTTCACATCCGCTGGGTGCAACACGTAATGCGAACCGTCCGGATTGATCGTCGTCAGCGAGATCAAATTCGGTCGTTTGTTTTTCTGCATGGGAGTTGGCACGGTGAAAACATGACACGGCATCGAACTTTCGGCTCCGCATGAGCTTGCGGAATGTGCGCGGGATTTGCGCGATTCAGAATTTATGCGAACTTCGCCTCATGCCGAAACACGTGAAAAAAGCCGACCTCCCAAGCAAAACCTGCATTAGCTGCGGTCGGCCCTTCACTTGGCGCAAAAAATGGGAGAAGGTTTGGAACGAGGTGAAGTTTTGCTCTGAGAGATGTAGCGGCTCCTTCAAGAAGAATTAGAACGTCCAGACCAGATCCAGGGTGATGCGATCTTTCATCAGACTATCTCCATCCTCAGTGAGTGGAATTTCGTAGGCTACGCCAAGAGTAGCAGCGTCGGTAAGGCGTGAGCGAAAGCCGACAGCGGTAGTGACGAAATCGCGGTTACTACCAGCGTTCACGCCACCAAGGTTGAATAGGTCGCCACCTTCAAAGTTGATGACACCGGGAACCAGACCACCTACTTGGCCGCCGAAGTTACCTGCGCCGTCTCCTGCATCGATGACGTGGAACCAGTTGAGCTCAACCAATGGAATAAACCATTTGCAAACTTCGTAACTGGCGTGCGTGCTGATGAAACCATTAGTGGATTGTTCATCCGAAAATGGAATTTGCGCGCCAGCGGCTGCAGCGAACTGCCATTGATCGATGAGTTTAAGGCCGTTGAGAATCAGGTTTACAGCACCTTTGCCTTCGCCCTGAAGTACATCAGAGTTTCCGGTGGGAAGCTCAAATGTCATCGTTCCGCTCACTGCTGTTTGAGAAGCAGGATCGAGAAGAAACGCATACTTCAAGCCAGCACCGAGGTTAGCGAAACCCGAGGATTTCGAGAGCGTGCTGTCAGGGTTAAAATCAACGTAGCCGTCTTTGGTCGCAACAATGGATAGGCGATCATTCATCGCGATTTCGAACTGAAGTGCGTAAAGCTGGACATCACCGCCGAGAGGAAGATTCGGATTGAGGGTCGTATTGATGCTGCTTGGTAAGCGATGATTAAGGAAGATCGGATGAAGGTTGGTGGTGGGTAGCGCGAGATCGAAAAGAGTCGGATTAGAAATAGGACGACGTGCATTTTCGAAACCAGTTGATGTGGATTTCGGTGAAGGGCTGGCGACGTCCGAAATGATCGTTCCCGCGGTGGAAAGCGTGGTGATGAGACCGAGAAGTCCGAGTGTATTGATTGTAGTTTTCATAGGTATCGTTGCTAATTTATTTGGAAAATTCTGCTTGGTTTTCGCTGATGATGTAGGCGGTGAGCTCGGCGATTTGGACGGGTGGCAGTTTCAAGCCCCATGCTTCCATCTTCGCATTGTTGTGGCCGGGGGATTCGGGGGGCGTGCCGCTGTTGATGAGGCGAAAAATATCCATGGGCTTCGCACCGTATTTCCATTGCCCATCTTTTAGAGAAAGCCCGGGTAGATTGACAAACTGACCGCCACCGATATCGATTCTTGCCGCAAGATCTTGGCCGTGACAGGCGGTGCAGTTGATGAGATAGCTTTCACGTCCTGAAGCAACCCTCGCAGGATCTTTGGCCCAATCGTTGACGAGGGCTTCGTCGTTGAGTTTGGCGAGCATTTCATCGAGTGCCTTTTTCTGGGCTTTTTCAATACGTGCCATCGCAGCGGCAATTTTTTGATCGTCAGTTTGCATCAAGCCGAACTGGTAGTAGGCAACCCAGTAACCCAAGAAAAAGACGAGAGCGGCGATGAAAATGACCAGCCACCAGTTCGGAAGTTTCTGGTCGTATTCTTGGATGCCGTCGTATTCGTGTTCACGGAGAACGACCTCACCTTCTTTTTCGGCGTATTGGGCGCGGCGGATTTCTGGTTCGTCGGACATAAGGATGATGGAAGGATTTCAACGCAAAGCAGCAAAGTGCGCAAAGGAACGCAAAGCTTGGGTTATAAATTTTTGTTAGATTTTAATGTTTTGATTATTCTTCGAAGGGGATACGCGCGAGGGCTTCGCGTTTTGATTTCGGGAGAGTTAGTGCGCGGATGGAGACGGTTAGAAAGATTCCAGCGGTGACGGCGAAGGAGATGATGGGGACGATGCTTGTCCAGTTTTCGTGGATGATTCGTTGGAGCATGGTGGATTGAGGGTTATTTGTTTCGGAAGGAATCTGGGTCTAGGGCTTGTTTCTCACGTGCGGTTTCGACCTTTTCGTAGACACCAATTTTCTGCATGTAAGCAATGAGTGCGACGACTTGGGTCTCAGAGAGATGACGCATGAGTTCGTCTTCTTGAAGTTCGGTGCGGTTCGGCAAGTAGGCTCCAGCTTTGACCAACGATTCGGAAATTTTCATCGCTTGGTCACGAGCACTTTGCTCGATTTCGTGTTTGGTCATCGCTGGCCATGGCACACCGAGAGTGGCCTGGACGGCGACACGTTTGGGTAGCGTTTTGAAGTCGGCCTTTTTGTCGAAGAGGAACGTGTAAGGCGGCATGTTGGAGCCTGGCGAGGTTTGGCGAGGATCCCAGAAGTGGTTGAAGTGCCAGAGATTATCGCGGCGACCAGAGCGGACGACTTCCGAACCCTGAATGAAATTACCGCCTTCGCGTGCAAGATCAGGGCCAGTCCGTTTGGAGCCCCATTGATGCGGATAATCGTAGAGCGACTCGCCCATGCGACTGTATCCTTGTTCTTGAGTGGGGCCGTAGCGCATCACGTCAGGAACGAGAGTGCGGATCATTTGAGAATGGCAGTTGTAGCAACCTTCCGCGACGTAGATGTCGCGACCCACCAGTTCCAGTGGGGTGTAGGGAACTTGCAGGCGTTCTTCCATGTTAGCGGATTGATTGATCATCAGGGATGGAATGATTTGCACGATACCACCGATAGCGACCGCGAAGAAAATCAGGACAGTGAACGGAAGGTAGTTTTCTAACAATCTGTCAAAATATTCCGACCAGCTTTTGGAATCTTTTTTGAAGACCATGAAGCCTTTGATGCCGAGGATGATAGTAATAGCAAGTGCGGCTTTATCTGCGTGCGGTGGGAGCAAGAACCAGAGAATCATGAAAGCAATTCCGAGAACGGCGTAGATGACAGGATCTTTGCCCAGCGCCTCGCCGATACGCATTTTGTCTTTCTGGGTTTTCTCTAACAATTTCACCTCAACCGTGTCGTCAGTTGCTTTGCCGCTACGAGCGGTCATGAAGATATTGAAAGCGCAGGCGATGAAACCGAGGAGGTAAAGGCCGCCACCGAACGAGCGGAGGATATAGAGAATGTTGATCTGGCGAAGGGTCTCTACGAAATCGTATTTCAAAGAAGCACCGCCGGGATTGGTTTCCGATAGCATCAGACCCTGCATGATACCGGCAACCCACATTGAGGAGACGTAGAGGAGAATACCGACCAAGCCCGTCCAGAAGTGCATGTTGGCGAGCGTGGTGGACCAGAGTTTGGTTTTCCAAAGGCGTGGCGCGAGCCAGTAGAACATACCGGCAGCCATGAAGCCGTTCCAGCCTAGTGCACCGGAATGAACGTGGCCGACGGTCCAGTCGGTGTAGTGCGAGAGTGCGTTCACCGCGCGGATGGAAAGCAGTGGGCCTTCAAAAGTTGCCATGCCATAAAAGGTGACAGCAACCGCGAAAAATTTAATGACGGGATCCGTGCGGAGTTTATCCCATGCACCGCGCAGGGTAAGCAGGCCGTTGAGCATGCCCGCCCAGGAAGGTGCCCAGAGCATGATGGAAAACAACATCCCTAGCGTTTGCAGCCAATGAGGGAGAGCAGTGTTGAGCAGGTGGTGAGGACCCGCCCAAATATAGATGAAAACAAGTGCCCAGAAGTGGATGATCGAAAGTCGGTAAGAATACACCGGACGATCCGCCGCTTTCGGGACGAAATAATACATAATCCCGAGAATGGGAGTTGTTAGAAAGAAGGCGACGGCGTTGTGACCATACCACCATTGCACCAACGCATCCTGCACACCGCCGAAGATAGGGTAGGAGTGAATGAGCGAAGTCGGGATGGAAATGTGGTTTACGACATAGAGCAGGGCGATCGTGATGACCGTGGCGATGTAGAACCAAAGTGAAACGTAAAGGGAGCGCTCGTTGCGTTTCGCAAGGGTCCAGAAAAAGTTCACCCCGAAAACAATCCAGATGACCACCACGCCGATGTTGAGCGGCCAGATGAGCTCGGCGTATTCTTTGCCGCGAGTCAGTCCAGCGGGCAAGGTGATCGCGGCGGCGAGGATGATCGCTTGCCAACCCCAAAAGTGGATTTTTGATAAAATATCTGATGCAAGCCGGCATTTGCACAGGCGTTGGGTCGAGTAGTAAACACCCGCGAAAACCATGTTTCCGACGAATGCAAAGATCACCGCATTGGTATGCAGCGGGCGAATGCGGCCAAAGGTGATGTAGGAAAGCCCCTCCCCTTTAAACAATCCGAAACTGATCATTTCGAGAAATTTTCCGTTCAGCTGCCACCAGGAAAGTTGAGTAGCGGCAAGTACGCCAACGAACATTCCGATAATCCCCCAGAAAATGGAGGCGGTCATGAAGCAGCGGACGGTTTTATCGTCGTAAGTGATGGTTGTAGTCATGGGATCAACGTGGAAAAAATCAGCTTTTTCGAGATTTAGGCTTGGTGGAATCAAGGGGCAGTAAGGAATCGCGCTCGAAGCTGGAACTTCGGCCGCGATAAGCCTCAATGGCGAAGCACACGACAAAAATTGCCGCCAAGCAGGAGCTGACGAGAATGGTAATGGCGAGGACTTGCACGCCATCAGTGGAGCAGTTCTTCAAAAAATGCGCATCGCGTGGCTTGCGTTAGACTGCGCGTATTTTATTTTATGAGCTGTTTGAGAACGAAAATTTCAATCACTCAGCAACAAGGAGTAACAATTCACACGAGATTTTTGGTAGCTTTTCTCGATCTCCATAGCGTTTTGATCAAAGAAATCACGGTTATCAGATAGACAGCTTGCCAGAAAATATAGGCAGCGGGAATCGCACGACTGACGCTTACGGGGAACTGTGCGATGCTGAGATGATTCGCCGCACATAGAGCCGGC
>JANOKJ010000124.1:0-10405 GCA_031419275.1 Akkermansiaceae bacterium | reverse complement strand
GGGGAGCTGATTGCCGAGCCGAGGCCATCAAATTCATAACCGACATGAAAATCACCGAGGGCATCCCCCTTGCCCTCGCCTTGTTAGAGAATAAAGGATATGGCTCGGGAGCAAACTCATTCCAATCCCAGGCAATGCCGGTAAATGCCGGGGCTCGGAATGTGCCTGCCCCCGAGCCATATCCCTGATTCTCTAACAACTCGAGAGCAAGGGGGATGCCCTCGGTGATTTTCATGGCGGTGATGAAGCTGATGGCCTCGGCCCGGCAATCGGCTCCCCACATACGGTCGGCGGGGGGCTCGTATTTGACCGTGTCCGCAAGGTCCGGATAGAGTGCCTGGGCATCGGCGACACCGAGGCGATTTCTTGCAAAGCTGAGCACTCCGAAGCGTGGGTGGGAGTCTGGTTGGCGCAAGCCGACGCGGATCGCATCGTAGAGGGGGCTCGGTTTAGTCGCAGTGACGGTGTAATGGGCCAAATGATTAGATCCATCAATGGGATTTCCAAAGAGAGTGTGGGAGAGCTTGCCGTTGACCATTTCAATAGGATCATTCCAATCAATCACGTTGGGATCGGCGGCCTTGTTATTGATGAAGGTATTTAACATGGTCACCAAATGGGAGTCGGCCTGTGCTTGGGTGAATGTATAGGAGCCGATGGCTTCGGCGGCTTTGTAGCGAACCCAGACGTCACTATCGTTGAGCATGCCGACGATGGTAGGCAGAGCTGTGGCATCCTGTAACAAACCCAAAGCCTGGCACGCACTCTGGCGCAGGTTTGGATTCGGACTTGTTAGATAATTGCGGAGGTTGGTGAGGTCTGTGCCAGTGAGTGAGCGAGTGGCGAGTTGTTTGGCGGCGTAGTTGCGAACGACGGGATCATACTCGCCAAGAGCCGTGAAGAGTTCGGGGATGGTTTTAGTGCCAACCTCAAGCCGGTATGATCCAGCGGCGACGGCATTGGCGATTTTCGTGTTATCAAGCGTGTGGGCCGGATTGGCATTTTTGCCGGTGATCCAAAGGCGTTTGAGCGGCATGCTGTATGTTAGAAGATACATGGCATTGGCTGACATGGAGTCGTAGCCGGAATAGCCCAAATAGGTATTGCCCGATGTGGCGCCGGGGCCGAATTGCTCCCTGCCATCGTAGGCAAAAGAGCCATTGTGCGCCGCGATAGGTCGAGGTGCCAACGGACTTGCTTGAGGTGCTCGCTGGCGGCATCCGCCCCCCCCATCAGGGCTCCCAGTGATGTCCAATAATAGCTCAAACCCTGACCGGTATGCCCGTATTCGCGGCCTATCCATCCTGCGATTGACATGCGGGTGAAGTATTCGGTTTCCATCTCGCGACCCGGCAGCAGGCTGAAGAAAACCGCAACCATCGCATCCTTGCCATTGGAGGCGTGGTTGGCGGCGGCCGGCGCATGTTCGCCGTAGGGGATGGAGCCCTTAAACGCACAAAAGGCAAAGAACCCGGTGCCGCGTGTGATGGCGGCATCGATTTCCGGGTCGATGACCTGCCCGGCGGCGACCAGCGCTTTTCTACCCAAGGCCAGGGCAATCATCGCCGTGCCACCCACGGCATTCACAGGCCCATAGAATTGTGAGGCGAGCCTGCCTCTGTCATCCCAAATAACGCAACGCTCGTGGCCGAAAGTGCCGTAGTAACTCTGAGCCCGCGAAAGAGCCAGAGTGAAATTCAGAATGCCCGGTACCACCTGTAAGTCATTGGTCAGCAGGTAATACTCCGAGAGAAAGGTCAGCATATAAGACCATTCCCATATGATGATCCCCTCTCCCACTGCACCTCTTGTGGCTTGGGCACGGGCGAAGGTTTCCAGGCGGACCCGGACTGCTTCATAGTCCGGATCGCCAGGCTTGACGCCGGAAAGTAGAGCGAGGCCACTGCATGCACCACCAAAGCCAGTCTGGAGATAATTCGGATCAGCAATGAGATCCGCGACCACCTTGTTGCGCAAATTGTTGAGGATGGCTGTGGACTTCGGGCAAGTGAACGGGGCCGTGTTAGAATAGTTGCCTAGGATGGGAAGAGAGATGTTCTGATTTGTGACGACTCCTGCGCGCCAACGTTTGACTCGCAAGGTGCCCGCGCCGGTTTTTTCCGCATCGCCGATGGCAGCAGCAAAGGCCTTGCGGCAGTCGCTGGTGAAATCCGGAACGGTGCCGCTACTGGCAGCCATCGCACCGAGGATGACGTCATCCACGGCAAGCACCGCATTGGCCGGAGTCTCGCAGTGAGTCACAAGAATCTGGCGACTTTGATCGGTGATCAGGCCGGTGTCTCCACCGCCATTACTACTGATCGCGATCCATCCACGCATACCGGTGGCACCTAGATTGTAAGTCTCCGAGCGGTTGATGCCGGCGATGACCCCCGGTTGCGTCAAGTCTGGTGGGACGGCGAAGGCGGATGTGGTGATTAGCCATGCAATCGAAAAACCTCTTAGCCGATAGATATGTTTAGGAAACATGCGTCAAATGTATGATTATGGAGCACCCATGAGGCGTGCGAAGACTTTACCTGTAGATCCAGGAATGCTTGCTTGAACGTTGATAAGATTTGGATCCGCATTTGCGCTGATGGTGAAGACTACACCGTTGACCGTCCCGCTTGTGTCAGGCACGACCACCTCTTGGCTTGTCCACGGATCGCTGATGCCAAGATCGTCGCTCACCTGGAGTTTGAGTGTTGCACTTCCGCGATTGGCGACCTTGAGGCAGGTAAAGCTCAAATTCAAGTTGCCGGCGCTTGAGCTCGCGACAGGCAGTCTCGATGCCGCATTTACATCTTTGTTAGATGCACCGAGCAACCATGCCATGCCATCCTGCGTGCCATCGCCATTCGAATCGGTGCCAAAACTTCCTCCGCCGCCAGTCCAAGCGTCGAAAGCAAGGGTCCATTTTGCATAGAGAGTCGTAGCGGCTGCGATGTTCCAAACATTCGCGCTGGCCATGGCGGTCGTGTAGTATTGCGTACCACCGCCATTGATTTGAGAGTAATATCCGCCAAACGTATAGCCCGCCTTCGTCGGTGCGGTTGCAGTCGGCATCGTGGCACCAAATGTGGCGTTCACGCTATTGGTGCCGCTCGTACCACCGTCCTTATTGAGCGTAACTGTAAACGTGCTCAGGTTTCCTGCAGGCGCAGCGTACGTAACAGTCAACTTTGGGCGATCTCCCAGCGTGCTGTGGTTGGACGATCTGAGATACACGACTGAAGTGTTGTTACTCTCCGCTGTCGTCTTGATTCCAAATCCGTAATTGGTGGCAGATGGACCAAACCATCCTTGAATGAAGGAACAATCCGTCAGTGGAATATCAATTTTTCTGTTAGCCGTCATGGTGGCTGAACCACTGGCAAGTGGCGTTGCCGATCCGGTAATGCCGCTGCTGCTGGCCCAAGTCGCAATGTCAGCGTTCCAAGTTCCAGTGGCTTGATAGACATCCACACTTCCTGCCATGCCGGTTCCATTTTCCGTAAACTGCAGGGTTGCGCTCTTCAGCGTGGATCCCGATGGAATGGAGGACAGCTCAAACCTGACCAGGCTTTGCCGTTCTTTTGTAAGCTTATTGTTCAATGATAGCAATGTGTTACTACCGTCGGGGGTCGTTGATGACGCAAGCAGATGGGTGTCGGTGACTCCAGTGTAGGAGTCGAGAGGAAGGGGAAGATTGTTTTGTTGAAATGAGACCGTCGTATCAAAGGCCGCCATTCCTCCCACGCTCCAGTTGTAGGGATTCTCGTTGGGGTCATTATTGGCGATCGACAGAGCGAAGCTCCAAGGCCCGCCTGCTGTCGGAGTTACGGTGAGCACCAGGTTACTAGTGCCTGCAGGAGCGACCGAACTCGCGGGCTGGGTCGTGATCGCGACTGTGCAATTGGTTTCGGTGGACTTGACCGTTGGACTAAGAGTGATATTCGCCGTGCCCGCACTAGAGATCGTGTAGGTCAATGGAAGCGCCACACCCGCGGCGGCTCCCGTGACGGTGTCAGTTCCGCCGTCTAAAATTGCTGAAGCTCCTCTAGCCAGATTCATTTCGGGGTCCGTGCCAACCCACCGTGCGTAAATCTGATGATTCGTGCCGTTTGTGACGGTCGTAGTCGTCTGCACTTGAGTGCCGCCGGATGTCGCAGTCCACCAACCGTTGAAGCTGTAACCAACTCTGCTGGTGGTCGCCAAGGTTCCATACGTGCCTAAATACGTAACGGTCTTACTTGTTGGAACGGATGTGGTGCCGCCATTGGCGTTGAAGGTCACGGTATAGGTGCCAACTGTCCATTTGGCATAGAGCGTCGTATTAGCTGTTAGATCCCAGGTTCTGGCACTCGCCATGGTGTTGGTATAATACTGGATGCCAGCGCCATTGAGTTGGCTGTAATAACCTCCAAAGACATAGCCTGCCTTGGTAGGGGCGGTAGCCGTTGGCATCGCCGCTCCGAATGCCGCTTCGACACTAGTGGTGCCGCCCGTGCCTCCATCCTTGTTAAGGGTCACTGTATACGTTGTTAGAGCCGTTCCTCTGATCTGCCAATTGTAAGGGTTTTCGTTACTGTCATTGTTCGCAATGGATACGTTGGCCGACCACGGACCGTCCGCCGTCGGCGTGACAGTCAAAACCAAATTCGTGAACGTGCCTGGTGTGACCGTACTACCAGGTTGGGTATTAACGACTACCGAGCAGTTCGATGGCGAACTGATCGTCACCGGCGTGGTCATCGTGAGATTCAAACCACCAATGTTAGAAATTTTATAAGTCACCGGCGCTCCGACGCCGCCCTCTGTTGGGGTGATGGTGTCTGTTCCGCCATCCGTGATCGCGGTCGCGCCACGGGTCACATGCATTTCCTGTAGAATCGGTTCTCCTGTTGGATTTCCCGTTACGCTTATGTCGTCTATGTTAACTCCGAAGCCGTATTTAGCATTGCCCTCGAAGGCAATTAAGGTGGTCGCACTCGCCGTGGGGATGGTGAACGTTTCCTCCGTCCAGTTCATCATACTGGTCAGGTATTCCTGTAGCTGAATCCAAGTTGCACCATCATCCAAGCTGTAGAGAACCTTCAGCGTGTCTTGGTCCCCACTCCAATCCTGTTGGTTGTGCCAGAATTTAAAAGTCAGATTGTTATAGCCCAGCGTGCTGAACGAAGGGGTGATCATCCGCCGCTTGTTGTCTGAGCGACTTGTCACATAGAGAGTCGCGTTATAGGCGCCGCTGTGTGCCGCTGCGGGATAAACCCCGCCTAATTTACCTCCCGATTGGATCTTCCATCTCGCAGTCGTTGATCCCACCACCCACTGATCCGTCATGTTAGAGGGGAAGGTTGCGGAAAGATCGAAGTCCTCAAAACAAAGATAATTGTTAAAATCGATTACAAAGTTGGATCTGTTATAATGCCTGACGAGGGATGCGTTGCCGCTGGTGAAAGCAGCGTTCTGGAATGTAAATGTTAGATTATACAAATCTTCAGCTTCGGTATGATAAGGGGCATAGCCATTCAGGGTGCAGGTCAACTGGGTGTTGCTGATTTTGATGAACTGCGCACTCAAACCAACGGGAAGATTCGTAACGCTGATATTGGCGCTTACATCCGCTCCGATCGCTCCGGTGAACGTGTCATGGATGACGTCGATGACCATGGGATTCGAAATGGTTCCGCGGGCACGCGGACTTTCCAGGAAAGTCGTGTGACTGAAAAACAGTTCAGGGCCGCTCGACTGGGTGAAATTCTGGATCCGATTGCCGGTGGAATTACCAGATAGTCCCGTTGTGACCGTTGCACCAATCGTATTTGGACAGCTTACCGTGAACGTTTTGTTTGACGGGACCCTGATGCCATAAATGCCTTTGCTGTCCGTAACATCGGTATAGGTATTGGCACCTTCGGTGATCGTGATGGTCACGCCGATTGCAGGGGTGCCGATTTGGCTGAGGACCCGGCCACTGATGATTTCTCCATTCCCGATAGGAAAGATGTTATACATCACAGCGAACACATCATTGTAGGAGGCAGTGATATTCGGCATGTTATACCATCCATCACTTCCACCGCCCCAACCCATATTCAGGTGATGATACGGGGTGGAAAGATTGAAGCCATAACCGTCACAAACAATGGCATGTCCTCCTGCGCTGCCATTGATTGCCAACATGGTCGGATATCCCGCATCAAAATTAGTATTGAGGATTTTATGGAATTCGCCTTCTGCGGTGTAATCATGGGTATTTGAGGAATTCACTGCATTCGCGTAATGAAAGTCATTGATCAGAGGACCCGCGGAGAACCCGCTCGTTGAGAGGCCGTCGGTATAACCCATCCCTAAGAAAATTCCCGCGTCACTCATCAAAGCTCCGATGGCTTGTCTTTGTACAAGGGTGATGGAAGCATCGGGATCCAACGTCATGTTAGCCCAGTCATAGGGCCCGCCCGAGCCGTTTCCGCCTCTGGTGGTGCACGGCGTGGTGACACCATTCACCGACAAACTTCTGGTGACAACGGCCACCCCGGTGGTTGGCCATTGATGATAGCGCATCACTTGAGCGTATGCTGTCGCCATACAACCACTGACGCAATAGCTTGGTGTGTAGTAATTGTAACAAGGCGATCCACCTTCACCTCCCTGACTCCACTTGCTTTTCACCAGCGCATCGACCCTGAGATCATCAATGCTGTCTGGTAGAGCGGCTGCTACAGTGGGGTCCGATATTTTTTCATCGATGAGAGCTCCAACTTGAACAGCGTCGTCGATCAACTGCTTCCATTTGGTTTTGGATTTTTTATGGACTCCTGATGGGGTGAGCTCTTTTTTTTCCGCTTTGGCTTTAGCTTCAAGATCTTTGAGCTTTTTCAGACGATCGGATAAATCGATTTGAACGATCTCATAGAGCGGATTGCTGGGCTCAAAGGTGCCAAAAGGAGAAAATGCGATGATGGGCTCGATCAGGTCATCCGCCGACATGACCACGAAGCCTTCGGGCTTCAGGTTGACCACATAGTGAAGGACCACGCCCTCCTTATTTTTGTATTCCTTGATATCAACGATCTCTTTGCTCAATTTTGTATTGAGTGGACGTTCCGTGGTTTTGAGCCAAGTCTTGATCGCCTTATCGGCGTCGTTTTTAGTCGTCGGCGCAGCAAGCCCGGATGGTGCAAGAGCTGAAAAGACGAAAAATAAAGCCAATAGCTTCCAGGGATTTTGCAATGATTTCATAATGGGTTTGGGTTAACGATAAGGTCGATAATCAGTGCGAATAGACGGCGCACCGTATTCAATTGCCCTGTCCCCATAAACAGAAAAACGGCATAAATATTTCAGTAGCTATCCTGAAATTGAGCAAGTTAGGAATCCACCTTCCCCCGTTGCTTGTACGCTAACCAAAGATCGTCAAAGTTGGGACGATTGACCCATTAATTGAAATTATTTCAAAGGCTTCAGGGTGAACTCCTTGACTGTGATGCCACCATATTCAGGACCTGCAAATTTATATCCCTCTTTGATGAAATCAGGAATCACGGTGCGATCGAAGGTGATCTTATTCATGCCTTTTGTTAGAGAGACTGTAACCGGAGCAGTTACTCCCCATTTACCAACCGTATAAGGCATTTCCATCCTAACAGGTTCTTTCGCATCATTTGCTGTTACCAAGAAAAATTGCTCGCGATTGACAGTGACAACATTTGCAGTCAGCGCGTAAGTTCCAGCAGCAGGTACTTCTATCTCGTAAACCAAAGGTTCCGGCATCTCCCAGCGCTTGTAGTGCAGATTCATGCCGCCTTCACGAGTTTTCATGAACACAATCTTTGCTGTGTTTACCGTTGGGCTCGTGCACGCAACCGCAGGAATACGAATGCCACCCTGTCCGTCGGCGCTTACTTTTTTGAGCTCACTTGGAACCACGACTTTTGCCAACCGCTCAGGATAACCCTGATTATTCACAGGCTTGGGCGCAGTCGGATCTGGCTTCACAAGGGCTGGTGGTGGATCAAAGGTAGCTACGATATCGCGTCTTTTATTCACAGCCAAATTACTCCAAGTTCCCGCAGCTTTATCTGGCTCCATGCCTTTTACTTTTTCCTCACCCAGCAGGCTACTAACCCAATCTGCGCGACATGCTTTGATGTATTCATTTGGAAAATTACGCGACTTAGCGATTTCGAGGAAATACGTTCCACGCATGGAGTCAGCTTGGTCAACAATCCAGTATCCGTTTTCAAACGATACACCGAGGATGGTCTCCCAACCTTTTGATGTCCAATAGGTCATTGCGGTATGACTTCTGAGTCGCGCGCCCCAAACAGGAACTCCAAAAGTACGTCCCAAGCAGCGCCCGATGGAACCTTTTCCTCCGCATATAGATCCTCTGTCCATGAATTGCTGCATCTGGGAGTATGGAGGACCCGTCTCTCCTTCTGGAGCTCTTCTGTGCCCAAACTCGGAATACATCAATCCTACGACATGCGCGTTGTAATCTTCCGTCGCATTGATTTGATCCGGACGATAGTTCCAGATCATCTCGCGCAACCAGAGCTGATCCTCTTCTGTATTGGGGTCATTGACGACGTGTCTGAGAAGCCAGATGGAATGCTTATCGAATTGCGGCATCAATTCCTTATCTAAATAGGATTTCTCATAAAAGGCGTAGCGCTTGACCGGATCGATACCCTCTAAACTGCACAACTCCGGAGCTGCTAATTCAAGGGACACAGCCAGTGCTAACCGATTAAGAATTCCTTCTTTCGCCTTAGGATGCTTGGCCAAGATCCCTGTGTAAATCTGCATGGACTTACCGTAACGACCCGCCTTTGCACCGCCGGCAAGCAGTAGCTCTTTCATCATGGTCGGACTACCTAACAGATCATCGATCATCTTTTTCTCCGCTGGACCTTGAGCGGTGAATTCAGCCAACCCGCGTGGTGTCGCATCCGCAATGATCGCCGCTTTGACCAACTTAGCATCCAATGCATCACTCGCTAAAAATCCTTCGATATCGACCAAAACTGGCTTGGCTGCTTCCATGCATGCCTTGCTTGAAACTTTCTTTGCCGCGTAAGCCTCCGTTAGCTTCGCATACTTAGCTGCATCGATTTTCGGAAGCTTTGGCTCCAACTCGTTGCGCAGCGATTGTAGCATACTTGCATATCCATCATGCGCCTTTTGAGCTTCAGGTGAAAGCGGCACTTCAACCTTCTTCGGTGGCGCAGCCAAAAGGATGCCAGTGTTCGCAAACAGAGCGGATGCCAATGCACCAGCTAATATAAATCGTGGAGAGAGTATCATGGGTTTCATTTGTTTTGGCTTCATCGGATGCTTGGTTCTGGGGGGAGGATGGAATATACTGCTTTTGTGATTACAGAATTCCTATCCTATCAGCCACCGTCCTCAAGTTGGAAAGCTTACGAAGTTCCGGCACTGCTATCCTGAAATGGATAAAGTTTTTACCCCTACATTGGATGAATGCTAGGAATTTGCATTTTCACCCAGCGCGTACAATGCACTGAGAAGTCAGCGGAAAGTTTAAAGTCTAAGGTCTGAAAGTCCAAAGAAGGTCACGCTTATCGTTTCGCGCACCTCGCTTCTCTGGTTCTGACGACCTTTCACTATCGACTCCTTGACCTTTAACTTCTTTCTTCTGAGGGGTTGGTCTGTGGAAGAGGCAAAAGTGATTGAACGCTGGCAAGCCGGATGACGAGAATCACTCGCGGCTCATGATTCTTATTTAGATTTAGCAGCCATGAAAACCACGTCGGTCTTGGTGGCGGCATCGAATAATGTTAGAACATCCTGAGCGATTTTATAGGCATCCGCTTACTTCTTCAAATTTACCAAAGCCTCTGTGAAAGCTTGGCCGGTTTGAGCGAAGAATTTGGCAGAACCGTGGTAATGAAATCCCTGATTCGAACTGCCAGTTTTGAGCAGCAATTTTTCGTCCGCGGTGAGGGCTTGTTCAATGACTGCCACTTTCTCGGCGGCTAGTTTTGCGCTCTCTTCCTTCACGTCCTCTCCCTTTTTGGCACGCATTTTGAGAACGTTGCCCTTTTTGTCCAATTCGGCAGTGGCAGCGGACTGCTTAACCTTGATCGCTTCGATGTCGGCAGGCCAGAACTTGTGGGTGTAAACATTGACCACAGTGCCCTTGAATTCATCCATCTCTCCCGGCGCTGCCATCGCATTGCGGAAGGACTCGGTGCCGTCGCCTTTCGTTTCTCCACCCACTCCTAGCACACCTGTCACGAAAGGCATTTTCGGTGCGTTGAGATCCTTGCGGACGTCGCGGATGAGGCATGCCAACAAACGGCTATACTCGGAGTAGTCCTTTGAGCCCTTTTTGTTCGGGTCGGCGGGGTAAGAACCCACGAGGTCATTGAAGCCTTGGAGCCAGAGAAAGCCA
>JANOKJ010000123.1:0-2945 GCA_031419275.1 Akkermansiaceae bacterium | reverse complement strand
CTCCCCGAACCGCCCGAAGGGACGCTTTCAGGCGCCACTCCGGTCGTTGTAAAGGTAGGATTTCAGGAAATTTCTCGAAAAATTGCCGATCTGGCAGGGGTGAAAATTCCCTGATTTCATCTTGATTCGACCCAAATTGAGGCGATTTCTGGGCTGAGGCGAGGTTTTTTAAGTTTGCTCTAAGGCATTTCCGAGGGTTTACTGCGCAAGTTTTTTAATTAGGAGCAAATCGTTAGCTCCTCTTTACCATCTCACCGCTTGTTAACCCATCCCACCATTATGCGATCCCTCAAACTCCCGATCATTCTCTCGCTTGCAGTGCTTCCGTTTATTGTTAGTTGCGGAACTGGTGTCAAAACTCTCTCAAGTAACCAAATTCGCGGAGTTTCCGGAGCCGACTTCAACACGGTGCCGATGCCAACTCAGGCGTTAATAGCTGCTGCAGCATCCAAGCCGAAGGATAAGCACAAGATGCCAGTTTACAGTTACAGTGAGCGCCAACGGGTCGTAAGAACCACTGCCTACACCTGCTCGGAAGCCGATCACGTTCAATACGGCAGTAAAAACGCCGCAGGAACTTATCTCCAATTTTCCAATAAAGTAAGAAGCGCCGCTGCTGATTGGTCGTTTTATCCAGTAGGCACGGTTTTCCGCGTAAAAGGCATGCCTCAGCTTTTTGTGGTCGATGACTACGGTTCAGCGCTTACCGGAACAGGAACTATCGACATGTATCAGCCGAGCCGTGATATGATGAATCTCTGGGGACGCCGCAATGTTGAAATCAGTGTCGTGCGATGGGGCTCATTCGAGCGTAGCGCTGAGATCTTGAAAGATCGCGTCAAGTATCCTCATTGCCGCCAGATGCTTTCAAACATCACTCGTCAGCGTCCAGATCTTCGCACTGCTATGCAATAAGCCATTCTATTGCAGTGGCGACATTAAGCGCGCTGCACGGCAGGCGATTTTAAAAGGGTAGGTTTTTTCGGTGAATTCCTCCACTTTTGCCTCTGTGCATTTTGAGAAATCTTCCTCAAGCATGTGATTCACCTCTTGGATGAAATCAGCGTCCGTAACAAAGGCGGTGATTTCGAAATTCAGGCGGAATGAGCGATTATCGAGGTTAGCCGTTCCAACTGCTGCCATGCGTTGATCGATAAGCATGACTTTTTGGTGTAAAAACCCAGCTTTGAAGCGGTAAATTTTTACGCCGAAGGGAATGGCTTGTTCGTAATAGGTGTAACCAGAGAGCCACACGAGTATGTGATCCGGATGATCTGGCAGCATCACCCTGACATCGACCCCACGCAGCGCGGCGAGTTGTAGTGCGTTGATCACTCCATCGTCTGGAACAAAATAGGGACTAGTAATCCAGAATTTTTCTCGGGCAGTATTCGCAGCTTCGATGACGAGCATTTGCCAAGATTCGATGGGATCCGCTGGTCCTGTTGGGATGATGGCGGCGATTTGATCTTCGCGTTGGTTATTAGACTCCCAGCAAAGGTGAGGAATCTTGTTACATGCCCAAAACCAATCTTCGAGAAAGACCAACTGCACAGCTTGAACGGCTGGGCCTTGAATGTAGAGGTGGGTGTCACGCCACGCGCCGAATTCCTCGCTGCGTCCCAGATATTCGTCTCCGACATTGAGTCCGCCAAGATAGGCTTCGATTCCATCGACAATGAGGATTTTTCGGTGATTGCGGAAGTTGAGTTGCAAGCGCGACCACCAGAAGCGATTGGCCCCGAATGATTGGCATTCGACGCCAGCGTCTTTGAGCTCACGTAGAAAGGTTGATGAAAGCTTGTGAGAGCCGATTTCATCGAAGAGAAAATAGACTTTCACGCCAGCCTTGGCGCGTTCGATTAGTGTTTGTTGAAACTTTTTGCCGATCTTGTCGTTCTTCACGATGAAGAAATTTACGCAGATATATTTTTCGGCGCGTATGAGTGCGGAGAATATTTCCTCAAATGTTTCTTCTCCATCAATCAGGAGATTGAGTCGGTTTCCGCGCGTGAAAGGAAGGCCTCCGAGTTCTTCGGCACAGCGTTCGAAAAAGTTTTCAACGGGGTGATCGATGGCGAATTGCTTCAGGTTGTCGCTCATATCTTTGGCGATTTTTCTAAGTTCCGCATCGTTTCCGCGTCGGGCTCTGACGTAGCCCTCGAATTTATTTCTGCCTAAAAGCCAATAGAGAGGGATGGCGAAGAACGGTAAGAACAATAATGATACCACCCATGCGATGGTGCCCTGCGAAGTGCGGGTATTCATCAGGGCATGTAGGATATGAATAAAGCCGATCACATAGAACAAAACTAAGCCAAACAGTCCCCAACTGGTGGAGGGGTCTAATTTCAATCCGAACATAAGCTGAATATGCATGAGAAATGGGGTTCCTACAAGAAGTCCCCGCATTCCTCGATTTTCCGGTTTCTCCCGAGGCCGACTTGGATGTAGTATCCGTGCATGAGTCAAACCGCAGTCACACCGAAGAACATTGTTCTGATCGGCTTCATGGGCAGTGGAAAATCCACTGTGGGGCGTGAGCTCCATCAACTCTTGGGTTATACATTGTTCGATATGGATCGAATAATAGATGAATCGATGGGTAAAAAAATCACCGAGATTTTCAAAGAAGATGGAGAAAAAGCCTTTCGTGATTTCGAATCTTTACAGCTTTTAGAAATAGCGAAGCAAACCGAGATAAGTCAGATCATTTCGACGGGAGGAGGTATTGTGATCCGACCAGAAAACCGAAGTTTGTTACGCAAGCTTGGGTATGTGGTTTGGTTGCGTGCTCCTATAGATGTCATTGTTGAGCGAACCTCGCGTAGTCAGGAGCGGCCTCTCCTTAATAACATCGATTCTCGCGATAGGATCTCTAACTTACTGGCTGAGCGTGAGCCTTGGTATCGAGAGACTGCGCATTTAAAAATTGATACTGCGGG
>JANOKJ010000122.1:0-3399 GCA_031419275.1 Akkermansiaceae bacterium | reverse complement strand
GTCGAGGACGCGCTTGTGAGTGCGGATTTCGAATTGTTCAGCGGATTTTTTGTTCACGTGAACCGAACGGTTAACGCTGAATTTTTCGATGCGGGTTGGAAGCGGGATAGGACCAGCAACACGTGCGCCTGTGCGCTTTGCTGTCTCCACGATTTCAAGAGCCGAGCGATCGATAGCACGATGGTCGAAGGCACGCAGGCGGATCCGGATTTTCTGAGCTGACATGGGATTGAGGTGGTAGTTGGTTGTGAGATGATGGGTAGAGAATTAAGCAACGCGGTCGATGGCAATTTCCTCGACGATATTGTTAGGGACTTGTTCGAAGTGGGAAGGCGTCATGGAGTATGACGCGCGACCCGATGAAAGTGTGCGGACGGCTGTCGAGTAACCGAACATTTCCTTGAGAGGAACGTTGGCACTGACGGTGGAGAATGCGCCTTGGGATTCCATGTGTTGGATTTGTCCGCGGCGGCGATTGAGGTCACCCATAACATCGCCTTGGTAGTCATCCGGAGTGGAGACTTCGACGGCCATGATGGGTTCGAGAAGGATAGGACCGGCATTTTTGAACGCATCGCGCATCGCGAAGATGGAGGCCATGGTGAAAGCGTTTTCGTTGGAATCGACGTCGTGGTATGAACCATCGAGGATATCCACGTGAACATCGATGACTGGGTAACCAGCGATGACACCGTTGGTGGTTGCCTCGCGGCAGCCTTTGATGCATGCGTTGATGAATTCTTTTGGAATGGAGCCGCCGACGGTTTTGTTTTCGACGGTGATCCCCTTTCCTGCCTCGTTGGGCTTGATGGAAAGAATGACGTGACCGTATTGACCGCGGCCGCCGGATTGCTTGACGAGTTTACCTTCACCGCCAGCTGGCTTGGTGATGGTTTCACGGTAAGTGATTTGAGGTGCGCCGGTGTTGGCGTCGACCTTGAATTCACGTTTGATGCGATCGACGATGATTTCGAGGTGGAGTTCGCCCATTCCGGAAATGATGGTCTGGCCGGTTTCTTCGTCGGTCTTGACCATGAAAGTCGGATCTTCATCGGAGAGGCGTGCGAGGGCGAGGGCGAGTTTTTCCTGGTCGGCCTTGGTTCTTGGTTCGACGGCCATGGAAATGACTGGCTCAGGGAAAGTTGGGGGCTCGAGGACAACGTCGTGTCCGTCAGCGGCGAGGGTGTCACCGGTGGTGGCGTTTTTGATGCCGACCATGGCAGCGATGTCGCCAGCGAAACAGGCGTCGATGTCTTTGTGTTCGTCGGCTTGGATGCGGATCAGACGACCGACACGCTCGGATTTGCGGGTGCGTGGGTTATAAACCGTGTCGCCTTTGCGGATGACGCCGGAGTAGACGCGGAAGAAAACAAGTTTACCGACGAATTTGTCTGCCCAGAGTTTGAAGGCGAGCGCGGTGAATTTCGCGTTGTCGGTGGTTGGGATTTCGATGATTTGCTCGTGGTTATCTGGGTCCATTCCTTTGGTGAATGGGATGTCGAGCGGGGAAGGAAGGTAGTCGATAACGGCGTCGAGGAGGTATTGAACGCCTTTGTTTTTGAAAGCGGAGCCGCCAGTTACGGGAATGAGCTTGTTGGCGATGGTGGCGCGGCGGATGGCCTGTTTGAGATCGATGAGGGTGATTTCCTCTTCCATGAGGAATTTTTCACCGAGGATTTCATCGCAATCGGCGGTGGTGGAAACGAGTTCCGCGTAGGCAGCTTTGGCGATGATCTGTTGCTCGGCGTCGAGCTCTTTGACGGTGTAGGTGGAGCCGAACTGATCGTCGTCGGAATAGTAAACGGCTTTTTGGTTTACCACATCGATCTGGCCTTTCAAGGAGTCTTCAGAACCGATGGGGATGAGAATACGGACGGCGTTGGCACCGAGTTTCTCTTTGATTTGGGAAACGACTTTATCGAAGTCGGCTCCGGTGCGATCCATCTTATTAACGAAGACGATGCGCGGAACATTGTATTTGGTGGCTTGGCGCCAGACGGTTTCGGTTTGTGGCTGGACGCCGGCGACACCGCAGAAGACGACGATTGCACCGTCAAGGACTCGCAGGGAACGCTCGACTTCAGCAGTGAAGTCAACGTGTCCAGGGGTGTCGATGATGTTGATGCGTTGTTTCTCTTCGTTGAAAAGTTTGACCATGTTTTCCTCGTTGTGCTGCCACCACTCGGTGGTGACGGCTGCGGAGGTAATGGTGATTCCACGTTCGCGCTCTTGTTCCATCCAGTCGGTGGTAGCGGCACCATCGTGCACTTCGCCGATTTTGTGAATCATCCCGGTGTAGAAAAGAATCCGCTCGGTGAGAGTGGTCTTCCCTGCGTCGATATGCGCAGCGATCCCGATATTGCGGGTTCGCTCAAGCGTATAAGGACGATCTGGATGGTTTGGATTCAAAGTTTCAATGATCAAATTTCAACTCTCAATGAAGAGTTGGATTCTCTAGGATGTTTTAGAAGCGGAAGTGGGCGAAGGCGCGGTTGGCTTGTGCCATCTTGTGAACGTCGTCGCGTTTGCGAACGGCGGCACCTTGGTTGTTGGCGGCGTCTTTGATCTCGTTAGCGAGCGCAACGTGCATCGGTGTGCCTTTGCGGTTACGGGCGTAAGTGACGAGCCAGCGCATCGCGAGGGACTCTGAGCGATCTGGATCGACTTCGAGCGGCACTTGGTAGGTCGCTCCACCGACGCGGCGGGATTTGACCTCAACGCGTGGTTTGGAGTTTTCGACCGCACGGGTGATGACTTCGAGAGGATCGATCGTGTCGGTTCCTTCGTTGGCGCGATCGATTGCTGCGTATACGATACGCTGTGCGAGCGAGCGTTTACCGTCCTGCATAACTTTGGTGATGAGGTGGCCGACAACTGGGCTGTCGTAACGTGGATCGCGGCGATCCGGTTTGGTGAAGATTCTTTTGCGACGTGGCATAAAATGAAAAGGTTAGGGATTAGGAAAATTACTTCTTCTTTTTGACCGGAGCGGCTACTGCACCGGGTTTCGGGCGTTTCGCACCATATTTGGAGCGGGCTTGACGGCGTTTATCGATACCGAGGGTATCGAGTGAACCACGGACGATGTGATAACGAACACCTGGAAGGTCTTTCACCCGGCCACCACGAACGAGAACGATCGAGTGTTCTTGGAGGTTGTGACCTTCACCGCCGATGTAGGCGATGACTTCGAAACCGTTGGTAAGGCGCACTTTGGCAACTTTACGAAGCGCGGAGTTCGGTTTCTTTGGAGTCCGGGTCATAACCTGGAGGCAAACGCCACGGCGTTGCGGGCAGTTTACGAGAGCAGGCGATTTCGACTTCTCGACTGGAACGTGGCGTCCTTTGCGAACGAGCTGATTAATGGTCGGCATGATTTCCTTCGTGTTTCTGGATTTG
>JANOKJ010000121.1:0-7554 GCA_031419275.1 Akkermansiaceae bacterium | reverse complement strand
GGAGTTCCAGATATGAGAGCAATCTGGATCGCTCTTTACTACCCTGAGCAAGCTCAAGGTAACTGATTGGAACCGCCCTGTACGGAGCCGTACGCAGGGTGGTGTGGGACTCGGGAGCTAATCACTCCCGAGGACCCGATTCGGATTCTTGTTCATGGTCCGTGGTCAAATGCAAGCCGCGGTAAGACGTAATCCACTGCGGGTGCCACCAAGGCAGCCAAGCTAACCAGGCAAAGAATGAGGCGATTCCAAGTATCCAGATGAGCGCAAAATGCATCGCTTCTCCCACAAGAATTACACCCCAAGCTGGCATCGCTCCTACCCAAAGAATGCACGCCGTAGTCCAGCACCACACACGAGCAGCGGTAGATGCAGTAATCCGGTAAAGCACAAAAGCCAGACACACCGAAGCCATCAGTCCCTCTCCAGCCGCATAAAAGAAGTTACTCGTGGGATACGGCCCGATCGCGTCTCCGATGCCCGCCAACCCAAAAGCGATGAGATGTCCCAGAAACAGAGTCGGTATAGAAAGTAGAAGCGCTACTGCGATTTGAAGTATCAGTCGCAGAGGTATCACGACAGTTGGTCCAACGCTACTATTAGATGAAGTGGTCATTGAGGTATCAAGTTAAGGCTCAGTGATGAGCGAGATTATTTGGAGTCTGATTTTTATGGGAATTCTTGCCGAACAGTGTTGTGCGACCCGGGAGGTTACATTTCTTCCTTCGCTCTGATATGCCATTTTTTAGGCTCATTGTGCTGAAACGCCAAGCTCAAAACGGACAGGAGGCGGAAACGATAGAGGGAGGCTGGAATCCTCTCTAACGGCTTGGGGCGGGACTCCCCAGCTACTATGATTTAAATTGTCCGGCCCTATTCACGTTTTTTGCTACGGTAAAATGTGACAGCGAGAGGCGTCATGATCAGAAATGCCGTTATAAAGCAGAAGGTAATGTCAGCGACAAATGTGGGATGAGACTCTGTATTCAATTGGTTGGTAACGGCTGATGCGACAAGGACAGAGCCTACAAATAAATGAAACGGTCCGAGCAAAAGTATGAAGCCCCGAAACAGAACGGGACGCATGCAGGCAAGAGCAGATCCAATGCCGATGCAACCAAACGCAGCGGACGCCATCTTCATCCAATAGTCGAGCAAGGGTTGATATTCGATCGGTTCGGCACCCATCAGGTAAAGTTGGTTAGATGCGGAATCCCAGCTCGAGAATGTGAAAATAAACGAGATACCCCAACCCATACAGCTGAAGATGAGTCCAATCTGAAGAGCTCTTAACAGGACTTTGCTGGTGGGAATCATAGGGGCTTGTTGAAGGTTCAGGAGAGACTGTGATCTTCCCTAACAGTTTGGGGCGGGACGCCCCAGCTACGGTTAGAGACTCCGCTCGCTGATTTCCTTTAAGAGCTCATCGATGAACTGCTCAACGGTTTTTGTGATGGGTTCCTCTTGGCCGCGGATGCGGACGGAGACGGTTCCTTCTTCGACTTCCTTTTGACCGAGGATTGCCATGTTCGGGATGCGTTCCATGCGGGCGTTGCGGATTTTCGCGCCGACTTTATCGGAAGTGCGATCCACGGAAACACGGACACCGAGATCGGCGAGTTTCGTGGCGAGGGCATTCGCATCATCGAGGGTTTTCTCAGAGATCGGCAGGATGCGGACTTGTTCGGGTGAGAGCCAAGTTGGGAATTTGCCTTCGAAGTGTTCGATAAGCAGGCCGGTGAAACGTTCCAGCGAACCGAAAGGCGCGCGGTGGATCATGACCGGGATGTGCGGTTTGTTGTCCTCACCGACGTAGGAGAGTTTGAATCTAACAGGAAGGTTGTAATCGACCTGAACCGTGCCGAGTTGCCAGTCGCGACCGATGACATCTTTGACGACGAAGTCGATTTTCGGTCCGTAGAACGCAGCCTCGCCAATTTCTTCCGTGTATTCAACACCGAGATGGATGACGGCCTCACGGAGTGCGGCTTCCGCCTTGTCCCAGTTTTCAGTGGTGCCGACGTATTTATCGCTTTCTGGATCACGCAGCGAGAGACGGACGCGATAGTCGTTCATGCCGAGCGTGCGGAGAACTTTTTTCACGAGGTCGAGGCAGCCTTTGACTTCCGCAGCCACTTGGTCAGGTGTGCAGAAAAGGTGAGCATCGTCTTGAGTGAAACCACGGACACGGGTCATGCCGCCGAGTTCGCCGGATTGTTCCCAACGATAGACCGTGCCAAATTCTGCGAGTCTAACAGGAAGGTCGCGGTAAGAATGATGATCGCTCGCGAAAATTTTGATGTGATGCGGGCAGTTCATCGGTTTGAGCAAATAACCTTCGTAGGTTCCTTGTTCGAGGCCGTTGATCAGGGTGGAGCAGGTCGCATCTTCGTCGGCGAGTTTTTCCAAAGTATCGCGCTCAGCGATGGGTGCGAATTGGCTGTCTTGGTAGTAAGGGAAATGCCCGGAGGTGCGATACAGATCGAGCTTGCCGATGTGTGGGGTGAAGACTTGCGAGTAACCTTGTTTGTCGAGTTCACCGGTGATGAATTCTTGAAGCGCGCGGCGGATGAGAGCGCCTTTCGGTTTCCAAAGAATCAAACCTTGGCCGACGGCTTCATCGATGTGGAACAACCCGAGCTCGCGACCGAGGCGACGGTGATCGCGTTTTTTCGCTTCTTCCAACCGAACGAGATGCTGTTCGAGTTCTTCCTTGTTTTCGAAAGCGGTTCCGTAGAGCCGCTGAAGCTGGCCCTTGGATTCGTCACCCATGTAGAACGATGATGAAACCGACATGAGTTTCACGTTCTTGCACTTCGAGGTGTAACCGACGTGCGGGCCGGCGCAGAGGTCGATGAATTCGCCGTTTTGGAAACAGGAAATTTGCTCGCCCTCGGGAATTTTATCGATGAGGTCGAGTTTGAAACGGGACGGGTTACCCGGGCGCTCGCTGAGTCCACCGAGTCGGCCGGATTCTGCCATGGCTTTCGCTTCCTCGCGGGAGATCGCTTTGTATTCGAACTTCTGGTTTTCCTTGGCGATTTTTTTCATCTCCGCCTCGATTTTCTCGAAGTCGTCTGGAGTGATGCGATGCGCCATTTCAAAATCGTAGTAGAAACCATTTTCAATCGGCGGGCCGTAAGCGAACTGCGCATCCGGCCAGATCCGGAGAATGGCGGTGGCCATGACGTGTGCGGCGGAGTGGCGCACGCGCTCGAGGTCGGTCATCTGGTGGCGTTCTTCTAAAGTCTTACGGTCGGACATGGGGCGGCTTTTGAAGCAGGGATGGAGGCTAAAGTCAATGGCGCGGAGGGAGATTGATTGGAGGGGGCATTTGACTTTGAAGCAATTTACGTGGGGGATTGAGCCGGCAATCTCAAATAACCCAAAATCCTCGCCTAGACATTTCGCTCAAGTTGTTTAAGTTCCCTCACCCCGATGCCTCAGCCCTCGGTAAATACTCATCATGTCTGATCCTGAAAATAACACTCCTCCGCCAAATAACGCCAACCGCCCTCCGAATGAAGGGGGCACCTTCAACTGGCGTGGACTTGCTCTATTTGGTCTAGCTGCCGTGATCCTTGGCGCTGCTCTATACGGTTCTCAACCGAGCGGTAAGGCAGCTCCTCTTAAATACTCGGATTTCCGTAAAAAACTCGATCAAGGTTTGGTCATCTTGGATGATCCTGAGCGCCCGCTAAAAGTGGTCACCAGTGATTCTGCTTACGACGCTACGATTACCGGTTGGGTGCGTCCGGCAATGATTCAGCCCAAGGATGATGATAAAAAAGTAGAAAACACTTATTTCAAAGTAGCTGTAAATCTGGATCTCCAAGGCGATGAAATTCGTTCACTTCTTGGAAACAATATTCGAATGGAACAGGAAGCGAATCAGCCCACGCTTCCGCAAGGGGCATCCGCTGTAAGCCTATCGCTTGCTGATTTTCGTAAGGCACTCGCTTCAGGCGAAGTGATAGCCGATGACTCGATCCTTCCGTTGCAAGTCATCGCATCGACGGATAAGAATTCCACGGCGTTCATTGTAGGAAAACGTGCAGTGGTCACCAACATGATCAAACCTACCGACAAGGAAGGAAAGCCTGTTGCTGCAGCCCAATTCAAAGTCAGTGTCTCGTCCGCTATCCTTGGTGATGAGCTGCGTGAGTTACTTAAAGACAAGGCCCAGTATGTTCGCGAATCGGATTATCTCGCTCGTGCGCTTTTCACCTTTTTGCCGTTTCTCCTGATCATCCTCCTGCTGTTTTTCCTTTTCCGCCAACAAATGAAATCCGCCGGATAAGGCGCGATGTCGTTCGGAAAATCCAAGGCACGCTTGCTGACGATGGATCGCAACAAAGTGACCTTCAAAGACGTCGCCGGTATCCAAGAAGCCAAAGAAGAACTCTTCGAAATCGTCGATTTCCTGCGTGACCCGAAAAAATTCCAAAGACTCGGTGGCTCCATCCCGAAAGGTGTGTTGATGGTCGGTTCTCCGGGAACTGGTAAAACCTTGTTGGCTCGCGCCATCGCAGGTGAGGCCGATGTTCCGTTTTTCTCGATCTCCGGTTCGGACTTCGTCGAAATGTTTGTCGGCGTCGGCGCATCACGCGTTCGCGACATGTTTGAACAAGGCAAAAAACATGCGCCTTGTTTGATTTTCATCGATGAGATCGATGCCGTAGGTCGCCACCGTGGACATGGCATGGGCGGTGGACACGATGAGCGCGAGCAAACGCTCAACCAACTTCTGGTTGAAATGGACGGCTTCGACACTCAAGAAGGTGTCATCATCATCGCCGCGACCAACCGTCCCGATGTGCTCGATCCTGCGTTGCTTCGTCCGGGTCGCTTCGACCGTCAGGTCACCGTATCTCTTCCAGACGTCAACGGTCGCGAGGAAATCCTCCGCGTCCATGTCAAAAAAATCAAACTGGCTGCCGGTGTTGAGCTTGGAACGATCGCTCGCGGCACTCCAGGTTTCTCCGGTGCAGAGCTCGCGAACTTGGTCAACGAGGCCGCTCTGTTAGCTGCTAGAAAAGGGCTTAGCGCAGTGACGCTCGCTGAGATGGAAGAGGCTCGCGACAAAGTCCGTTGGGGACGTGAACGCCGTTCGCTTGCGATGTCCGACAAAGAAAAAACCGGCACCGCATGGCATGAGGCAGGTCACGCCTATCTGAATATGGTGTTACCGCATACGCATCCTTTGCACAAAGTCACCATCATCCCGCGTGGTCCTTTCTTGGGCGCGACGATGTTTCTTCCAGATGGCGATAAATACTCCACTCAGAAAAAAGAAGCACTTGCGAACTTGATCGTCACCATGGGTGGTCGTATCGCGGAAGGTTTCCACTCCGATGATATTTCCAACGGCGCATCCGGCGATATCCGTCAAGCCACCTCGCTCGCAAGAAACATGGTCTGTGAATGGGGAATGTCGGATAAACTCGGTATGGTCGAATACGGCGAGGGCTCCAGTCCTGTTTTCCTTGCTCGCGATATGAATAAGGGTCGTAATTACTCCGAGGAGACCGCGATGGTCATCGACGCAGAAATCAAAAAATTCATCGATGCTGCCTTCAATGAAGCAGAACGAATCCTCACGGAAAATCGAGATACCGTTGAGAAAATCGCTCTAGCTCTACTTGAGTATGAAACCCTAGATGCTTCGCATTTGCAGGATATCATCGATCACGGTGAAATGAAAAACCCACCCACTGCTCCTAAACCACCGCCGGTCCCCGAGGAAATTTCCAAACAATCCGCCGCTAAGAAAAGTCAGGAAGAAAAGCCCGAAGACAACGGCCCGCTTCCCGGAGCCATCGGCGCGACGGCTTGAAACCATCCATGACTCGTGCCTCTAAGGCTGGCTATGAATGGATTTAGGGCGTCTTTTTTGATCAAAAATCGAAAAATTCCCGTAAACCTCTTCGGTATTTCCATATTTTTTGGTTCATGCATCGTGCGATCTTCACTAGTCTCTCTCTCATTTATCTCAGTCATTCTCTGAATGCCGAGATCGATTTCGCACGCGATATCCGCCCGATTCTTAATGCGAACTGCACTGCCTGCCACGGCGGGGTGAAAGAGGCGGGAGAGGTTTCATTTATCTACCGCGACCTCGCATTGGGCAAAGGGGAGTCAGGTAAAGCTGTTATCGTTCCAGGAAATCCGGATGCCTCGGAAATGATTGCCCGTATCACTTCCACCGATCCCGAAGAAATCATGCCGAAGCCCGAGCACGGTCCGGCACTCGCCAAATTCCAGATCGATCTCCTTCGTCAATGGATCAAAGAAGGCGCAAAGTGGGGCGAGCATTGGTCATTTGTTCCGCCTGAAAAGCATGCACTCCCACCCGTTCAACAAACCGATTGGCCGATCCGTAATCTTGATCATTTCATTCTCGCTCGACTGGAATCAGAAAAACTCAAGCCATCTCCTGTCGCCGATCCGGAACAATGGCTGCGCCGTGCATCGTTCGATCTCATCGGACTGCCACCGACCATCGAAGAAATCGATGCTTTCAAAAAAGCCGCCTCTAACAATTTTCAAGCTGCCATCGAAAAAGAAACCGATCGCTTGCTCGCTTCACCGCGCTTCGGTGAACGCTGGGCTTCCGTATGGATGGATCTTGCTCGTTATGCGGATTCAGTTGGATTTGCCGACGACAAACGCCGCGACAATTGGAAATACCGCGATTGGTTGATCGATTCTTTTAATAAAGACCTTCCATTTGATCAATTCACCATCGAGCAAATCGCAGGCGATCTGATTCCGAGCGCCACGCTCGAACAAAAAATCGCCACCACGTTCAGTCGTCTCACTCAAGTTAACAGTGAGGGTGGAACCGATGACGAAGAGTTCCGAGTCGTAGCGGTGATGGATCGCATGACCACCACGTGGGAGGCTTTCATGGGCGTGAGCTTCGGTTGCGTGCAATGTCACTCGCATCCTTACGATCCGATCAAGCACGAGGAGTTCTATGACTTCATGGAATTTTTCAATCAGACCAAGGATGCCGATATTGAGGAGGATTTGCCGCGGCTTTCAGTGCCGCTAGATAAATCGCGCTACGACGAGGCAAATCAACTTCACGAACAAATTCTAGCGGCAGAAAATTCATTGTTTGCAGAACGTAATAAAATTAATTCCAAAACACAATGGAAGCCGGTGCGTTCTGTAAAAGCCGAAGCGAAGAAGGCAATTCTGACGATTAAGGAGAGGGAGGGTTACGATGAATTTCAAGCCGATGCCAACGTAGCTACGGCCGCAGAGTATATTCTAACATTTCCTACGGATTTAAAAATAGTCACCGCCGTGCGCTTGGAAATCCTTCCTATCGATCTGAAAACCGCAGCGCATACGCCGGAATGGGGTGGTATTATCAAACATTTTCTCCTCGATGTGGTGGACGCTAGTGGCAAGGCAACTTCGGTGAAAATTCAGGAGGTTATTGCCGATGAAGCGCAACCGATGTTCGACACGAAAGGCTCGCTTACCGGATCAGATAAAGCCAGGGGGGCTTACACAAAAATATTCAAACCCAGCCACGCGACC
>JANOKJ010000120.1:0-5114 GCA_031419275.1 Akkermansiaceae bacterium | reverse complement strand
GCAAAAATTCCCATAGCGACGCCTCTCATCATTTTCGCCGACTTCGTCTTATGTTCAGATAAGCCGAGGTAGGCCACCCAACAAACCAGGATGAAGCCGAAAGCAATGGCGAGAGACCATTCCAAGAAGGTATTGAAAACCAACGGTGCCACGAGACTCACAGCTAGCCCGCCCAAAGCTCCGCCGGCCGACATAAGAAGGTAGTATTCCGTCAGGTGGGAGGTGCCGGGTTTGAGCTTGGCCAGTTCTCCATGACACACCATGCAGATCAGAAACATAGCGGAGAAATGCACGATCAGTTCTACCACGAAACTAGGGCTCCAATCCCATGGAGTGTTGTATAGACCGGAGGTCATGAAAATGACCAGCATCGCGGGAATGGCCCAAGCTGGACGCACATACCAGCGCGAGTGGTCAAAACAGATGATGAAGGTAATTAGATAGAGAGCTAAAGGAATCACCCAGAGGAAAGGAATCACCGCAACGTCCTGACAAACATGGTTGGTAGTGGCCAGCAGCAGCAACGAAGCGAAGGCAGGAAGCAGAACCCATAGAATCCGGTGTGAGATAGCGGGAGGTGGTGTCTTGGCGTCTTTTAATTCTTCTTCATGGAGACGGCGGGCTGCTTCTGACGTGCCGCGTTTCCACTCGCCGATGGCGCATGCTCCCATCAATAGCGCAAAGAAAACAAAAGTCCCCGACCAGATCCAAGCTTGGCGAACCACGTCCCAGCGAGGTTCGATGAGAACGGGGTAAGTTAATAGTGCCGTCAACGACCCAATGTTAGAGAGCGCATACAAGCGCCAAGGCATACTATTCGGGTAGACGCGAGAAAACCAAACCTGCACCAACGGACTCGTGGCGGAGAGCACGAAATATGGCAGCCCCACTGTAACCAACAACAACACGAGGATTTGCAACGAGGGATTTTCCGATCCCTGTGGCTTAAGGGAAGCATCCGGCACAATTGGCAGTAGGATCGCCGCAGTAAGCAGCAGCGCCACATGCACCCATGCCTGCGTAAGTGGTTTGCGACGAGTCAATACATGCGAGTAACTATACCCAGCGAAAAGAACCATTTGGAAAAACAACATACAAGTCGTCCATACTCCGGGACTGCCACCAAACCATGGCAAGATAAACTTACTGATCATTGGCTGGACCTGAAAAAGCAGGAAGGCGCCTAGAAGACTAACGAGACAAAAAATATAATTCATGTATGTATCAATCGATGGGGTTTTTTTGAACCGTATTCGTATAAAGTCAGTTCCAGAGCGTCAATGAAGTAAATGATTCCAGAAGTATCGATTTTGGATGTTAGACCGCAAAATCATGAATCACAGCAACCCAAAGGCCTCCTCCCCCCTTGCAATGGTGCGGAAATCTCAAACAAATGCTCTAACCGGCTCAGTTCGACTTCATTTATTGTAATCCCCCTCAATAGAAAGAGATATAATTAGGCACAATATCAGCTTCACCTTACTCATTTTTGACCGGAGCAGAAAACAGCTCCGGATACCGCGCTTTGATCCGTGCTTGATCCTCTTCTCTGAGTTCATTCAACGGCATGGGCTTGTCCTGTGGACGTATTCCTTTTTGGTTCAATACATTCATCAGGCTCCAGTTTCGGCCATGCACGCCGGGCTTTGGATCCTCGGGCTCTTTCTCAGTTAAGTCGTAGCGAGTGAAATCGATGACCTTCTCCTGATTTCCTTCTTTCCAATTTTTCAAAAGTGCCAAACGGAAATCCTTATTCATGAACCAACGAATCTCGAGTTCTTCGATGGATCCACGCACACCCGAACCGCGTTGCATGAATTGGTAGTTGATGTCGTCATTGCTCTTGTAATGAGCACGCCACAATTCGCCAAACTCACCCATGGTGATAAACTTTGCATCCGGCCAGCGCTTTCGGGTTTCTGTTAACCATATCGCCAAGCCTTCCATGCCATTACGTCCGTTGTAATTGTAAAGCTTGCGTGCCTCCACCAAACCCAACTCCCAACCACAATTCACCCAAGCAAATCCATTGCGTTTAAATCCATCATCGAAATGTACGGCGGTGGTCGCGAGCATCGACTTTGTCCCCTCTTCCGTCCCTAACCAGATCACGGTTTCTATCGGCCCCACTCCCTGCCTGCTTCGATGCTTCACACCATCAACCATCTTCGAACCTGCGATGCGCGCGCAGAGAAAGTCCACGGTCCAGCCATCGAGATTCACACAATCGATTAAATCTTTCTTATCTTGGGCGGGTTTGCAGAAATGCTGACGTGACGGATAATACGGATAACAAATCGATCCCTCACCATCGCCATTGTCCACGGCGTATTGACTCCAGATATTGCCTTGGCAGACATGTATCCCCTCTTCCTCGGCGAGATAGCGGAGATTTTCGGATGATAAAAAACCAGCCACCACACTGAGAGGCCGATAACCATTACCGACCATCTTCGAGACCAATTCTAAACCGTCGTGCAGATCGCGATTCACTTGCTCACGGCTGTTATACATGTTCGCGAAATAACCACCGGGAATGAACGTGATCTCATCGCCATATTTTTCGTGGTAAGAGACCACCAACTTCCGAATCTCGCTGTAGTTTTCGGTCTGATCATTCAGCGCCAACCAACTGAACGCCCAAGTGATCTTCGCACCCGGCCAAGCGGCATCGATTGCTTCACGAAACGTGCGTGCCTCTTTTGGCGTGTGAATACTGGATTCATCCGTGCCATGATTTTCATTCCGCTTCGCCTCAATCTGATTCACGCGGACAATCGTGTTAAACGTGAAAAACCGATTCCCCATGAGTTCAAGCTTTTGAACCTGAGGTGGGTTCTCATCGGCTTTGGAAACCCCCACCGAGAATAGCAGAGTGAGAATGGCAAGTAATGGACGCGATGAGATCATGCCATGAGAAATATCGCAGGAGCAGAGTGAGGGCAATGCTTGGTTCTAGGATAAATATACCTCTCTGTGCCCTCTGCTCCTCTGTGGTTAAATTCTTAAATCAATTTATTCCGCCAGCACGAAACCTTTACGCGTATGCTTACAACGCAATGGCTCACCCGCCTCGTTGGGTTTCCAGTTATTAGCGTTAGCGAAATCGATCGCTTCCAACACCTGCGTCAACATCACGATCCGAGGTAGCTCAGCGATAAGTTCACGCCCACCAATTGCCTCATTCGTATAGACCGATGCCTCATTGACTCCACTACGATTCTTCATCATCCAACGGTATTGGACATCGCGATGATTGAGAGTTTTGTAACCTTTATTAGATAGAGACATGAGAGTTGAGACGTGACCCTGACACACTTCCGAACCTATGAAAATGGTTATGTCTAAATAATCCGATCCCGAAGGGATCAAAGATATTAGCTCGGGGTTGAGCGAAGCGACACCCCGAGGTAAATCACCCCACATTTTACCGACCCTAACGGGGTCGAAGAAAGATTCGCAGCTCCAAGACTGCTGGGTCCACCTATCTGGCACGCCCTCCGGGGTGCTTGTTTTTTGCTCCATGGTTTCTCGAGGTATCGCTTTACTCAACCCCGAGCTAATGTCTGGAATCCCTTCTGGGATTCTGTGCACTTCCAATTCGATAACAAAAAAGGTCGTCAGTAGCAATGCACTGACGACCCTAATTGATTGAATAAAATCCGTGGCTTATTTGACGATCTCAAGAAGCTCAACATCGAAAACCAACATACCGCCGGGACGATCACTGCCTGGAACGACTGGGCCATATGCGAGAGTTTCTGGGATCCAGAAACGACGCTTTTCACCGGCCACCATCAGCTGCACTCCTTCAGTCCAGCCTTTGATAACTTGATCAAGCGGGAATGAAGTTGGTTCGCCTCGGGTTACAGAACTGTCGAACATTTTGCCATCAGTCGTCCAGCCAGAGTAATGCACTTTAACCTTATCTGTAGCTTTAGGGTTTTCCTTACCAGTACCTGCGGTAAGAACCTTGTGAGCAATTCCACTTGCAGTTTTGAGAGCATCAGCTGGAGCAGCCGCAACATCTTTGGGAACTTCAGGTGCAGGAGGTGCTGCTTTGAAGGAAATCAGCTCAACATCTGCAACGACGAATCCACCAGGAGCGCGAGGCTCAGGCAACCAGCAGTCGCGCTGTTCGCCAGCCTTCATGTCGGTAAATAGCTCACCAAGTTCTTTTGGTAATTTATCGAGCGGTGCGGTTGGAACATTAGGCTCTAAGCGACTGTCCTGAAGCGTTTGACCGTCCATGGTCTTGGCAGTGAAATGGAACGTAATGAGCTGATCTGCGGTGGGCTTCTCGCCAGCACCTTCCTTCTTGATCTTGTAAGATACACCACCTGCAGTCTTCTTAGCATCTGCTGGAACCTTGGCTACTTCCTTGATTTCAAGTAGTTCAACATCAAAGCAAAGCATACCGCCGGGACGACCACTATCCGGAACAACTGGACCGTAAGCGAGGTCTTCAGGAATCCAGAAACGACGTTTCTCTCCTACAACCATCAATTGCACCCCTTCGGTCCAACCTTTGATGACTTGACCGAGAGGAAAGCTTGTCGGTTCGCCACGTTTCACCGAGCTATCGAACATTTTTCCGTCCGTGGTCCAACCGGAGTAGTGAACTGTCACTGTATCGGCAGCGGTCGGCTTTTTATCGCCATTACCAGCTTTGAGGACTTTAGAGGCAAGACCACTAGGGGTTTTAACGGCATCGGCGGGAGCGGCGGCTACATCAGCAGGTGTTTCGGGCATTTTCATTTCAGGTTGTTCAGCAGCCGGTTTGGATGCTGTAGGAGGAACTGCGTTCGGAGCAGGCTCGGAACGTGCAAGGGTTGGAATCGCTACCATTACAGCAGCAGTCATTAGGGGAGTAAGGGTCCAAATTTTCATGAGAGAAAAAAGAGCATCCACGCCAAAAGCAATCTGTCAACCAGGAGATGGCAAAGCCAGAGGTCTAATCATCAAAAAAACATTAGGGGCTGTACTAGCTAAGGACTAGTGGTGTGACTGTTTATACCAATGTTTAAGCTGGTTTAGTAGCTTTTTGTGATCTCCTCCGTTGAAGCGCCATTCACACTCCTTCAAAAACCAATAAAAGTTCTCCTTTTTAATCC